>JAHWKT010000121.1 GCA_019347695.1 Actinomycetota bacterium | reverse complement strand
TGCGCGAACCCAAGACCGCCGCCGGGCTCCGTGTACTGCCACTCCCCCAGCCACCATTGACGTCCTGCGCGCCCATCGCGAACGGCAGGACCGCGAACGCGCCACCGCCGTCCAATGGGTGGGCCGGGGCCTTATGGCCTGAGAGATCTACACCACGTCACCGCGCCCATGTTCGACGCCGCCGCCAACGCCATCTCACAAGCCGTCAACGACATGTTCGGGTCCAACACCGACGCAAACGGTTCCAGTGATCTCGACACGGGCCACGGGCAGCGCGAAGGTGAACACGCTGCCGTGACCGAGCGTGCTGTCGACCCAGATGCGCCCGCCGTGCTGCTCCACGATCGAGCGGCAGATGGCAAGACCGAGGCCCGTGCCGCCCTTTTCGCGGGCGTCGGAGGCGTCGACCTGCGCGAAGCGCCCGAACACCGTGTCGTGCTTGTCGGCGGGGATGCCGCGTCCGCGGTCGCGCACCGCGAAGTGCACTTCCCCGTCGACCAGCCCCACCTCGACGTCCACGGCGTTGTCGCGGTCGGAGAACTTCACGGCGTTGCTGATCAGGTTCGTCAGGGTCTGCAGTACCCGGTCGGGGTCGGCCCACACCAGCGCCGGCGCCGCGGCGACGCGCACGGTGACGCCGGCGTCGTCGGCGACGGGCCGCAGCTCCTCGACCGCGCGGCGTGCGAGGTCGGCCGCCGGCACCGCGGCGGGGGTCATCTCGACGCGGCCAGACTCGATGCGCTCCAGGTCGAGGATGTCGTTGATCAGCCGGACCAGCCGGCCCGAGTTTGACCGCGCGATGTCGACCAGCCGCTCGGCCTGTTCCGGCAGCGGCCCCGCGACGCCGCCGGCCATCAGCCCCAGGCGCCGTGGATCGCGGTCAGCGGGGTCCGCAGCTCGTGGCTGACCGACGAGGTGAACTGGCTCTTCAGCTCCTCCATCCGCTTGTGCTCACTGACGGCGACCGACAGGCCGTACAGCCGCCACATGACGAGCAGGAACAGCACGCCGGTCGCCACCGCCGCTTCGACGACGTCGTCGAAGCGGCCGACCCGGGCCTCCACCAGCAGCACGCCCACGGGCACCAGCGCGCAACCCGCCAGGAACGCCAGCCGGGTCACGCTCACCACGGGCTCGCCGCGGCGCGCAGGCTCGGTCATCTGCGGCATCGACGGGTGCAGCGCGGTGGCACCGATGCACGCGTATGCCACCAGCCAGCCCGCGAAGAGCGGGTGGCCGAACGTGAACGTGCTGGTCAGCGTCGTGACTCCGTAGGCCACGTCGGCGGCGAGGTGGCCGACCAGCCCGACCGCCAGCAGGCCATAGCCGAACAGCCGCGCCTGACTCGCGAACATGATCCGCGCCACCACCGCGACCAGCAGCACGTCGACCGTCGGGTAGCCGATCGCCACCAGCCGCGCCAGCAGCGACAAGGTCTCGTCGCGTGCCGCGGGGCCGATCAACAGCGCCCACAGCGGCACCGCCAGCCCGATCGTGACGATCGCGGTGTCGATCACGGCGGCGCGGTCGGCGGACAGCCGCGCCCACAGCAACGACCAGACGCCACCCAGCATCAGCGCGTACCCCGCCAGGTACCCGGCGTCGGCCGGGGTAGGAAACCCCAGCTCGACCACGCCGGCTACCGTCAACGGGTACCAAGCGAGCGTTGCGACGATGTTCGCGGCGTGGCCGGCGACGAGCAGCCACCAGCCACGGGGGTGCACGGGCCGATACCGGACGACCCCCACCAACAGCGCGCCGAGCATTCCGAGCTGGGCGAGCATGAACACTGCGCCCGCCGCGATGCTGTAGCCGGGCAGGACGAAGAAGCCGATCGCCAACGCCGTCACGGCGGCGAGGAACAGCATCCACTCCGTGCGTGACACGGCGGCGTGTGCTCCCTCTGCGTCCATTGCCACATCCCTGGCCCTTCGCGCGGTCGGCAGACCACGCCCTTGACCTTGGTATCGGACGGTGCTGGCCGTGTTTAATGTCCTACGGCTTCGGTCGGTGGGCCGTGCGGCGGCGAGGACGACGTGCGGCCTGCGAGCAGCGGCCACATCGCGTCGGCGTCCAGCGGTCGGGCGTAGTGGAAGCCCTGTCCGAGGGCGCATCCCATGCTGCGAAGAGTGTCGACCTGCGATGCGCGCTCGATGCCCTCCGCCAGCGCGGTGACACCCAGTGTCCGGGTCAGCTCCACGATCCCGCGGGTCAGCGTCTGCTCCGCCGGCACGCCGTCGAGGTCATCGACAAACGCCTTGTCGATCTTGATGATGTCCACGGGAAGGCGGCGCAGGTAGCTCAGCGAGCTGTAGCCGGTACCGAAGTCGTCGATGGCCAGGCGGACGCCGTGCAGCTTGAGCGCCCCGAAGGTGCGCAGGGCCTCCTCGGGATCGTGCAGCAGCATGCTCTCGGTGAGTTCGAGCACCAGACGACGTGGCGACAGCGCGGCCTGCTGCAGGGAGGCGACGACCTCGTCGACCAGTCCGGGATCCTGCAGCTGCCGCGCCGACACGTTCACGTTGATGCTGAACGGCGTGTCAGCGGGCAGGCGTTCCAGCCAGCGGGCGGCCTGCAGGCAGGCCTGGCGCAGCACCCACCGCCCGAGCGCGAGCACATGCCCGGTCTCCTCGGCGAGGGGGATGAACTCGCCGGGTGGGACGACCCCGCGGTCGGGATGACGCCAGCGGACCAGCGCCTCGGCACCGACGGCGGCACCGGATGCCAGGTCGACGATCGGCTGGTAGACGAGGAAGAACTCGTTACGTGCGACCGCGTGCTCGAGGTCACCGACGAGCTGGACCCGGGCCAGCTCGCTGGCGTGCATGGACGGCTCGTAACGCCTCCAGGCAGCCTTGCCATCCGCCTTGACCGTGCGCATCGCGACGTCGGCGTTGCGCAGCAGGTCCTCGGCGTGCTGTCCGAACGAGCCGAAGGCGATTCCGATGCTGATCGTGGAGACCACGCGTGTGCCGGAGAGCATGATCGGTTCGCGCATGACGGCCAGGAGACGCTCGGCCAGCTCGAAGGCCTGCCGGTTGTCGACGAGGCCCTCCAGCAGGATCCCGAACTCGTCACCGCCGAGGCGTGCGGCTGTGTCGCCCGCGCGTAGGCAGCGCCGCATGCGGTGGGCGGCGATCACCAGCAACTGGTCCCCCGCGTCGTGCCCGAGGCTGTCGTTGATGGTCTTGAAGTCGTCGACATCACAGAACAGTGCGGCGACGCGCTGGCCGCTGGCCCGCGCCCGTTCGAGCGCGTGGCGGATGCGGTCGTCGAACAGCGCACGGTTCGCCAGGTCGGTGAGCTGGTCGTGGAGCGCCTGGTGGCGCAACCGGTCCTCCAGGACCGCGCGCTCCGTCACGTCGCGCGCGTTGAGCACTACCCCGCCGACGTCGGCGTCGTCGAGGAGGTTGGTGGCGATCACTTCCCAGTGGCGCGTGGCTCCGTCCACCGGCCGGAATCGCACCTGGACCGGATCCGCCGCGGCGTCGGGCTGTCGGCGGACCGTCGCCATGTGCGCCACGAACCGCTCGACGTCGTCGGCATCGATGAACGCCAGCAGCCGGTCGCGGTGCCAGCCGGTGACGTCGTCGCCGACGACCCAGCGAGCCGACGGGGACGCATAGGTCACCATCCCGTCGAGATCGAGCACGATGACGACGTGGGCGCTGTGCTGCACCAGCGCGCGGAACCATCGCTCGCGGCGCTCGCGCTGCAGCTCCTGCACTTCGACGGCGGAGCGTTCCAACGCGCGCGCCAGCATGCCCATCCGGACGAGCACCAGCAGGAACAGCCAGGCGGTCGCGACGTCCAGCACGACCCCGTGCGCGCCGATGAGCAGGATCATGACCGGCACGACGAATGAGGCAGCGGCCAGCAGGACGGTGCGTCGCAGGTCGCCGCGCCCCATGGGCACATCGCCCGTCGGCTCGGACAGGTCGCGCGCTGTCGGGTGCAGCGCGGCCGCCCCCAGCAGCGTGACGGCGAGCATCCATCCCGCGTCGAGGGCGTGCCCGTCCTGGTAGGCGCCCTCCGGCTGCAGCAGCGCGTAGACCACGTCGGTGACGACGGCCAAGCCGAGTGCGGCGAGCAGCAGCAGCAGGGCCGGCGGCCGGCTGCCCATCCTGACCGCCAGCCGCACACCCACCGCGAACCGCAGCACGTTGAGCGTGGGATACGCGGTCGCGAGCACGCGCGCCGCCAGCGACGTCGAGGTGTCGGCGGCGAGCGGCTCGATCAGCAGCACCCAGGCGACGACGGCGAAGCCGGTGGCGATGATGGTCGCATCCAGCAGGCCCGGCCAGTCGCGCCCGGGCGTGCGCGCACGGATCAGCCCGACGAGGCCGGCGATCAACAGCACGTACGCGACCGGGTACAGCCAGTCGGGTGCGCTGGGGAACGTCGGCGGTGCTCCGGTCACCGGTTCCCAGGCGAACCGCATGACGTCGGCGACCGCAGTGAGGAACTCGGCGGCCGCCATCACCTGCCACGGCCGCCGCCGCTGTGGGGGGTGCGAGCGACTTCCCACCAGCAGCGCCACGCCCGCCGCAGCCGTGATTGCGGGGTAGACGACGAGCTGGGCGAACGCTAACCCGCTGACCAGCAGGTAGCACCCGATGACCGCCAGGCCACCGAGCAGGAACAGCCGCCATCGAGGAGGGGTCATCGTGCGCACCGGTGCCACCGTGTCCAGGCCATCAGTGCGACGGTCGGCTCGGACCCCCGGCCGACAAGCGCTCCGCTGCGGTGTCGCGGCCCACGGGTTCGACGAGGCCGGCTGCGGGTCCGGGCTAACGTCCGTCGGTTCGGACCGACGAAGGTCGGCGTGGTCTGCGCTGGCGTCGTCGTGCCGTTGCCCAGCTGACCAGCGGAGCCCCGACGCCAGGCCCAGGCCACCTGGCCGCCGTCGATGGCCACGGTGTGGGCGCCGCCCGCGTCCATCGCGCCGATGGTCGCTGCCATGGCGGTCGTGTCCACGGCGGTCGGGGTCGTCCGCGGCTGATCGACCCGTTGCCGAGCTGGCCGTCACCGCCGGCGCCCCAGCACCAGGGCGTGCCTCCTGTCTCGAACGCGCAGGTGTGGCGCTCGCCTCCGGTGATGCCCGCGATCGTCGCCGGCATCGCGGCGTGCTGACGGCCTGTGGCGTCGACCATGATGCGCCCGCGCCGCCGATCCCGAACTGCCCGTCGGCGTTGTCGCCCCAGCACCACGGCGCGCCGGTCGCCTGGACGGCGTAGCTGTGACGCGCGCCGAGCCCGATCGCGGCGACGTCGGCGGTCATCGCGGCGGTCGATACCCGTGACGGTGCCGCGCTGGATCCCGAGGCTGCGTTGCCGAGCTGCCCGTCACCGTCCGCCCCCCAGCACCACGCGTCAGCGAGTAGGTCGATCGCGCACGTGTGCTCGTCGCCCCGCCGCGATCGCCGTGACCGCGAGCATGCCGGTGCTGGTCGACACCCGCGTCGGTTCCAGGCGCTGGGAGGTGTCGCCGTTGCCGAGCCTGCCGTTGGCACCCGAGCCCCAGCACCACGCCGCAGCGTCGGGGGCGATCGCGCAGGTGTGCTGGTCGCCGGCTGACACCTGGGTCCACTGCCCCGTGGTGAAGGAGAGGGCGGTCGCCCAGCTGTTGCCGGCGTTGTCGGTGAGGCCGGTGAAGGCCGCGCTCGACGGAGGCGGCGCCGCGTGCACGGCCACAGCATGCGGCCGGTGACCAGCGCACCGGCCGCGGACGCCGATGCGGGTCTGCAGGTGCTGCTCGCAGACCCCCGCAACGTCATGCTCGTGCCATTGGTGGCCGAGGACCGCTCGATCGGCGTGCTGGTCGCCGAGCACGGCCTGCGCCGGGGTTCGCGAATCGAGCAGCCCGTGGTGGCCACCACGGAGCAGTTCATGTCGCACGCGGCGCTGGCACTGCACAACGCCTGGCTGCTCGAGGAGGTCCGGGCGCTCGCCGCCCGCGACGCGCTGACCGGCGTGGCCAACCGTCGCACGTTCGAGCAGACCCTCGAACGCGAGATCACAATTGCGGGCCGACACGGCGGTGCCGTGGGGCTGGTGCTGGTCGATCTCGACCACTTCAAGCAGATCAACGACCGCCGCGGCCACCAGGTGGGCGACGCGGTGCTCGCTGAGATCGCCGGGGTTCTGCAGCGGGTGGCGCACGGCACCGACCTCGTCGCCCGGTACGGTGGCGAGGAGTTCGCGGTCGTGCTGCCGGGCCGTGACCTGCGGGCCGCGGCGGGCGTCGCCGAGCGGATGCGCGCGGCCGTCGCGTCGGCCGATGCTGGCGTTGCGGTCACCGCCAGCGCGGGCGTGGCGTGCGTTCCCGATCACGGCCCCGGCGCCGACGCGCTGGTGCGCGCCACCGACGCCGCGCTGTACGCGGCCAAGCGGCAGGGCCGCGACCGTGTCGCAATCGCCCCGGCGCCGACGCGAACCTGACGGCAGTGCTGACGTCGCGTTCAAGCCGGATCCGACGGCCTGGCGGCGGGGGCCCGAAGGGTTCAATCGGCTTAGGTCGGGCCCGCTGCGACCGATGACACCAGGGACGGCGCGCTGGAAGGAGACACGTGTCCCTCGACACTGTGCACGACGATCCAGTCGGCACCCGGCACGACGACCCACCTGACGGCGGGTCCCCCACGTCGGTCGGCGCGAACGGGTCAGGGTCGGGCGACAGGACGCTGCGCCGCGAAGTGGGGCTGGCGTTCGGCGTCACCGCGGTCTGGCCGATCACCGTGGTCGCCGTCGCCATCATGTGCTGGGCGCTGATCGCGCAGTTCACCACCGTGCAGCGCGACCGGCAGCAGGTCGCCGCCCGGGTCGGCCGGCAGACCAAGGCGCTGGTCGACCTGACCACCCGCTCGATGCGTGCCGCGGCGGCGTTCGACGATCCCGCCGCGCTGACACCCGACGGCGTGCGCGACCTGCTGGGCCGGCTGCTGGCGACCCAGACCGAGCTGGACGAGCTCACCTTCGTCGACGCAGGCGGGCGGCTGGTCGCGGCGGCGAGCACACTGCGGCAGGTCGATCCGGCCGAGCCGCCGTACGAGGGCATCACCGAGACGGCCGCGGCGGCGATCGACAGCGGCGAGCTCGCCATCGGAGGCATCGGCTTCAACAGGGCCACCCAGCGGTGGGTCGTCGCGTACGCCGTCCCGACGAGCGACCTGCGGACCGGGCGCGTGTCGGGGGCGTTCGTCGGGCTCGCGCCGCTGCGCGCGGTGGAGGAGCTGCTCGCCGAGATCAACGCCGAGACGGACGGGTCGGCCCACATCGTCACCGCCGATGGGCGGCTGGTCGCCGACGCGGACTTCGAGCGCGTGCGGGCCGGAGCGTCGATGCCAGACGTCTCGGACGGAGTCGTGCGCGACGTCGCCGGTCGACCGGTCATCGCGGGGACCGCGCCGCTGCGCGTCGCCGGCATCGAGCTGACCGCGGTGTCCGCGCAGGGCGTGGTCGCGGCGATGGCACCGGCGGCGCTGGCGATGGTGCCATCCGCGCTGCTGCTCGGGCTCGTCGTGGTGTCACGCAAGGTACGCGACCGGCTCACCCGACGCATCGTCGAGCCAGTCGAGGCGCTGACCGACACGACCAGAACGCTGGCCGACGGTGATCTCACGGCCCGGGTCGCCGGCAGCGACATCGTCGAGTTCGACCACCTGGCCACCGATTTCAACGGCATGGCCGCGCGGCTGGAGGACACCGTCGACTCGCTGGCCGACCGCAGCCGACGGCTTGCGGAGAGCAACCGGGAGCTTGAGGACTTCGCCTCGATCGCCGCGCATGACCTCCGCGAGCCGCTGCGCAAGGTCCAGTTCTTCGGTGACCGTCTGCACCGGCTGTACGGCGAGCGGCTCGACGAACAGGGACGCGACTACATCGCGCGGATGAGCGGGGCGGCCCGGCGGATGGCCGAACTGATCGACAGCCTGCTCACCTACTCGCGGGTGTCGACCAAGGCCGCGCCGTTCGAGCAGGTCGACCTGTCCCAGACCGCCCGCGAGGTGCTCGGCGACCTCGAGGCGCGCGTCGCTGAGACCGGCGCCGACGTCACCGTCGGCGCGCTGCCGATCGTCGAGGCCGATCCGACCCAGATGCGACAGCTGCTGCAGAACCTGATCAGCAACGCGCTGAAGTACCGTGCGCCGGACCGGGCGGTGCGCGTCGCCGTGACCGCGAGCGGCGACGGCGCCTCGCCGCCGTCCGGATCGCGCAGCCGCCGGGGTATGCAGACCGACGGCGACCCCGTCCGGCTGCGCGTCCAGGACAACGGCATCGGCATCGACCCGGCCAAGCACGACGACATCTTCAGGGTGTTCACCCGCCTGCACGGGCGCTCGGAGTACGAGGGCACCGGCATCGGCCTGGCGGTGTGCCGGCGGATCGCCGAGCGCCACAGCGGATCGATCGCCGTGCAGTCCCAGCCCGGCGAGGGGTCGACGTTCATCGTCAGCCTCCCGCGTCAGCACAGTTCGGAGCCAACGTGACCACACATCGCAACCCGCTCACGATCGTCATGGCCGACGACGACGAGGACGACCAGGAGATGACCCGGATCGCGCTCGCCGAGAGCCCGCTGGTCAACCCGATCGAGTTCGTCGGCGACGGACAGCAGCTCATCGAGCGCCTGAAACTCTTGGAGGCGCAGGGGCAGCGGCCCGGGCTCGTCCTGCTCGACCTGAACATGCCGCGCAAGGACGGGCGCCAGGCGCTGGCCGAGATCAAGGAGGATCCCGAGCTGCGCCATCTGCCGGTGATCGTTCTCACGACATCCAAGGCCGAGGAGGACGTGTACCGCAGCTACGACCTCGGTGCGAGCGGGTTCATCACCAAGCCGGTGACCTTCGACGGGCTCGTCGAGGTGATGACCGCGATCGGCGAGTACTGGTTCGAGCTCGTCGAGCCGCCCAGCGCGCGCCACGCGGCGGTCGCGCGATGATGCGGGCTGCGACCGTCGCGGGGCCGGGCGCGGGCACGCCCGACGAGCTGTTCGACGCGGGCAGCCTCGAGGAGGCGATCAGGTCGCGGATCGCCGCGTCGGAGGTGACCAGCGGCCCGATCCGGATCCTGCTCGTGGAGGACGACGAGGATGACTACATCGTCACCAGCGCCATGCTCGACGACGCGGAGCGCATCACGGTCGAGCTGTCGTGGGCGGAGTCGGCCGAGCAGGCACGCCGGCTGGTCGCCGACGGCGACTACGATCTGCTGCTGGTCGATCACCGGCTCGGCGTCGACACCGGCCTGGAGTTCGTACGCCAGGCGATGGAGGACGGCTTCCGCGGGCCCTCGATCCTGCTGACCGGGGTCTACGACGGCAGGATCGACGACGACGCGCTCGACGCGGGTGTCTCCGACTACCTGGTCAAGGACACCGTCGACGCCGTGCTGCTCGAGCGGTCGATCCGGTACGCCCTCCAGCACGCCCGCTTCGTCGAGGAGCTCGAGCGCGTGCGCGTGCGCCAGATCGAGCTGAAGGACCGGTTCCTGTCGCACGTCTCCCACGAGCTGCGCACGCCGATCGCAGCCGTCTACCAGTTCGTCACGATCCTGCTCGACGGCCTCGCCGGCGAGCTCGACGACGAGCAGCGCGAGTACCTCGGCATCGTCCTGCGCAACGTCGCGCAGCTCGGGACGATGGTCGACGATCTGTTGGAGGCCACGCGCACGCAGACCGGCAAGCTGCAGGCCACCCCAGTGCGCGCGTCGGCCGCCACGATGCTCTCCGCCGCGCACGCCGAGTACGAGCAGCAGGCCGCGGACAGGGGCGTGACGCTGTCGGTCGACTGCCCCGAGGACCTGCCCGTACAGGCCGACCCGGCGCGCGTCCACCAGGTGCTGGCTAACCTGCTCAACAACGCCCTGCGGTTCACGCCGCCGGCCGGCTCGATCGAGATCACATGCGAACGGCACGACGACCTCACGGCCGTGGTCTCTGTCGTGGACACCGGACCCGGCATCGACGCTCGCGACGTCGAGCGCATCTTCGACCGGCTCGGCCAGGTGCCCGGGGGCGGGACAACCACCGACAGCCGGCGGGGTCTGGGCCTCGGGCTGTTCATCTGCCGCCAGCTGGTCGACCTCCACGGCGGGCGCATCTGGGTGGACAGCACCCCCGGCGAGGGCAGCGCCTTCCGGTTCACCCTGCCCCTGTGGTCGCTGGCCCGATGTGTGGCGCCCGCCGTGACACGCAGCCTCGCCACCGGCGGGCCACTCGTGCTGGTGCGTCTGACACTCAACCAGCGCAACCGATCGACCGAGCGACGCCGGCGGATCCGGACGCTCGCCGGCCAGGTCGTCGACCGCGCGACGCTGCCCTACGACGTCATGCTGCCGGCCGTCGACGAGGCCGACGACGTCATCCACCTGCTCGCCCCGATCCCCAAACGGAACGTGGCCACGGTCGCCGCGCGGATCAGCGAGGCCCTCGCGGCCCACCCACGCCTGTCAGGCGTCGGCCGGCGCTTCGACTTCGCGACCGTCGGCCTCCACCCCGGCGCGGCCGAGCAGTCGGGCGACGACCTCGCCGAGGCGCTCGCCGCCCGCGTCGACGAGCTCATCGGGTCCACGGCCCACGGTCATTGGCACCCGATCGAACGGACGACGCACGATGTCTGACGCATCGGTGCTTATCGTCGACGACGACGACGAGGACCTCGCCTTCGGGATCGGGATCAGGCTACGCCGCAGCGGCTGCGAGGTGCTGACGGTGGCCGACGCCTACATGGCCCAGCACCGCGCCCTGCGTGATCGCCCCGATGTCACCATCCTCGATCTCGGATTGCCCGGCGGCGGCATGGCGTTCCTGCAGCGCTCATTCCCTGATCTCGATGCGACATCGGCCGACGATCGGGGTGCAACGGTTCTCAGCCGAACTGAGACCTCCGCGACGCCGCGACGGCGTCGAGAAGATCACGTGTGGAAGGGAGCACCAATGGCCAACCCGAGAGTGCTGATCGTGGATGACGACCCGGACCTGGCGCTCGGGATCGGCATCAGGCTCCAGCGGAGCGGCTACGACGTCGTGAGCGCGCCGGACGTGGTCCTGGCACAGCAGCGCCTGCTGCGCGATCGGCCCGACGCCGTCATCCTCGACCTGGGCCTGCCCGGCGGTGGCGGGATGACGTTCCTGCGGCGTGCACAGGCCAACCTCGAGACCACGCAGATCCCCGTGATCGTGCTCACGGCGAAGGACCACTCGGTCGAGGCGGAGGTGCTCGAAGCGGGAGCCTTCGAGTTCTACCAGAAGCCCGTCGACACCCAGACGCTGATCGGGGCGCTCGAACGAGCGCTCGGACGCGAGGAGGCGACCGTCTAGCGTCGCCGCTCCCGTAAGCCCGGATGCACGTGTGAGGGTCTCTCCGCAGTCCGCGGCAGTGGACCGCGCGCGGCCCTGGGCGGCGCATCTCCGACCGGTTAGCATCGAGGAGGCTAGCACGCAGTGAGAGGGCCCCATGTCCGTCGAAGGCAAGCGGCCGCGACTACCTCCTCGCTGGTTCGTGCGCTTGGTCTGGCACGCCCACCGCGGCCTGTATCGCCTCACCGGCGGACGCGTCGGCCTGTGGCGTCCGAAAGGGAACCACTGGGGCACCCTCACAC
This sequence comes from Actinomycetota bacterium, assembly GCA_019347695.1. Lineage (GTDB taxonomy): Bacteria > Actinomycetota > Nitriliruptoria > Euzebyales > JAHELV01 > JAHELV01. The sequence continues at coordinate 256 of JAHWKT010000121.1, read as the reverse complement.
TCACGACGAGAGGCCGCCGCAGCGCCAAGGAGCGCGCCGTGATCGTCGGATACTTCGAGGACGGTCCGAACCTCGTCACCCTCGCGATGAACGGCTGGGCCGACGGCGAGCCTGCGTGGTGGCTCAACCTCCAGGCGGACCCCGCAGCGACCGTCGATCTCGCCGACGGGACGCGCCCGGTCAGGGCTCGCGCAGCAGAAGGGGAAGAACGGGCGCGCCTTTGGCAACGCTGGCGAGGGATCAACGCAAACCTGGA
>JAHWKT010000120.1 GCA_019347695.1 Actinomycetota bacterium | reverse complement strand
GCGGATGTGGGGACAGCCACAGATCCCGGACGGCTGTGGGGCGGCCGCTTCGCGCTGGCACCGAGCGCGGCGGCCTGGGCGTTGGGGCGCAGCACGGCGTTCGATGTGCGGCTGTGGCCGGACGATCTGGCGGGGTCGCGTGCGCACCTCGACGAGCTCACCCGCCTCGAACTGGTCACCGCCGAACAGCGGACGCGCATCGGTGCTGCGCTCGACACCATCGAGGCGGAGTTCGCCGACGGCAGGTTCGTGTTCAACGACGGCGACGAGGACCTGCACGGCGCGGTCGAGCGGCGGCTCATCGAGCTCGCGGGCGCCGATGGAGGCCGCCTGCGCGCCGGGCGCAGCCGCAACGACCAGATCGCCACGGACCTGCGACGCTACCTGCTCCGCACCGTCCGCCACACGCTGCTCCCGGCGCTGCTGGAGCTGCAGGATGCGCTGCTGTCGCAGGCAGAGGCCACCGCGGACGTGGTCGCGCCCGGCTACACCCACCTGCAGCGCGCACAGCCGGTCACGGTCGGCCACCACCTGCTCGCGCACGGCTGGGCGTTCGACCGTGACATCGGACGTCTGCTCGACGCGGCCACACGCATGGATGTCAGCGGGCTGGGCGCGGGCGCACTGGCGGCAACCACGCTGGCACTCGATCCCGACCGGTACGCACACGCGCTCGGGTTCACCCGTTCGGCGCCCAACTCGATGGACGCCGTCGGCGACCGCGACTTCGCGGTTGAGTTCCTGGCCGCCGCCGCCCTCGTCGGGGTGCACCTGTCCCGTCTGGGCGAGGAGATCGTGTTGTGGACGTCGACGGAGTTCGGGTGGGCGCGGTTGGGCGACGCCTTCTCGACCGGGTCGTCGATCATGCCGCAGAAGCGCAACCCCGACGTCGCCGAGCTGGTCCGCGGCAAGACCGGCCGGTTGGTCGGTGATCTCGTGGCGCTGCTGGTGACGCTCAAGGGCCTGCCACTCACCTACAACCGTGACCTGCAGGAGGACAAGGAGCCCGTGTTCGACGCGGTGGACACCCTGGCCCTGTCGCTGCCCGCGATGGCGGGGGCGGTGGCGTCGCTGCAGTTCGATGCGTCCGGCCTGCGCGCCGCTGCCGGCGACGGGTTCGCGTTGGCCACCGACCTGGCCGAAGCGCTGGTCGCCGCAGGCGTGGTGTTTCGCGACGCGCACGAGCGGGTGGGCCGGTTCGTGGCCCAGTGTGAGGCCGACGGCGTGAACCTCGACGACGCGATCAGCCGCCTGCCCGGGGCGTTTCCCGAGCTGGACGGCGCGGACGTGGATCTCGGCAGCCTGCTGGATCCCGCGGCAGCGGTCGACCGGCGCGACAGCGCGCTCGGGCCGGCACCGGCGGCGGTCCGCGAGCAGATCGCGGCGCTGCGCGCCCGGTGCACGACGTGGGAGTCGGGCGCCGCACCCGCCTGATGGACTAGACTGGTCCACGGTCGGGGGACGCGCAGTGACGTAGGGGGAAAAGTTTCTTGGGTCTGCGGTTCGCGCCGCTGTGGGTGGGGCAGCGTTGACGCAGACGCTGCGGCCGCTGCGGGACCGCGAGTTTCGCCTGCTGGTGTCCGCGACCCTGATCTCGGTCCTGGGCGACGGGTTGATGCGGGTGGCGCTGCCACTGCTGGTGCTCGCGATCACCGACAACGACCCGCTGGCGATCAGCTTCGTCGGTCTGGCGTGGATGGCGGGCCATACGGCCAGCCTGCCCATCGGTGGGGTGACCAGCGACCGCCGCGACCGCCGCAGCATCATGATCGCCAGCGACCTGATCCGTGCGCTGGCGATCGGCTGCATGGGCGTCCTCGGGATCGCCGGTGTGCTCCAGCTGTGGCAGGTGGTCGCGCTCGGATTCTCGTTCGGGTTCGCCAACGGGTTCTTCAACCCGTCGGCGCGGTCGCTGACCCCGGACCTGGTGCCCGAGGACGACCTGGCGCGCGCCAACGCGTTGCTCGGTCTTGCCAGGCCCATGCAACTGTGGATCGTTGGGCCACTGCTCGGCGGTGTGCTGGTCGGCATTGCCGGACCCGGCACCGCACTGGTCGTCGACGCAGCGACCTTCGTGGTGTCCGCGCTGGTGCTCGCGCGGCTGCGCCGTCGCGATCCGGCGGTGAGCAGGGAGACCCGCAGCATCGGCCGTGACCTGCGGGAGGGGCTCAGCTACGTGGGTTCGCACCGTTGGGCCGGGGTCTGGTTCACCGCGTCGGCCCTGTCGACGCTGGCGTTCCACGGCACGTTCGACGTGCTCGTGCCCACCATGCTCAAGACCGACCTCGGGCTGAGCGAGGCCCAGGCCGGATGGTGGATGGCGATGATCTTCGCCGCCGGTGGCGTCGGCGCGTTGCTCGCGTCGTCGACCATCGGTCGCGGCGGCCTGCCGCGCCGCTTCATGCTGCAGCTGTACATCGCCGAGAGCCTGACCCTGCTCGGACTGGCGGCGTTCGCGTACATCAGCCGCCTCTGGCACGTGCTGATCGTCGGTCTGGTGGTGTTCGGTGCCACCGTGATGAGCGAGATCATCGCCGAGACCAACCTGCAGCGCGAGGTGCCGCGGGCGTTGCTCGGGAGGGTGATCAGTCTGTCGTGGTTCGTCGCCATCGGCGTCGCTCCGGTCAGCTTCGCGCTCGCCGGGCCGCTCGGCCGCCTCTACGGACCACGACCGGTGCTGGCGGCCGTGGGGGTGTTCGCGGGGGTGACGGTCTTCGCGCTGTCGCTGGCGCCGGGTGCCCGGTCACCGGAGTGGCGTCGCCGGCTGCGCGACCGGCCCACCGTCGGCGACCTGGCACCCGCCGAACGCGTCGCCGTCGGCGAGCTCGCTCAGGCTGACCGCGGTGTCGCCGGCGGCGTCGGCTGACGTCCACACCGCGGACACCCACCGGCGTGGCTGTCACCCGGCGGCGTCACCGCACCGCACAGGCAGTGCAACGCCCCGTCGGTCAGCGGGGTCGCGGTCACCGTGACCTCCGGCAGCGTGACGCCGGCGTCGAGTTGCTCGTCACCGAGTGCCTGCCGTGCGCGGTGGCGCAGCACCGGGTCGGTCAGCATCGCGACCCAGCGACGCAGGTCCGTCTCGTCGAGACCGTGGGGCAGCGGCACCGCAACGGCCACCGTCACCTGCGCCGCCGCCGACGGCACCTGCTCGAGCGCGTCGGTCGCGACGGTGAGCTGGCGACGCTGTCCTGGATCGAACAGCGTCACCTGGCCGTCGGCGACCCTGGCGACCACACCGATGATCCCGTCGGCCCGCGCCCATGCACCAAGCCGCGGTGCCGTGTGCTCCGCCATCCGTCGCCGCCTCCAGCTTCGTCCGTCGCCGCCCGCTACCGGCAGGTGCGCCCACGCCACCGGATCGAGGTACTAGCATCGCAGGCGCTGTCACCGTCGCACGGATCAGGATGCGCCATGCCGTGGGTCAACGAGGAGCTCGGGCGCCAGTTCGCCGAGATCGCCGACCTGCTCGAGCTGTCGGGTGCCGACCGCTTTCGCGTGCGTGCCTACGAACGCGCCCGCGACGCCATCGCCACCGCACGCGTCGACCTCGGGGAGCTCGACGACAACGCCCTGGCCGCGCTGGACGGCATCGGCACCTCGACCGCCCGCAAGATCGTCGAGTTCCGTGAGCAGGGCGAGATCGGCATGCTGACCGAGCTGCGACGGCAGGTTCCGCCGGGGATCGTCGCGCTGGTCAAGGTGCCGGGGCTTGGGCCAAAGACCGCCCGACAGCTGCACGACGAACTGGGCGTGACCTCCCTCGATGATCTGCGGGCCGCGCTGGCTTCGGGCGAACTCAGACACCTGCCCGGGCTCGGCGCCAGGACCGAGGAGAACCTGCGTGCGGGTCTGGCGCGGTTGGACGCCACCCTCACGCAACGCACCCCGCTCGCCGACGTGATCGGCGTCGCCGAGGAGCTGCTCGCCAGGGTGCGGCAGCTGCCGGATGTCGAGCGGGCGGTGTTGGCCGGCAGCTTCCGCCGGGGCCGCGACACCATCGGCGACCTCGACCTGCTCGTGGCGACGCACGCGCCGGCGAAGGTGCTGTCGGCGGTGTCCGCGGATGCGCTGGTCCGGGATGTCGTCGCACAGGGCGACACGAAGCTGACGGTGCTGACACTGCGAGACCTGCAGGTCGACGTGCGCGCGGTCGAACCGGCGTCGTGGGGCGCGGCGCTGATCTACTTCACCGGCTCGAAGGCACACAACGTGCGCATCCGGGAGCGGGCGCTGCGGCGCGGGACGACCCTGTCGGAGTATGGGTTGCACGCGCGGGACGACGACGCGCTGCTCGCCGGCCACGACGAGGCGGCGGTGTACGCGGCGCTGGGCCTGCCGTGGATCTCCCCGACGCTGCGGGAGGACCGCGGTGAGGTGGCGGCCGCCGCCGACGGCACCCTGCCCGAGGTCGTCACGACGCTGCGGGGTGACCTGCACGGTCACAGCGACTGGTCGGGGGACGGACGCGGGTCGATCGACGAGATGGCAGCCGCCGCCGCGGCGGCGGGGCTGGAGTACTGGGCGGTCACCGACCACGCCGAGGCGCTGGCGATCAATGGCCTGACCGCCGCCCAGTTCGCCGATCGTCGCGCTGCACTGGGCGCGCTCGCGGATCAGGTCGACGTCACCCTGCTCGACGGCGTGGAGCTCAACATCGGCGTCGACGGGGAGCTCGACTACGACGACGACGTCCTCGCCCGCTTCGAGTTCTGCGTCGCCAGCGTGCACACCGCGCTGGGACGGGACGCCGACGCGCAGACCGCACGGATCATCACCGCGATGCGGCATCCGGCGGTCCACGCGATCGGGCACCTCACCGGCCGCAAGATCGGCACGCGGCCCGGGTTCGACGTGCACTTCGATCGGATCCTCGAGGCGGCGCTGGAGACCGGCACGGCCCTGGAAATCAACGCGTCACCGCGCCGGCTGGACCTGTCGGACGAGCATGTGCGACGGGCTGTGGACGCCGGCGTGACGCTCACGATCTCCAGCGACGCGCACCAACCGTCGGAGCTCGACAACCTGCGGTTCGGCATCGCGACCGCCCAGCGCGGGTGGGCGTCCGCCACCGACGTGCTCAACTGCCGGGATCTCGACGGGCTGCGAGAGTTCGTTGACCGCAAGCGCTCGGGTGCCCGCCGGTGAAGATTGAGCCGAAACGCAGCGCGGCTACGGACACGGGGTCGCCGCTGCCGCGCGCGTTCTTCGCGCGCGATGCCACCGTCGTCGGTCCGGAACTGGTCGGGATGGTGCTGAGCCGGCCCGACGAGGGCCTCTTCGCACGGGTGGTCGAGGTCGAGGCGTACCGTCAGGACGACCCGGCGTGCCACGCCTATCGACGACGGACGGAGCGCAACGCGCCGCTGTGGGGGCCGTCGGGGCACGCGTACGTGTACCGCAGCTACGGGGTGCACTGGTGTGTCAACGTCGCGACCGGCAGCGACGGTGTGGCACAGGGCTGCCTGATGCGCGCGGCGCAGCCGCTGGCAGGCCACGAGCTGATGCGGACACGCCGGGGTGGCGTCGCCGACGTCGAGCTGTTGCGCGGCCCGGCGAAGCTCTGCGAGGCCTTCGGCATCACCGGTGCGCTCAGCGGCCGGGACCTGTGCGGTGACGCGCCGATCGTGCTCCTCGACGACGGCACCCGCCCCGACGTCGCCGCCGGTCCGCGGGTCGGTGTCAGCCAGGCGGCTGACTGGCCGTGGCGGTTCTTCGTCGACGGCTCCCGATGGGTGTCGGTGTACCGGCGTAGCCCCCGGGCGCCGCGGTAGCGCGACGTCCATGCTCACCGGGGAGTGGAGCGGCGGTGGATGCTGCTGACGCTGCGGGCCGTCACCGGGTTGCCGGAGATCCCGTGCGGGTAGCGGTGGTCACGACCGGCTCCCGCGGTGACGTCCAGCCGTTCGTGGCGTTGGTCGCCGAACTGCAGCGGCACGTCGACAGCGCCGTGCTCGCCGCGCCAGCGGCGTTCGCGCCGCTCGCGGCCGCGCACGACGTCGCCTTCCACGGCCTGCCGGTCGACCCGGCGGGCGTGCTCGCCACGGAGGTCGGCCAGCGCTGGATCGACAGTGGGCGCGACCTGCGGGCGTTCCTACGTGGGTTGCGCGCGCTCGCCGACCCGCTCGGGGAGCAGCTCGCCGACGCCATGATCGCCGTGTGCGCCGATGTCGACGTCATCGTGTATGCCACGCTGGCGTTCCCCGCCTGGCACATCGCCGACGCGAGGGGGGTGCCGGCGGTGCAGGTGGCGTTCGCGCCGTCGTGCCCGACCGCGGTGTTCCCGCCGCCGATGGTCCCCGACCTGTTCGCCGACCACGATGCGCGACGATCGACGGTGATCGCGGCGCTGGCCCGCTTTTACCACCGGTCGGCGCACTGGGTGTTCAACCAGTTGCTGTGGCTGCCGTTGCGGCGGCGCATCAACCGCTGGCGTCGGTCCCGGCTGGGGGCGGCACCGCTGGGTTGGCGGTCTCCCGGCCTCGACGTTGACCGTCGTGGTGAACCGTTGCTCCACGCGTTCAGCCCGACCATCCTGGCGCCCCCGGCGGACTGGGGTCCCCACGTCGTCACCACCGGCGCGTGGTTCCTCGACGACACGATCGACTGGGCGCCGTCCGCGGTGCTCGAGGACTTCCTGTCCGCTGGTCCGCCGCCGGTCGTGATCGGCATGGGCAGCATGGCCGCGCGTGAGCCTGTGGCGCTGACCCGCACGGTCGTCGACGCGTTGCGGCGGGCCGATCGGCGTGGCCTGCTGTTGGCCGGCTGGGCCGGTCTCGGGGAGGCGGGACCGGTCGCGCGGAACACCGAGGTGCTCGTCTGCGATGACGTGCCCCACGGTTGGCTGTTGCCCCGTGCGGCGGCGGCCGTGCACCACGGGGGGTCCGGCACCACCGCCGCCAGCCTGCGCGCGGGCATCCCGACCGTCGTCGTGCCCCACTTCGGCGACCAGCCGTTCTGGGGCGACCGTGTGACGGTGCTGGGCGCGGGCCCGCCGCCGATCCCGCGCCGCGAGTTGACGGCGGACCGGCTCGCGCGGGCGATCACCCGCGCCGTCGACGATCGAGCGATCCACAAGCGCGCCGCGGTGATCGGCGAACGCATCCGCGCGGAACGCGGCGTCGAGCGCGCGGTGGCCGAGGTCCTGCGCGTCGCCCGCGCCCGCTGATGCTGGGATCCAGCCCAGGGTGCGTGGCGCCACGTCAGGGCGCCGCGGGGAACGCCCGGAGTGTGACGCGGTCGCCGCTGTGCAGGGACGCGCCGGCCGCCGGCTCGTGCTCCCACACCTGGTCGGCCCGCTCGACGGCCCCCGTACAGGTCGGTGACCCGCCGGGACAGATGTGGTGCAGCTGGGGAACCAGGCCGGCCGCACGGACGTGCGCGACCGCCGTGGCACTGTCGAGCCCGAGCACGTCGGGCATCACAACGCTGACCGGTGTGGTCGACGACACGGTCACCTCGACCCGGTAGCCGGTCGGCAGCGAGACCCTGGCTCCCGCGGGAGGGTCCTGGCGCAGCACGATGCCGGGGGGCAACGACGGCGAGTGCTCCTCGACGATGGCGACGTCGAATCCCGCGCGGGCCAGGCGTCGGCGCGCCCGGTCGGCGGAGCCCGTGGTGACGTCGGGGATGCGCACCGTGAAGTCGTGTGCGGGCACGTCGCGCAGCGCCGCCAGTGTGAAGCGTGCGAAGGCCTCGGCCGGCCACGTGCCGCCCTCCACGGTGGCCCTCGTGCGGGGCGGGACCATGGGGATGCGCGCTTCGTGGAAGCCGATCCACGTGGCAGCCGCCATGTCGGGCGTGTAGCCGACGAACCACGCGTCGGCGCCGTCCTGGGTGGTGCCCGTCTTGCCGGCGAGTGGGCGCTTCGCGTCGGCGCGGACGCCAGTGCCCGTGGCCACCACATCGCGCATCGCGGCGGTGACCTGCATCGCGACCGACTGATCGAGCACCCGCCGCCCTTCGGCGCCCGCGTGCTCGAACAGGACCGTGTCGTCCTCGAGGATCCTCGTCACCGCTAAGGGCCTGCGGTACACGCCGCCGGCGGCCAGCGTCGCCTGCGCACTGGCCATGTCGAGCACCGTGACCTCCTGCGCGCCCAGCGCCAGCGAGCGGTACGGCCGCAGTGCGGTCCGCACCCCGAGGTCGGCGGCGAGTGTCGCGACCTGCTCCGCGCCGACCTCGTCGATCAGCTTGGCGTACACGACGTTGACGCTCCACGTCGTGGCGGTGTGCAGATCGATGCGACCGAAGCCGGTGTCGCCGTAGTTGCTGACGGTCCAGGGTTCCGGTTCGCCCGCGACCGGGTCCAGGCGGACCCGCGCGGGGGCGTCGAACCGATCGTCGAGGGAGTGGCCCGCACGCAAGGCGGCGGCCAGCACGATGGGCTTGAACGTCGAACCTGGCTGCCGCCTGGCGTCGGTGGCCAGGTTGAAGCGGGCGACGGCGCCGTCACCGAAGTAGTCGCGCCCGCCGACGAGTGCGCCGATGGCGCCGGAGGACGGCTCGATCGCGACCAGTGCCCCGTCGGGGTCACCCGTGCGAGACAGGGTCGCCTGGAGGGCGTCCTCGGCGGCGGCCTGCCAGTCCGGATCCAGAGTGGTCTCGACGCGCAGGCCACCGGAGAACACGCGCATGGCGCGGGCCTGGGGGGTGTCACCGAGGACGGCGAACGCCGGATCGTGCTGGAGCTGGTCGAGGACGTGGTCCACGAAGTACGCGGCACTCCACGACCGCGGCCGGGGCGCGCCAACCGTGATCGGTGTCGCGCGGGCCGCGGTCGCCTCGGCCGGCGCGATGCGGCCCTGGTCCCGCAGCAGTCGCAGGACCACGTCGCGGCGCCGTCGCGCCGCGTCCGGATGCCGTCGGGGATCGTAGCGGCCCGGTGATCGCAGCATGCCGGCGAGCAGTGCGGACTGCGCGAGATCGAGATCGGCCGCGGGCCTGCCGAAGTACTCGCGTGCCGCCGCCTCGACCCCGTACGCGCCGTTGCCGAGGTACACCGAGTTGAGGTAGCGCTCGAGGATCTCGTCCTTGGACAGCTCCTGCTCGAGCTGCCAGGCGACGCTGGCCTCGGCCACCTTGCGCTGGATCGTGCGGGCCGAGCCCGTCGCCGTGTTCTTGGCCAGCTGCTGGGTGATCGTCGACCCACCTTCGACCACGCGGGCGCTGCGCACGTTGCGGACGAATGCGCGACCCAGCGCGCGCAGATCGATGCCGTCGTGCTCGTGGAACCGGACGTCCTCGACCGCGATCACGGCGTCGACCAGCGTGGGAGCGACCTGGGCGAGGGCGATCGGATGCCCGAGGCCGTCGCCGGCCAGCTCGGCCAGCGTCTGTCCCTGCGCATCGACGACGACCGTCGGTCGGTTCGGCGTCGCGATGTCCACGGGCCGCAGCGGTCTGATCTCGACGAGATCGCCGCAACCGGTCGCGGTGAGGGCGAGCAGCAGCACGACGATCAGCGGGGATCGCTGTCGACGGGTGATCCGGCGGTCGTTCACGTGGGACGCAGACTCGTACGGTCGCGGGAAAGAGGGGTGTACGCACGGTCCACTCGGCCGTCCGCTTCACCAGATCAGCGATCGACGTCGTCCGGGACGTGGTTCGCCCCGCCGGCGCGCCGCCAGTGTCCGCCAGGCGCGCGGATCGGCCGTGCGCAGCCGTCGAGCATCGTTCGCCGCCGCGTGATGCGTCCGCCGGCTCGCGGTGCGGCGCATCACCCGTCCGCCGGCAGCCACGACAGGGCCGGCGAGCTGCGGATCCTGCCGGTCGGTGCCGTATACCCTTTCGTGTGATGAGTGACGTTGAGGAGCAGTTGCAGGTCCTGATGCACGGTGCGGCGGAGATCTCGCCGGTCGACGAGTTCGAGCGCAGGATCCGTCAGGTCGCGGCGGGGCAACGCCCGCCGCTGCGGGTGAAGTTCGGCATCGATCCGACGAGCACCGACATCCACGTCGGTCACTCGGTCGTGTTCCGAAAGCTCGCCGAGTTCCAGCGCTTCGGTCACACGGCGGTATTGATCATCGGTGGCTTCACCGCACAGGTGGGCGACCCGTCGGGCAAGTCGGCGACCCGTCCGCGGCTGACGCCGGAGGAGGTCACGGCCAATGCCCGGACCTACCTCGAGCAGGTCCGCCTGGTGGTCGAGGACGCACCGCTGGAGATCACCGACAACCGCGACTGGCTGTCGGACATGACCCTGGCCGACGTGCTGGGCCTGACCAGCCAGATGACCGTCGCGCGGATGCTCGAACGCGCCGACTTCGCCGAGCGCTACGCGGCGCGGACCCCCATCGCGATCAGCGAGTTCCTGTACCCCCTGCTGCAGGGCCAGGACTCGGTCGCGGTGCACGCCGATGTCGAGCTGGGCGGCACCGATCAGACCTTCAACCTCATGGCGGGCCGGGGCCTGCAGCAGGCGGCGGGACAGGAACCCCAGTGCGTGCTGACGATGCCACTCATCGAGGGCCTCGACGGGTCGGCCAAGATGTCCAAGTCGCTGGGCAACGCCATCGGCATCACCGACGACCCCGCGGACATGTACGGCAAGGCGATGCGGCTGCGTGACGAACTGATCGTCAAGTACCTGCGGCTGACCACCGACATGCGGCGCGAGGAGGTCGACGATGTCGCCGCGCGTCTGGAGGACGGCACCCTGCATCCGAGGGACGCCAAGCGCCGCCTCGCCCGCGAACTGGTGGCCCTGTACCACTCGGCGGGCGCGGCGCACGCCGCGCAGGAGCGGTTCGACATTCAGTTCCGCGACCGGGGGATACCGGACGACATCCCTGTGATCGCGCTCGACGAACGACGCTGGTTCCTACCGTCGCTGCTGCAGACCGCAGCGCTGGTCACCAGCGGATCCGAGGCCCGGCGCATGGTCGCCCAGGGGGCGGTGCGCCTCGATGGCGAGGTGCTCGACGACGCGACCGCCGAGTTCGGGGCGACCGAGCTGAACGGCCGTGTCATCCAGGTCGGCAAGCGCCGGTTCGCGCGCCTCGAGGCCGCAGCGACGGAAGAACGGACCGCGTCACCCCCCAACGGTTGACAGCATTCACAGTGTTGCGGTAGCATTGTATGTCCGGACGGCACCCGTCGTTCGGGCCCGACGAACCAGACAGGCAACCTGCGCCGCAGGTTGCGGGCCGAGGGATCGGCCGGTAAGGTTTGTCAAGCGATCGAGCACGGTTCATTCGCTGCTCACCAGAACGTTCGAGTCCCCGACCACGCCCGCTGGGCAGCGGCGACTCCGTACGTTTGAAACCGGGACCGTCCGGCCCGGCGCGAGTACAGTCCGACAGCCTTGGCCCACGGGGTCACCGAACTCGGACGGAGCGCGACCCGCTCCTTGAAAACTGCACAGTGTGTCAATAGCCAGTGCACATGTACCCCGTCCTTGGGATTGACCGGTGGCGACGCGATCGCGGCGCCACCTATGAAATAGGACGGTTGTTTGAACTGGATCCGGATAGCTGTCACCAGCTGTCCTTGGACCACGACGAACTCTTCATCCACGGATCTTCGGCAGCCGGCGTCAGCCGGCGCGTTGAGATCTCTAATGGAGAGTTTGATCCTGGCTCAGGACGAACGCTGGCGGCGCGCCTAACACATGCAAGTCGAGGGAGAACCAGGCAGCTTGCTGCTTGGGGAGACCGGCGAACGGGTGAGTAACACGTGAGGAACCTACCTTGGAGACCGGAATAACCACGGGAAACTGTGGCTAATGCCGGATGACCTGTCAATCTCGCATGGGATTGCCAGGAAATGGTCCGCCGCTCCAAGATGGCCTCGCGGCCTATCAGCTAGTTGGTGAGGTAACGGCTCACCAAGGCGACGACGGGTAGCTGGCGTGAGAGCGCGACCAGCCACACTGGGACT
>JAHWKT010000214.1 GCA_019347695.1 Actinomycetota bacterium | reverse complement strand
GGTGCTGCTGCGCGAGAACCTTGACCTCGACTGCCTGACGACGGACCTTCGAGCAGTCGCCTCCACCGCGGTGCAACCGTCGACCATCTCGGTGTGGATTGCGCAGCGGGAGCCATCGACGTCACCGCGGGCTCGTGAACGGCAGGCTCCACGCGACGGTTCGGCTCGAGCGAGCCACGCGTAAGAGACCGGTGCCGCCGGCTTCGATCTGTCGCGCTGATGCTCGTGGCGCACGACTTGCCCGCCGTGGACCTCGGTCGGCGACGACCGCACGGCGGTCAGGACCGGACCACGAATGGGGACCGTCCGGGAGCTCCTCATCCGCCTGCTGTACCCTGATGTCGAGGCGCCGGCGATCAGCGTCCCCGCAAGCGGAAGTCCTCGAAGTGGAGGCGGTCGGCCGCGACGCCGCGTGCGCGGAACTGGGCGGTCAGCGTGTCGACCATCGCCGGTGGTCCGCACAGGAAGATGTGCGCGCGGGACACCTCGCCCGATGCGGCCTGAACGTTCGTCCGCGGTCAGGAATCCGAGGGCATCGGTGGCCACGGGGATCACCCGCACCGTGGGGTGACGGTCGGCGATCCCGTACAGCTCGTCGATGAACACCGCAGCCTCGGCGTCCTCGGTGCAGTAGTACACGTCGACCGCTGCGACCCGGTCGGGCAGGCTACGGGCATGCTCAGAAACGGCGTGATGCCGATCCCCCGGCGATCCATATCTGGCGTGCGGCGGTGGCGCCGGAACGCCAGAACGTCCCGTACGGACCCTCGACCTTGCACACCGAGCCGGGCGTGACGCCTGGTACGCGGCCGGTGAAGTCGCCGACGGCCTTCATCACCAGGCGCAGCGTCCGTTCGCCAGGCGGCGAGGTGATCGAGAACGGGTGGAGCTCACGGCCGACCGCGTCATCGTCGACTCCGACGAACACCAGCTGACCGGGACGGAAATCCAATGGTTCGTCGAGTGGTTCGAGGGTCAGCTCGGTGATGGTCGGGTGCAGCGTCCGTATCCGCGCGACCTCGTACCAGTGGCGGCGAACCAACGTGCGTCCTAGCCCTGATCGGTACAGCCACGCTGCGGCCCCGACGAGGGTGATGGCGATCAGGTAACCGTTGAGCCATGAGGACTGCGCGGCGAATGCCGGGACCCGCAGCGTGTGGGCTGCGCCGACGGCGAACACCAGGCCCAGCAGACGATGGATCCGCAGGAACCGCTCGTGACGCAGGCGGACGACGGCGGTCAACGTGAGCACTGTCGCCAGCCCGGCGAGGGCGAGCACGCCAGCGAACACGCGCCAGCCGGCGTCGGGGCGCAGCAGTGTGACGATCCCTGCGTCGCTCGCGACCTGCACAGCAATCTGGGATCCGACGTGGACCACCAGCAACCCGGCGGCCGCGGCACCGAGCCGCCGGTGGAGCCGGTACATCCGATCAAGCCCGCCGAACGCTCGTTCGATCAACGGGAACCGGGCGCCGAGCACCAGGCTCGTCGCGAACGCGACGTAGCCGAACAGGCCCGCGTGGAGCGCAACGCCACGCAGCGCCTCCACCGGCGACGTCGCCATCGCCGCGATGTCGGGAATCACACGCAACAACACGACCGGCAGGGTGGGAGCAGCACCACGAGCCACGCGGTCGCCGGCTCAGCGGGACGGCCGACCCGGACGCCCGCCGCGGTCCGAACATCGCGTGTGGCGGCAGGCGCCGTCCTCATCGGAGGCCTGCTTACCGTGCGACGAGCAGCGCCGCCATCCCTGCGCGTTCGGGATCGGGCTCGTCGAGGTTGCTGTGCAGCGTGCAGTAGACGGTGTAGGTTCCGGCCGCGGGTGCGGGTACTTCGACGACGGCGTCGCTGCCCGGCAGGACTGACACCTTCTCGACGCCGAGCTCAGGGATGGCGATGTCATGGACGACGCCGTCGCTGTTGTGGACGATCAGGGTGATCGCGTCGCCCGAGGCGACCTCGTAAGTGGCTTCGGCGAACGAAAAATCCGACATCGTCACTGCCGTGCCGCCCGTGGCGGGTGTCGACCCACCGCTCGTCAACGTCAGCGCACCCGAGACCACCGCCGCGACCGCGATCAGCACGCTCGCGCCGCCAACGACACGCCGCTCGACGGACGGCCGTCGGGTCCCCCGATGCCGAACGATCGCCGCGATCGAGCCGCCCAGCGCGAGTACGAAGCCGACCAGAAAGCTCACGGCGGGAACGAAGTCGCCGAACGACGCAGGAAACGCCAGGCCCAACGCCACCCAGAACAGCCCACCGACGGCCAGCAGCGTCATGACCAGCGCTACGACCTTGGCCCACAGACCGAAGCGCCAGACCAGCGCCGCGGCGGCCAGCGGCAGCACCGCGGCCACGACGAGGAACACGCCGTCCTCGCCGAACGACCCGCCGGTGGCGAGCAAAACCACCAGCATGAGCAGCGGCGCCGCGGCGAGAGAGCAGCAGATCGAACGCTGCCAGGCGCGCATAGGGCGCCCCGGGCCCGGGGCGTGGTTGCGGCTCCCGCGCCGCAATCGCTGTGGTTGAGGATACGGCCATGACGATGCACCTCCAGCCTCGATGCCGCCGGCTGACGACGTCGAGGCCAGCGTGGACACCGGCCGTTACCGATCGTAACGGTGTCCGACTGCACGACCAGGCCGCAGCCCAACAGTCGACCGAGACGATCTCGTAACGCGACCGGCAGAGGATCGCCGCGATGCCGCCGTCTGGGACCCCTGGAGGTCGTCGTGACCCACCCCGCACTGCGGTCGGTGGCGGCCGCGTGGACGGTCGTGGCGGTCGTGCTCGGCCTGCTCAGCATGTACCTGATCGTGCGGACCGGTCCTGCGACCGACGCGGCACCGGTCGTGACCGGCGTGCTCGCCTACACGAGCGTGGGCGCCGTCGTCACGCTTCGGCGTCCC
>JAHWKT010000119.1 GCA_019347695.1 Actinomycetota bacterium | reverse complement strand
GTCGGCGCCGGCATGCCCGCCGCCGCCGTGACCCCGCGCAAGCTCGGCCGGCTCCGTCTGCTCGCGTCCGCCTGGCTCGCCGAACACCCCGGCGTCTACCACACCGTACGCTTCGACGTGGTCGGCGTGCTCTGGCCGCCGTCGGCGATCGCACCCACCATCGACCACCGTCGTGCCGTCGGGCAGTGAACCGGTCGTCGGGGTCGCCCGCAGCGTCGCACTCGTGGGGCTGCGGGCCGTCGACGTGACCGTCGAGGTGTCGATCAGCGCCGGATTGCCCTGCTTCTCGCTCATCGGCACGACCGGCACCGCTGGACGCCAGGCCGGAGAGCGGGTGCGTGCCGCGCTGCACGCCACCGGCATCAGGCTGCCGTCGCGCAAGATCCTGGCGTCACTCGCGCCCGCCGATGTGCCGACGTCGGGCGCCCGGTTCGACCTCGCCCTGGCCGCCGCGCTGCTCGTCCGGCTCGGTGCGGTCGCGAGCTCGGCGCTGACCGACGCGGCGTTCCTTGGCGAGCTGGCGCTCGATGGCACGGTGCGTGCCGTGTCCGGTGTGCTGCCGGCGGCGGCACACCTGGCCGCAGCCGGCGTCGACCGGCTCTTCGTCGCCGACGACAACGTGCGCGAGGCGTCGCTGGCCAGCGGCATAGGGGTGATCGCGGTCGGCGACCTCAGCGAGCTCCTCGCGATCCTGGATGGCGCCGCGCACCCACGCGCACTCCCGGCACGTCCGCCACCTGCAGCGGCGGACGTCGCCGATCTCGCCGATGTGCGGGGACAGGCCGAGGCCAGGCGGGCGCTCGAGATCGCCGCCGCCGGCGGGCACCACCTGCTGCTGCTCGGCCCTCCGGGCTGCGGCAAGTCGATGCTGGCAGCCCGTCTCGTGGGGGTGTTGCCATCTCTGACCGAACAGGCGGCGCTGGAGCTGACGGCGATCCGTTCGGTCGCCGGCCTGCTCGCCGGGACTGCGCCGATCACGCTGGACCGCACACCGCCGCTGCGTGCGCCGCATCACGCCACGACCGCAGCCGCGCTGCTCGGCGGTGGCGGCGGCGTCGCGCGGCCGGGTGAGATCAGCCTGGCCACGCACGGCGTGCTGTTCATGGACGAGCTGTTCGAGTGGCCGCGCCGGCTGCTCGATGCGTTGCGCGAGCCGCTGGAGCAGGGCACCGTGCGGATCGCGCGCGCGCAGGCGACGGTGTGTTACCCGGCCGCCTTCCAGCTGGTGTGCGCGGCGAACCCATGCCCGTGCGGTGGCGCCGGCACCTGCGACTGCACCGACGCGGAGGTGTGGACGTACCGCCGGCGCCTGTCGGGTCCGCTCGCCGACCGCATCGACCTCGCGCCGCGCCTGTCGGCGCTCGAGGCTGGCCATCTGGTCGACGCGACGCCCGGCGAGCCCTCGCACACCGTCGCTGCCCGGGTGCGAACCGCTCGTGAGGTCGCACGCGAGCGGTGGGGTGTGGTGAACCGGCTGGCGTCCGCCGAACCCGTTCGTGCGACCGCACGGCCGGCGGCGCTGCGCACACTGGGACGCGCGGTCGAGTCCGGCGCACTGTCGGGTCGCGGCTTCGACCGTGCGCTGCGCGTGGCCCGCACCTGCGCCGACCTCGCCGGTGACGACCAGGTCGACCGGGAGCACGTGCTCGAGGCGCTGGCCCATCGCGCGGCTCTGCGCGCCGCGCGGGTGGCCCGATGACCGCGCCCGGCTCGAGCAGTGACCAGGTCGGAGGCGCAGCAACCGTCGTGCCGGCGGTGGACCCGGTCGACGACACCACCCGCGCGGTCGCGCTACGCCTCGCCGCCAGCGGCCACGCGGACGCGTCGGTGCAGCAGCGCGTAGTGCACGCCATGCTCGAGGCCGGCGCGTCGTGCCGGCCGGCGGACGTCATCGCGGCACTGCACGATCACGTCGGACCGGACACCGACACGTCGATCGCGAGGTTGCACACCCGGCTTCGGGCGCTGGGCGGGCGGCTGATCATCGTCGGCGATCGGGACTACCCGCCGCACCTGGCGGATGCCTGGCCCGAGCTCGGTGCGCCGCTGTGGCTGTTCGCAGCGGGTGCGCATGTGCCCGGCGACCGGCGTCCGACGGTCGCGGTCGTCGGCACCCGCCGACCGACCGCCGACGGGTTGACGACCGCCCGCGGGCTGTCCCTCGCGCTCGCGGACGCCGGCGTGACGGTCGTGTCGGGCATGGCACGCGGAATCGACCAGGCCGCCCACCGCGGTGCGGTGGACGGCGGTGGCGCCACGGTGGCGGTCCTTGGCACCGGGCTGGGCGTCGACTACCCGACCGGCTCGTCGCGGCTGCGGGCGGCGGTCGCCAGCTCCGGCGCGCTGCTCACCGAGCTGCCGCCCGGTGCCGCACCGCGGCCATGGCACTTCCTTGCGCGCAACCGGATCATCAGTGGTCTGGCGACTGCCACGGTGGTCGTCGAGGGCCGCGACCGCAGTGGTGCGCTGCAGACGGCCAGGTTGGCGGGCGGCCAGGGCCGCGACGTGTGGGCGGTCCCGGGATCGATCAACGCACCGGCCAGCGCTGCGCCGCTCGCGCTGCTCCGGGACGGCGCGACGCCGGTGACGGGGATCGACGACTTCGTGGCGGCGGTCTGTGACACCCTGCCCGGCCCAGCCGCCGAGGTAGCTCCGCGCGGCATCACCGGGCTGTCGCCGTCGGCGGCGGTCGTGTACGACCTCATCGGTGCCGTACCGGCTACCACCGATGCGCTGGTGTCCACGAGTAGGCTTCCGGCGCACGCGGTGCTCGCCGCTGTCGCCGAGCTCGTCGATCGCGGCGCCGGCGTGATGACACCGCACGGGATCGTGCGTCGCCAGACCGCGACGGCGGACGCCGGGGGAGGTCGAGTTGCATCCGTGTCCGTCGCGGGTAGCACAGGTATGAGACCCCCACAGTGGTGAAAGGGACGGGCACACATGGGCCAGAACGTCGCGCAGAAGCTGATCAGAAGTCATCTCGTCGACGGCGACATGAGCCCGGGCGAGGAGATCGCACTGCGCATCGATCAGACGCTGACACAGGACGCGACCGGCACGATGGTCATGCTCGAGCTCGAGGCGATGGAGCTCGACTACGTCAAGACCGAGCTGTCGGCCCAGTACGTCGACCACAACCTGCTGCAGACCGACTTCCGCAACGCCGATGACCACCTGTTCCTGCGCAGCGCCTGCCGCCGGTTCGGCGTGTGGTTCTCCAAGCCGGGCAACGGCATCAGCCACGCGGTGCACATGCAGCGCTTCGGCAAGCCCGGCACGACGATGATCGGCTCCGACAGCCACACCCCGGCGGCGGGCAGCCTGGGCATGCTGGCCATCGGCGTGGGTGGCCTCGAGGTCGCCATGGCCATGGCAGGCGAGCCGCTGTACATCAAGATGCCCGAGATCTGGGGGGTCCGACTCACCGGCGAGCTGCCGCCGTGGGTCAGCGCCAAGGACGTCATCCTCGAGATGCTGCGACGCCACGACGTCAAGGGCGGCGTGGGACGCATCATCGAATATCACGGTACCGGCCTCGCCAACCTGTCGGCCATGGACCGCCACGTCATCGCGAACATGGGCGCCGAGCTCGGCGCGACCACCACGGTGTTCCCGGCCGACGACGAGATCCGGCGCTTCCTGGCGACCGAGGAACGCGAACACGACTTCACCGAGATCCTCGCCGACGACGATGCCAGCTACGACGTCACCGACGAGATCGATCTCGGTGAGCTCGAACCGCTGATCGCGACCCCGTCCAGTCCGGGCAACGTGGTGCCGGTGCGTGAGGTGGTCGGAAAGGAGATCACCCAAGTGGTCGTGGGGTCGTCGGCCAACCCGGGCCTGCGCGACTTCGGCATCGTCGCGATGATCGTCGACGGCCACCAGGCGCATCACCGCGTCAGCTTCGACGTCAACCCGACCTCACGCCAGACGCTGGAGAACGTCGGGCAGATGGGCCTGTTCATGCCGCTGGTCCACGCCGGCGCGCGGGTCCACCAGTCCGGGTGCATGGGGTGCATCGGCATGGGCCAGGCGCCGGCCAGTGGGCAGATCAGCCTGCGGACGTTCCCCCGCAACTTTCCGGGCCGCAGCGGCACCGAGGACGACCAGGTCTACCTGTGCTCGCCCGAGACCGCCGCCGCCGCGGCGCTGACCGGCGAGATCACCGATCCGCGGGAGCTGCCCGGCCGTCTGGGCATCGAGTATCCGACGTTCCGGCTGCCCGAGACCAACATCGTGAACACGTCGATGCTCGAGGAGCCGCTCGCGCCCGACGCCGCGCAGAAGGAGGAGCTCGTCAAGGGCCCCAACATCGTGTCGCTGCCTGACTTCGACGGCCTGCCCGACGAGCTGGAAATCCCAGTGCTGCTCAAGGTGGGTGACAACGTCTCGACCGACGAGATCATGCCCGCCGGGCAGAAGGTGCTGCCGTTCCGCTCGAACATCCCCAAGATCTCCGAGTTCGTCTACTACCAGGTCGACGACACCTACGTCGAGCGCGCCGGTGACGCGGTCGACGAGCACGGTGGCCACGCGATCGTCGGCGGCGCGAACTACGGCCAGGGATCCAGCCGCGAGCACGCCGCGATCGCGCCGCGCTATCTGGGGTTGCGGGTCGTGCTCGCCAAGGACTACGCGCGGATCCATTGGCAGAACCTGGCGAACTTCGGGATCCTTGCGCTGGAGTTCACCCGCGACGACGACTACGAGTCGATCGAGCAGGGCGACGTGCTCGCGCTGACCGGGCTGCGCGAGGCGCTGGAGGGCGGGTCCGAGGAGATCGAGGTGACCAACACGGCCAAGGACACGACCATGACGCTGCGCCACCGCCTGTCCGGGCGACAGGTCGAGATGGTGCTCGCCGGCGGCCTGATCCCGGTGTTCCGCGAGGAGTTGGCACAGGAGCGTTCGTCGTAGCGTCCCGCGGCCGCGACACCCTCGAGCCCGCCCGCGAGCTGACGCCGGGGTGGCAGCGGGCGGTCGCGACGTTGCGGGCGCACCTGGCTGACGAGCGCGGACTGTCCTCGCACACGGTGGCGGCGTACGAGCGCGACGCCCGCCAGCTGGCGACCTTCTGCGCAGGGTTCGCCATCGAGGATCCCGACGAGGTGACACCGCTGGTCCTCCGGCGTTTCCTCGCCGAGCTGGGCCGCCGCGGCTACGCGCGGGCGTCGCTGGCCCGCAAGGCCGCGTCGGTGCGTGCACTGTTCGCGTTGCTCGGCCGCCGCGGCCTCGTCGACGCCGACCCGGCCGCCGGGCTTGCAACGAGCCGGGCCGGCCGCAGCTTGCCGCGGGTGCTGCGACCCGACGAGGTCGCGCGCATCCTCGTCGTGCCCGACTCGTCACCGCTCGGGCTGCGCGACCGGGCGCTGCTGGAGTTCCTGTACGCGAGCGGGGCACGCGTCAGCGAACTCGTCGGCCTCGATGACGACGCGCTCGACCTCGACGCCCGCTCCGCGCGGCTGTTCGGCAAGGGTGACAAGGAACGGGTGGTCCCGCTGGGCGAACCGGTGCGCGCGGCGCTCGCACGGTGGCTGCGCCACGGTCGTCCGGCGCTCGTCGACGGCGCCACGACCGTGGTGTTCTGTGCCGGCGACGGGCGTCGTATGGATCCGCGGGGCGTCCGTCGTGTCGTCGAGCGGTGCGCGGCGACGGCGGGCCTGCTACGGGTCACGCCGCACACGCTGCGGCACACCTACGCTACGCACCTGCTCGAGGGCGGCGCCGACCTGCGCAGTGTGCAGGAGTTGCTGGGTCACGCCGCGCTCGCCACGACCCAGATCTACACCCATGTCTCACGAGAGCAGCTGCGCTCTGCCTATGAACACGCGCACCCACGCGCCTGACACCGCCGGCCCCGGGCCAGCCGCCGCCGGCCTGGCCATCGACGAGCTGTGGCATCGGT
This sequence comes from Actinomycetota bacterium, assembly GCA_019347695.1. Taxonomy (GTDB): domain Bacteria; phylum Actinomycetota; class Nitriliruptoria; order Euzebyales; family JAHELV01; genus JAHELV01. Next base: position 5,981 of record JAHWKT010000119.1, on the reverse strand, counting down.
GGGACGACGCGCGCGACGCTGCCGACCGTGAGCGTCTGATCCTGCACTACGCGCCGCTGGTCAAGTACGTCGCCAGCCGGCTGTCGGTCGGCGTCAGCGCAACCGTCGATGGCGGTGATCTCATCTCCTACGGCATGTTCGGGCTGATCGATGCGATCGAGCGGTTCGACGTCACCCGGGGGGTGCGCTTCGAGGGGTACGCCATCCCGCGCATCAAGGGTGCGATCGTCGACGAGCTGCGCGCGACCGACTGGGTGCCGCGCGCCGTGCGTGACCACGCCCGCGCGGTGCAGCGGGCCGTCGCCGACCTCGAGGCCGCGCTGCGGCGCACCCCGACCGACGCCGAGCTCGCGGACCATCTGGACATCGACGTCGAGCGACTCCACCAGGTGCTCGATCAGGTGTCGCTGACGTCGCTGATCGCCCTCGACGAGCTGTTCGTCCACGACGACGGCGAACGGCGGACCCTGGGCGACACGCTGCACGATACCACTGCAGTGGACCCGCAAGGCCGGGTCGAGCGCGTCGAGCAGCGCGTGGTGTTGCGAGCTGCGATCGAGCGGCTCGACGAGCGGGACCGGGCAGTCATCGTCCTCTACTACCTGGAAGGCATGACGCTGTCGCAAATCGGTGAGATCCTGCGCGTCTCCGAGTCGCGGGTCTCCCAACTGCACACCCGCGCGGTCCTGGCGCTGCGGGCGAAGCTGTCGGTGCCGGCAGTCTGACACGGTGTAGTTGCCCACAGCGGCGAGCCGCCGCGGTGCCGGATCCCGACACGCCACTGGCTACCGTCGCGGCATGACTCGACACGTGCTGCGGATCGGGATGCTGGTATCGGCGCTGGCGCTGGCGACCGTTGCCGGCGGCCCCGCGGTGGGCCGCGCCGCCCCGGCGCCCGGCGGGCCGGTCGTGGTCGGGATCCCAACGGTGGGTGCCGAGGGTACGGTGGCGCCGGTCGGCGGGCGGGTGGTGCGACGGTTCGTGCGGCCGACGACGCCGTACGGACCCGGACACCGTGGCGTCGATCTGCGTGCGCAGCCCGGCGAGCCGGTCCGGGCGGCAAAGGATGGGACGGTGGCCTTCGCCGGGCCTGTCGGCGGCGCGCCCTGGGTGACGGTGACGCACAGTGACGGCCTCGACACGACCTACGGTGGGTTGACGCCAACCGTGCGCGTCGGGGAGCGGGTGTCGATCGGAGAGGTCCTCGGTCACGCCACGGCGGCCGGCCGCATCGACTGGGGCGCACGCCATCGCGGCAGGTACATCGATCCGCTCGGGTTGCTCGGCGGATGGATCGCCAGGCTGGTGCCGGTCGCCGCCGACGGGTGAGTGGTGCGCACGTCCGCGGGCGGTGCACGCGTGTATGCTCGTAGCGGCGGCGCTGTCGGCGTGCATCACGGCGGTGCGTCGCAATCCACAGCAGCCTGGAGGGATCTGCGGTCCCGTGCGCCGGCACGGGGAAGGTCCATCGCCCGATCGCGTGACGGCCGGGCCCCACGGTTGCGAGGCGACAACCGAAGTACGGCCGTGGTCGGCCGTGCGTACGCATGAGGAGCGTCACATGTCTGCTGTCACCATGCGCCAGCTACTCGAGGCCGGCGTGCATTTCGGTCATCAGACCCGCCGCTGGAACCCGAAGATGAAGCGCTTCATCTTCGGTGAGCGCAACGGGATCTACATCATCGACATCCAACAGACCATCGGTCTGCTCGAGAACGCCTACGACTTCGTCCGAGACACGGTGGCCAAGGGTGGCACGGTGCTGTTCGTCGGCACCAAGAAGCAGGCGCAGGAAGCCGTCGAACAGCAGGCGCTGCGGGTCAACATGCCGTACGTCAACTTCCGTTGGCTCGGTGGGATGCTGACCAACTTCGAAACCATCAAGCTGCGGCTGACCCGACTCCGTGAGCTCGAAGACATGGAGAACGACGGTCGCCTCGAGGTGCTGCCGAAGAAGGAGGCGCTGTCGCTGCGACGTGAGCGCGACAAGCTCGAGCGCAACCTCGGTGGCATCCGTGGCATGAACAAGCTGCCGTCGGCGATCTGGGTGGTCGACACCGTCAAGGAACACATCGCGGTGCGTGAAGCCAACCGGCTGGGCATCCCGGTGATCGCTATCGTCGATACCAACTGCGATCCTGACGAGGTGCAGTATGTGATCCCCGGCAACGACGACGCGATCAGGTCCGGAGCGCTGCTGACCCGGCTGATCGCGGACGCGTGCGCGGAGGGGTATCAGCTGATGGCAAGTCGCAGCCGCGACGAGGTCGTCGCCGAGCAGGCGGCAGCGGTCGCCGCCGCCGCGGGCACGCCGGTCACCGCGACCGCGGAGACCGGCGAACCGCTGGCCGAGTGGGAGATCGCGCTGCAACAGGAGGAGGCGGCCCGCCAGGCCGCCCAGGCGGCGGTGAGCACCGGCGAGCCGGCCACCGAGCCCGCCGAACCGCAGGTCGGTGACGCTGCGACGCCAGGGGCGCCCACGCCAGCGGCCGCGCCCCCCGAGGAGCCGCCGGCGCCGGTATCGGCCATCGAGCAGTTGCAGACCGAGCCGGAGTCGGTGGCGGAGCAGCCGCCGTCGGAGCCGTCCGACACGGACGCGTCCGCGCAGTCCGAACCCACCAACGCACCGGTCCAGCACTAGCGTCGCCGGCGGCTGGTCCGGCGCACCGGCCGCCGATCAGTCATCTACAACGACACGAGGAAGTGCACACGACATGCCACAGATCACCGCAGCCGACGTCAAGCGTCTTCGCGAGGCGACCGGCGCCGGCATGATGGACTGCAAGCGGGCGCTCGTCGACGCCGACGGTGACTTCGATCGGGCGGCCGACCTCGTTCGTGAGCGCACCGGCGCCAAGATGGGCGACCGGGTCGGTGACCGCACGGCCAGCGAAGGCATCGTGCACGCCTACCTGCACGCGCCAACTCCAGGCCTGCCGCCGAAGGTCGGCGTGATGGTCGAGCTCAACTGTGAGACCGACTTCGTGGCCAAGGGCGACGCATTCCGCGAGCTTGCCAACGCCATCGCCATGCACATCGCCGCGATGCGTCCAGCGGTGATCGACGAGACCGAGGTCGACGCCGGACAGATCGCCCACGAGCGCGAGTTCGCCGAGAAGCAGGCGCGCGACGAGGGCAAGCCCGAGCACATCATCGACAAGATCGTCGAGGGCAAGCTGGCCGCGTTCTACAAGGAGCGGGTGCTGCTCAACCAGCCGTACGTGCGCGACGACAAGCGCACCGTCCGCCAGCTGCTCGATGAGTTCCAGCGCACCTCCGGCGAGAAGATCGCCGTGTCGCGCATGGCGCGGTTCGAAATCGGCGCGTGACGCACGTCGGGTAGGCTGCGACTCCACCGACCGGGAGCCTGGCATGAACGCGGACAGCGCGGCGGCGGCCGCGGAACTCGGCGGCGGGGCAGCACCGGCCGTCGGCAGCCATGACGTCAGCCCGACCCGCTCCAGGCGACGCGATCGGATCCTCGTCAAGCTGTCGGGCGAGGCGTTCGCCGATGAGCACTCAAGCATCAGCCCGAAGATCCTGATGGCGCTGGCACGCCAGTTCGCCGAGCTCGGCGCCGACGGCGTGCAGGTCGGCATCGTCGTCGGCGGCGGCAACATCTTCCGCGGCACCTCGCCGCAGGCGACCGGCATGGACCGCTCGAGCGCGGACAGTATGGGCATGCTGGCCACTGTGATCAACGCGCTGGCGCTGCAGGACGCGATCGAGAAGGAGGGCACGCCCACGCGTGTGCTGTCCGCGGTCACCATGCAGGAGCTGTGTGAGCCCTACATCCGACGGCGCGCGATCCGCCACCTCGAGAAGGGGCGGGTGGTGATCTTCGCCGCCGGTCTGGGTGAGCCGTACTTCTCGACCGACACCGCCGCGGCGCAGCGTGCGCTGGAGATCAACGCGCGAGTGATCCTCAAGGCAACGAAGGTCGACGGCGTATACGACAAGGACCCCGTGCTGCATCACGACGCCAACCGCTTCGACGAGCTGACCTACCTCGACGCGCTGCAGCGGGGCCTGAAGGTCATGGACGCCACCGCGCTGTCGCTGTGCATGGACAACGATCTGCCCATCGTCGTGTTCGATGTCTTCGCGGAGGGCAGCATCCGCCGGGTCGCGCGGGGCGAGTTGATCGGGACCGTCGTGCGCAGGAGCCGGGGGGACAGAGGTGATGAACGTGATTGACGATGTGCTGACCGAGGCGGAGCTGCGGATGTCGGACACCATCGACCACACCCGCGGAGAGTTCGCGAAGATCCGGACCGGACGGGCGAATCCCGGCCTGATCACCAACCTGCCGGTCGACTACTACGGCACGAAGACGCCGCTGCAGCAGATCGCCGGTGTCAGCGTGCCGGAGCCGCGGATGCTCCTGGTCAATCCGTATGACGCCAACGCACTGCGTGACATCGAACGCGCGATCCAGCAGGCCGACCTCGGCATCAACCCGTCGAATGACGGCAGTGTCATCAGGGTCGTGTTCCCAGAACTCAGCGAGGAGCGTCGCCACGACTTCGTGCGCCTGGCGCGTGAGCGTGCCGAGGAGGGCCGCGTGGCGGTCCGCAACATCCGCCGGAGTGCCAAGAGCAGCCTCGAGGCGTCCGAGCGCGAAGGCGACATCACCCAGGACGAGCGGCGGCGGGGCGAGGCGGATCTGCAGAAGCTGACCGACACCTACGTGGGCACGATCGACGAGCTGCTGGCCAACAAGGAACGCGAGCTGCTCGAGGTGTGATCGGCGGGGTGGATGGCGCAGCCTGAGAGGTCGGACGGGACCAGCCCGGCACCGGTATCCGGCCGCAACCTGATGCTCGCCGTCGGCTCGGCGGTGCTGTTCGCGACGCTGTTTCTCATCAGCGCCTTCATCAACGCGTGGGCGCTGCTGTCGTTCGTCGCCGTCGTCGTGGTCATCGCGGTCCTCGAGGTCGATGCGGCGCTGCGGACCACCGACGTGCGTCCCCCGACGGTGGTGGTGCTGCTCACGGGCGTGCCGATGCTGGCGGCGTCCTATGTCTACGGGGCCGATGGGCAGCTGACGGCGCTCGCCATCATGGTCACGGGCATCGTCCTGTGGGTGCTGGTGGACCGGCGCGACCCCACACCGATCCGCAGTGCTGGTGCCGCACTGCTGATCGGCGTCTGGGTGCCGTTCATGGCCAGCTTTCTCGCGCTGCTGCTACAACGCCCGAACGGCGCGTGGTTCATCATCATCACGGTTGGGCTGACCGCGGCCAGCGACATCGCCGCATACGCGGTGGGCAGCCGGTTCGGACGGCGCAAACTCGCACCTGCGGTCAGCCCGGGTAAGACATGGGAGGGAGCCACCGGAGGGATGGCCGGTGCCATGCTGGTGGCCGGCATCGTCGCCCCCCTGCTGGTCGAGCAGCTGTCGGTCGGCCGCGCGGTGGCCCTGGGTGCGCTTGTGGCGGTCGTGGCGGTCGTCGGCGACCTCGCCGAGTCGGCGGTCAAGCGCTCGCTGGGCGTCAAGGACCTTGGCCGTCTGCTGCCGGGGCACGGTGGCATGATGGACCGTGTCGACGCCATGCTGTTCACCCTGCCGGTCGCCCATCTCGTCCTGCTCGCCGGCCGGCTATGACCTCATGTAGCGAAGCGGTAGGTCACCTGGCATGACCTCATGTAGCGAAGCGGTAGGTCGTCCGATATGACCTCATGTAGCGAAGCGGTAGGTCCCCTGGCATGACCGATGACCGTATCGACCCCTTCCGTGCGGACCCCGGCGAGATCGAGGGGCTGCTCACGGACCAACCGGCGTTCCGCGAGCGGCAGGTGCGCCAGTGGCTGGCCCGCGGTGTCACCGATCCGTCTCAGATGACCGACCTGCCGTTGGCGCTGCGTGACCGGCTCGCGGAGAGGCTGCCGCCGGCACCCACCACACTGCGGCACATGACCGCCGATGACGGGCTCACCCACAAGGTCCTGCTCGGCCTCGAGGACGGCGAGGCGATCGA
>JAHWKT010000118.1 GCA_019347695.1 Actinomycetota bacterium | reverse complement strand
GCGTAACGAAACGACCGGTCCCTACTTCGTAGGCGACCACGCCGTCGTCGCCGTGCTCCAGCGCCGCCCCGCCCGAACCGTGCGCCTCCCCGGCGGCGACGTCCATCTCACGCTGACCCGAGGCGGGGGCGACCTCCATGCCCGCGTACTGCCACGAATCCGGGCTGTAGGTGCCCGACTCGGGGTCGTAGCCGGAGAAGATCCCGTCGGCATCCTCGGCGTCGACGTAGTCGTCGCTGATGATCGTCGCCGCGTTGGTGTAGTTGACGACGTAGTCGCGGAACTCCCGGCCGTTGGACAGGATGTGGTTGATGATCCCGCCGAGGTAGGCGATGTCGCTGCCGGACCGCAGCGGCATGTGGACGTCGGCGATCGCGCTGGTCCGCGTGAAGCGCGGGTCGACGTGGAACACCTTCGCGCCGCGACGCTGCGCCTCGACCACCCACTGGAACCCGACCGGATGCTGCTCGGCCATGTTCGACCCCATGACCGTGATGACGTCAGCGTTGGCCAGGTCCTGCTGGAAGGTGGTCGCTCCACCGCGACCGAACGAGGTCCCCAGACTGGGGACCGTGGAGCTGTGTCAGATCCGCGCCTGGTTCTCGACCTGCACCGCCCCCAACGCGGTCCACAGCTTCTTGATCAGGTAGTTCTCCTCGTTGTCCAACGTCGCCCCGCCGAGGTGGGCGATCCCCAACGTCCGGCGCGTCGGGTTGCCGTTCTGCTCCGACTGCCACGTCCGCCGACGGGTCTCGATCACGCGATCGGCGATCCTGTCCATCGCCGTGTCGAGGTCCAGGTCCTCCCACTCCGTGCTGTGCGGCCGGCGGTAGCGAACCGAGTACTCCCGCAGCGGGCTCTGCACCAGCTGCTTGGACGCCGACCCCTTCGGGCACAGCTTCCCGCGGGAAATCGGGCTGTCGGGGTTGCCCTCGATCTGGACGATCTCGTCGTCCTTGACGTAGATGCGTTGCCCGCATCCCACGCCGCAGTACGGGCAGATGGAGTCCACCACGCGATCAGCGGTGTCGGTCCGCGGCGTCAGCTGCTTCGACCGCGACGACTGCACCGCCGCACCCCGCCCGAACGGATCGCCGCCTCTGATCTGCCGCACTACCGGCCAGGCGTTCAACAGCTCCCGCAAGGCCATGCCAACCTCCCGATCGGGGACGTCGGCCCGCCTACCCTGCCGATGGGGCGACAAACCAGACAGTGGATAGGAGCGACGATGTGGGCGCAGCTCGGGATGACGTGGTCGCAGGTGTGGCTGACCATCGCGACCGCCGTCGGCGTCTACGCCGCGATTCTGGCGCTCAGCCGGCTGTTCGGCCAACGCCAGTTCGCCTCGCTGTCGACCTACGACCTGGCGTTCAACTTCGCGATGGGCAGCCTCATCGGCCGCACCGTCCTCGTCCGCGTCTCACTGCTCAACGCCGTCGTCGCGCTGTGCACCATGTTCGTGCTGCACGCCGCCACCGGATGGCTGCACCACCACAACCGAGTGCTCCACGATGTCATCCAGAACCGCCCCGTCCTGCTCGTCAGCGACGGCCGCCTCCCCGATGACGCGCTCCACCGGACGGGCACCAGCCACGTCGAGGTGTTCCAGGCCGCACGCCTCCAGGGGCTCGGCTCGCTCGACGACGTGGCCGCGGTGACCCTGGAGCGCAACGGACAGTTCAGCTTCGTTCCGCGCGGACAACGACTCGATCCCGACCTGTTCGGCGAGGTCGCCGGCAACGAGGCGCTCCGCGGCGTGGACGGCACGTGAACAGGCGGGAGGCGGTCAGTCCTCCTGGCGCGCCGCCTCCGCCCTGCGCGCGAACGCCATCTCCAGGCCGACCACCAGCAGATACACGATCGTGCCCGCACACGGCGCCACGAGCCACGCGACCCACCCGCCGGTCACCGTCGCCACACCGATCACCGTGCCGAGACCTGACGCGATGGACGCCAGATTGATCGCGCTGCCGATGACCACCACATCGCTGCGGTCACCCCGCAGCTCATCCCGGAAACCCCGCGACGCCGCAGCCTCGACCGCCGTGAAGCCGGCGCTGGCCCCTACCACGAACCAGAACAGATCACTCAGCGATGGCGACCCGATCCGCGCGTTCAGCGCCGCGAAGCCGACCGTCGCCAACACCGAGTAGCCGTACGCCGATGAGTTGTTCCGCACCCCCGTTCGCAGACCACCCGCGTAGTCCCGCCACGGAAACCCCTGGCCGTCTCCCCGTTCGTGAGCGGGCATCTCAACTCCGAATTCCTGCAGGCACTTCAGTCCTCGTCGAATCGCACCGCGCCGCGCCTACCGCGAAATGACAGCGGCCAGCACAGGGAGCGGTCGCGCACGGCGCGGCGCGCACGGTACGAGGTTGTGCGGACGGCTCGGCGCGTCAGTTCACCATCATCATCGCTGGTTTGTAGCGGTTGCGGCGGGTAACCGTGCGCGTGGAGGTGAGTGCCATGGCCAAGGACCACGGTCCCAGCGTGAAGGACGACGAGCAGTACGAGAAGCTGCGCGAGCAGGGCGAGAGCAAGGAGAAGGCCGCTCGCATCGCCAACACCGACCGCTCCACAGCCGGCAAGCGCGGCGGCACCAGCGGCTCATACGAGGACTGGACCAAAGACGACCTCATGGACCGCGCGCGCGAGATCGGCATCGAGGGTCGGTCGGACATGACCAAAGACGAGCTGATCGACGCGCTGCGCGACCACTGACACGACTCCCCGCCACCACCCCGGGCTGCGACGGCGGTACCGGCGGTGCCGTGCATTACCGCCGACGCAGGCGGGCGTGCGAGGTCGTCATGTCCGCCGTAGCCGGCAGCGTCGCGATGCGCCGGGCGCATCGCGATGTCTGCTGGTGCTGTGGTGGCCGGATCAGTCGGCGGACGAGATCGCCTTGACCAGTGCGCCGGTCTCCTCCTCGTCCACGTTGGCCGCCAGATCGGCCTGGCTGACGATGCCGATCAGCTCCTGGCCGTCGATCACCGGGAGCCGTCGGACCTTGTGCTCGGCCATCGTCTCCAGCGCCAGCGCGACCGAGTCGTCCGCGCCGATGGTGACCGGCTTGCCCTGACCCAGCTCACCCGCCTGCGTCTGCGCGGGGTCTTTGCCTTGGGCGAGCACCTTCACCACGATGTCACGATCGGTCAGCATCCCCTTCAAGCGGTTGTCCTCACCGCAGATCGGTACGGCACCGACGTCGAGGTCGGCCATCATCTTCGCGGCGTCCAGCACCGACTCGTTCTCACCGACACATTCGGCGCCACCGGTCATGACATCTCGCGCGTTGCGTGCCATCGTTGTTCTCCTCCACCTCAGCTGAGTCCTGGCAATGCCGACCACGAGCGCTGCTGGCGGGCATCCGACTCCGGTATGCCCGGCTCATGCCGCGACATGCAAGCCGGGGCGATGCGCGTGTCGGTCTCGACGCATGTCGTCCCGGCGCAACGCTCGTCTCGTGCAGGTGCACAGCCCTGGCCGATCACCCGCTGCGGTGCGCCTGAGGTGTCGTGGAGGATTCGAGTCGACACCTGCTCGCTTCGGGTCTTGCGGCGGCGGGTACGTCGTGGCATCGCCGCGCGTTGTCGCGGTTGGCCAGGCGACGGACGGGAGTCGGGAATGGAGTCGCACACTGTGGAGGTCCGCGGCGTGCCGCTGCGCTGGATGATCCAGGGATCGGGCGCTCCGGTCGTCTTGATCCACGGCATCCCCACCAGTCCGGCGTTGTGGCGGCACGTCGCTCCGCTCGTCGAAGACGTGCGGCTGCTGGCGTTTGAGATGGTCGGCTACGGCGAGAGCATCCCGGCGGGACGCGAACGCGACCTGTCGGTCGCGCACCAGGCGGACTACCTGCTCGCCGGGCTCGACGCGCTCGAGATCGACCGCGCCGTGCTCGTCGGCCACGACCTCGGCGGTGGCGTCGCGCAGATCGCCGCGGTCCGCGAGCCCGATCGCTGCGCCGGTCTGGTGCTCACCAACGCCATCGCCTACGACTCGTGGCCGATCCCCAGCGTCAAGGTCCTTCGCGCCACCGCACCTGCGTTGCGGCGTCTGCCGGCACGCACGGCGCAGGCGGTCATGGGAACCTTGTTCGCGCGCGGCCACGACGACGCGGCGATGGCGCGCGAGTCGTTGCGGGTACACGCCCGCCCGTACCTGGACCATGACGGCGCCGCAGCGCTCGCACGGCAGGTGTCGTGGCTGCACGTCCACGACACGCTCGCGGTCGGCGACCGTCTCCGCGAGCTCGACGTCCCGGCGCGGGTCGTGTGGGGCGCCGCCGACCAGTTTCAGAAGGTCGCCTACGGACAACGGTTGGCGTGGGACCTGCGCTGCGACCTCGACCGCATCGACGGCGGCAAGCACTTCGTGCCCGAGGACCACCCCGACCGCATCGCCGACGCCATCCACGCGGTCGCACGCGCGGCATAGCGCCGCTGAGACCGATTGAACGCGGTGTCGGCGGGTATCCGCGGTGGCATGGAGCCGCCAGCGGTGGTGGTCGTCGGGCAGATCGCCCGCGACCTCGTCCTGCGCATCGACGTGATGCCCGACGCCGGGCAGGCAGCCGACGTCCGCGCGCGGCGTGAGGTGCTCGGCGGCAAAGGCGCCAACCAGGCGGTCTCCGTCGCGCAACTCGGCGAGCGCGTCGGACTGCTCAGCGTCATCGGCGACGACGACGCCGGCACACGAGTGCTGGACCAGGCGCGACAGGACGGCATCGACGTCACCACCGTCGTGCGACGTGCCGACACGCCGACAGGGTTGATCGTCGAGGCGCTCGAGGCCAACGGTGACTGGCGGTACCTGCAGCACCTTCCCGATCCCGTGTTGTTGACCGAGGACGACATCACCGCAGCCGGCGACGCGTTGGACTCGGCATCAGCGGTGCTCGTGCAGCTGCAGCAGCCACCCGCCGCAGCGGTGGCCGCCGCCCGGCACGGGCGGGCCGGCGGCGGACTGGTCGTCTGCGACGGCGCGCCGGCCGACGCCCAGCGCGACGCGCTGCTGGCCGTGACCGATGTGGTCCGCGCCGACGAGCGGGAGACGCAGCTGCTGCTCGGGTTCCCCGCCGACGACGTCGACGTCGCGGTCGACGCGGCACAGGACCTGCTGGATGCGGGTCCGTCGCTGATCGCGCTCGCGTCCGCCGCCGGCAACCTGTTCATCTGGCCTGGCGGGCACCTGCTCATCCCCAAGGCCGACGCGCCCGTCGTGGACACCACCGGCGCGGGCGACGCGCTCACCGCTGCACTCGCAGTTGCGCTGTTCCACGGAGACGCGCCGGACCGCGCTGCGCGGCTCGCGGCGGCCGCGGCGACCGTCACCGTCGGTCACGCCGGCGGCCGCCCCCGACTCGACGACGACACGCTGGGCATCGCCCTGGAACAGATCGACGACGTGGTACGCCACAACCGGTCGTGACCAGAGAGTGCGACGTTGAGCTAGGACACGCGCCCGCCGACAGGTGGCGGCGGGAAAGGACGATGACCCGCGTCGTGGTCGGTTAGCATCGCCGCTCGGAGATCAAACTGGGGTCGTCGCATGGGGAGAGTGCGGTGGCGACCACCGGACACACATCAGCCCTGCTGCTCGACACCTTCGTCGAACTGGCCGACGCGCTGGCCAGCGGCTACGAGATCGGCGAGTTCCTGCAGCTCCTCGTCGACCGGTGCGACGAGCTGCTGCTGGCCGACACTGCTGGCGTCCTGCTGGAGTCCCCCGGCGGCGCGCCGGCGCTGGCCGCGGCCCCTCGCAGGAGATGCTCGAGATCGAGGAGCTGGAGGTCGCCCTCGAGCAGGGCCCGTCCCTGGAGGCCTACCGGACCGGAAAGCAGGTCCTGGTCGAGGACCTCGCGAAGTGCGCGAGCGGTGGCCGAAGTTCACCCCCCGGATCCTCGAGATCGGAATGCGGTCGACGTGCGCGTTCCCACTCCGGCTCCGCAACGACCGCATCGGCGCGCTCAACGTGTACCGCGCGCAGCCACGCGCGTACACGGACGACGAGGTCCGTCTCGGGCAGGCGCTCGCGGACATCGCGGCCGTCGGGATCCTGCAGGAACGCGCAGTGGTCGAGGCCGAACGCCGCGCCGAACAACTTCAGCGCGCGCTGAACAGCAGGGTCCTGATCGAGCAGGCCAAAGGCGTGATCGCCGAACGCCACGACATGGCCCCGACAGCGGCGTTCGAACTGTTGCGTCGCTACGCCCGCAGCAACAACCGCAAGCTGCGGGACGTCTGCAACGAGCTAATCGACGGTCGACTCCAACTGTAGGCATTCGCTACGGGCCTGACCCGGTCGTGAGGTCGTCGCTGGTGGCGGTGACGTTCGTGGCTCCGGTGCCCGGATGCGGGTCAGTGACCGCTGTGGAGTCGGTCGGTGACGGTGAGCGCAGCCGGTAGGGGCTGAAGGTGCCTGGGAGCGGCTGCTGGGGGTCGAGTCGGTCGGGCGGGTCCAGTGTGAGGTCGTGGCGGTCGAGGAGTGTGGCGAGCATGGTGCTGGTGGACAACAGGACCAGGTTGCGGCCGGGGCAGCCTGCGGGGCCTGCGCTGAACGGGATCAACGGCCAGTCGTGTGTGCCCGGCTGCTGTAGCCAGACGTGGGGTGCGAAGCGGTCGGCGTAGGACAACGTGCGCGTGTCGCGGTGGAACAGCGGCGCGTAGATGAGCACGGCCGTGCCGGCCGGCAGCGTGCCGGTCTCCCAGGTCGTGGGCCGGGTGATGTCGCGCAGCACGGCGGGCGTGGTGGGCCACAGCCGCAGCGACTCAAGGACGCACGCGCGCAGGTACGGCAGGTCCTGCGGCCGAGCCAGATCGCGGCCGGTGAGTTCCTGGCGGACGTGCGCCGCATGGCTTGGGTTGGCGGCGAGCAGGGCTAGCGTGCGGATCGCGGCGATGCCGGGCGGGTCGAACGCGAACAACCACTGCGGCACCTGCTGACGAGCCACCGCGCCGTGGTCACCGTGTTCGGCGACGAGCCCAGCCAGGCTGTCGGCTTCAGAGCGGTCGACGTAAATCTGCAACCGGCGGTCGAACCGTTCACGCAGCCGCCTGCGCGTGCGTGTGCGGTACGACCAGTTCGCGTTGCGCCGGAGTCGGGTCAGCAGGTCGGTCAGTTCGTGGTCGTCGCGTGCGGCGTCGCCCAGCACGATGCGGCGGACGACCCCCACCACGCGGTGATGAAGGCGTCCCATGTCAGCTCGCCGGTACGCTGCAGGTGGTCGGCGAGCCGGTCCGCCTCCTGGCGGACCTTGCCGACGATGGGCTCGGCCATGCCGTGCACGCGTTGGTCGGTGTCGAGCACCCGCTCGTTGAGCGGACGGCGGTGCGCGCGCTGGTCGGGGTCGGAGATTAGCACGCCGTGCGGCTGGAAGTTCGACAGTGCTACCCGCTTCTCGCGGTTCGCGGTCGAGAAAGGGTCGGGAGAATCGTCGAGCACACGACGCACCTGGTCGGGGTCCACGACGAGTGCGACGGTGCGGCCCGGCACCCGCACCACGACGGGTCCGGGGCCATGGCGGTCACGGACCCCTTGCATCCGGCGGACCGCCCGTCGGTCGGCGTCCATGCGTTCGGCGACCTCCACGACCAGCGGCCTGCGGGCAATCAAGCCACGGGAGACCAGCGGCAACAGGACATCGACGGCGATGCCGACGGTCTCGGCCACCGATGCACGCGGCGGCGCGGGCGATCGCGCCGATGTCCCGGTCATGTCTCTCTTCCTGTGTGGGCGGCCGGCTCGTCATTCCCATCACCGACGGAGACAACCATGCGTCGACCGGTGCGCCCGGCGACGCGCGACCAGATCGCTGCCTGGGAAGCCGACAGGTGCACGCCCGTCACTCCATCCGCGCCGCTGGCGGCCTCATGCAGCGCGAAGCGCGACGCGGGCGGCGACCTGCCCGCACGCGCCGTGGATCCCCGGACCCGGCGGTGTCGCCGCGGAGCACATGAACACACCGGCGACCGGCGTGCGGTACGGCACCCAGCGAAGCGACGGCCGGCTGAACAGCTGCAGACCAGCCGCCCACCCACCGGAGATGTCGCCGCCGTGGTAGTTGGCGTTGTACCGCTCGAGCCCATGGGGTGACGTCGAGTGGACGGCGAGGACGCGATCGCGGAACCCGGGCGCGAAGCGTTCGATCTGCGCCGTGATCCGTTCGGTCATGTCGATGGTGCACCCGTTGGGGACGTGACAGTACGTCCAGAGCGTATGGCGGCCGGCGGGCGCGCGGGTATCGTCGAACAGGGTGTGCTGACCGACGAGTGTGAACGGCCGCTCGGGAACGCGTCCGCGCGATACGGCCGTCAGCGCGTCGCCGATCTCCTCGAGCGTCCCACCGACGTGGACCGTCCCGGCGCGGGCGCAGTCGACCGCCGTCCACGGCACAGGCCCATCGAGGGCGAAGTCGGCCTTGAACACGCCAGGACCGTGGCGGAACCGGTGCAACCTGCGGCGTTGTGCGGCCGGAAGCCGGTCGCCGGCCATGGTCGCCAGCTGCCTCGGACCGACGTCGAGCAGGATCGCTCGGGCGGGCGGCAGCTCGTCGAGCGTGGTGATGCGGCGTCCCGTGTGGATCTCACCGCCCAGGTCCTGCAGATGCGATGCCAACGCGTCCGCGATCCGTTGGGACCCGCCCCGGGGGAACGGCCAGCCCACGGCATGGCCCGCGGCGGCGAGCATGAGACCCACCCCTGCGGTGACCGGTCGCTCCAGCGGCACCGACGCGTGTGCTGCGACACCCGCCAGCAACGCCCGAGCCGGGGCGTCGGTGAACAGCCCGTCGGCAAGTCCGCGTGCTGACCTGACAGCCCGAAACCCAAAGCCCGCCACCGTCAACGGATGGCGCGGCAGCCGTACGGGGTCCAGCACCTGCCCGGAGAGGCTGTCCCAGTCGGCCACAGGTCGGCGCAGCACACGACGCCACGCACCGCCGTCCCTGCCCAGCGCCGCTGCAGTCGCGTCGATCGAGCGGTGCAGCACCGCGGCATCGCCACCGTCCAACGGATGCGCGAACGGCACGTCCGGCTCAACCCAGTCGAGGCCGTGCGCCGCGAGCGGCAGCTGGCGGAACATCGGCGACGACACCGCCAGCGGATGGAACGCCGAGCACACATCGTGGACGAACCCGGGCAGCGTCAGCGTGTCCGAGCGGCAACCGCCACCCACGCGGTCCCCAGCCTCGATGACGAGCACATCCCAACCGTGCTCGGCCAGCGTGATCGCCGCCGCCAACCCGTTGGCACCGGCACCGACCACCACAGCATCGCGGATCCCGCCACCGGCACGCCGCGGATGGGCACGCCGACCGGACCGGCCTGCCCGTCGGTGTCGGCCCGACATCAAGCCCTCTCAGCCGCCGCCACGAGGCACATTCGGACCGATCCCTTCCCGCCACCATCGGCGTCAACCAACCTCTGGGACCCACATTACGCTCGCCGACGAGGGCCGTCGACCGGCTCGGCGACGCGAGTCAGTGTGTCTTGCTGCCAGCCGGCGACACGCATCCGTCTGGTTCGACGGGCGTCTACGGTGATCCTGCACCAGGGACGCCCGTGCGAAGGGACGTAGGGCATGACACAGAAAACCGACGCCGCCACGGCGCGGGCGCCGACGTCTCGTGAGCTGCTCCTCGGCGTCGGCCGTGCGTTCGGCGGGTCGTTGCTGTTCGTGCTGCCGATCCTCATGACGATGGAAATGTGGCGGTTCGGGATGGTGCTGCCACCCCTGCGGCTCGCCGTCTGGGTGGGTGGCGCGTTGCCGTTGCTGGCCGTGCTCGCCCGCAGCCTCGGGTTCCGCGACACCGCCGGCATGTCGTGGCGCGACTACATCGCCGACGGGTTCGTCGCCTACGGCGTCGGGGTCATCACCACCGTCGTGGTGCTCGTGCTGTTCGATCTGCTTAACTCCGACCGGTCGCTTTCCGAGATGGTCGGGCTCATCGCCGTCGAGTCGGTCCCTGCGAGCATCGGGGCGGTCATCGCCCGCGGACAGTTCGGCGCCGCCGCGGCGAAGGGCGCAGCCGGGTCCTCCAGCTACCCGGCCGAGATCCTGCTCATGGCGGTGGGCGCAGCGGTGTTCTCGTTCAACGTGGCGCCGACCGAGGAGGTGCTGCTCATCGCGACCGTGGCGGGACCGGTCCGTGGCATCCTGCTCGCGCTGTTGACGATGGCCGTGATGCACGCGGTCGTGTACCTCGTGGGGTTCCGCGGCGAGCACCGATCCGAGGCATCGGGGTGGTCGGTGTTCATCGGCTACACCGTCGCCGGGTACGCGACTGCGCTGCTGGTCTCGCTGGGGCTGTTGTGGATGTTCGGCCGCACCGACCAGATGCCGGTCGGCGTCGTCGCGATCGAGACGGTGGTCCTCGGGCTCCCGGCCGGCGTGGGCGCTGCCGCGGCACGGCTGATCCTATGACCAGCGACGAGCCGTCCGACACGGCCGAGGCCGATCAGCGTCGCGACTGGGACCCGGTCACCTTCGACTCGGCGACGCCGCCGGCCGAGTGGGCGCTCGCCGCCATCGGCGCCGTCTTCGCGTGCGTGATCATCGCCCTGCTCGTCGTCCAAGCCCTCGCCAGACCCGACACGCTGCCGCAGCTGTCAACGCAGACGACCCGCGTCACCGAACGAGGCGACCAGTACGTCGTCGTCGGGGAGGTGACCAACACCGGCGGGACGGCAGCCTCCAACGTCCAGGTCGAAGGCCGCGTCATCGTGGACGGCAGCCAGGTCGACCAGGCAGGCGTGCAGGTCGACTACGTCCCCGCTGGGGCGAGCGAGTCCTTCATCCTCGTGTTCTCCCGAGACCCGACCGACGGTCGACTCGTCGTGGCGCCGACCGGCTTCATCGAGGACTGACAGCCGAGCGTCGAGGTCGGTGACGTCCGCCAAGCCGTTGCGTTCCACCCAGAGGACAGACACCAACTATTCGTATCCGCCGATGTCGACCTTCGTCGCATCCACGGCTGGTGCCGGTCCCCTACCACGGTCGCTGGCGGCACGGTCGGCGATGCCGTCGCAACCACCCTGCAGGTCGTGACGTCGCGCGTCAGCAGATCGGCGTCGGCAGCTGCCTGATCTCAACCCGCGAATACGGCATGACCAAGGCTCGGTCGACGGATTGATCCGACGCGTCCGACATCGGTGAAACGGCCGACGGACGCCAGGTTGGCCAAGCCTGGCGCCAGTTCGCTGAACCGCGCGGATCGTGCGCGACGCCGCATACTCCAAGTCGGCCGTCGGCCGGCACGCGCGGCGACCGTGCCGACGCGCAGCACCGACACCAGCTCATCGGTGCGCGCAGCCATGTGCTCCTCGCCGTAGACCAAGAAGCCCGCGACCGTCAGATCGGAACGCCGATGATGCCTCCACCTGGCCCTGCCAACGCCACTGCGTGTCGGCGACGGTTCGTCGTTCGTTCGGCGGCGGAGTGGCTCAGTCGCGCTTCACCAGCCGGTTGAAGTTGCTCCGCTCCCCCTCCCCGGTCGTCTCCTGGAAGACGAGTGCGAGGTTGCCGTCCTCGAACTTCTGGAACACTCTTCCCACGAGATGCTCTCCAGCGAGTCCTCGCCGGAGTAGCCGGGAAAGTCGATGCGGATGATCCCCGGATCGTCATCCGACCGCGTCCTCGAAACCGTAGCCGGTCGCCCGCCGCGGGCCTCCGCCCACCTGCGAATCTCCATGTGGTCCGTCGTGCTCCTACTCTCACCGGCCACGGCACGCTCCTTCCGACGTAGCTGTGCAGGCGCAGCCTGGACGATTCGCTGTCGCACAAACCTGGAGCCATTTCCATGGCCATGCGCAGGCGCGTGGCGATTGCGCTGTGGAGTGGCGTGGCCCGCAAAGGGGCGCTTTCCAATTAGAGGGGGCGGTCAGCTTCGGGCTGGTCACCGTTCGATGACCCTGTACC
>JAHWKT010000117.1 GCA_019347695.1 Actinomycetota bacterium | reverse complement strand
GCTCGACCAACGTGCGGTTCGTCACATGCGAGGCGAACCGCGACAACCTCGAGGCCCTCGCCACGCTCCTCGGATCCGGTGATGGCCGGGTCGTGATCGACACGGTCTACCCGCTCCGCGATGCCGCGACGGCGGTCGCGCACATGGTGGGACATCATGCACGTGGCAACGTGGCATCGTGGTCGGCCGACCACTCGGTCGAGGAGAACCTCCGGGACCTCGCATGCCGGCCCGGCGCGTCGCTGCTGACGGAGGGCGATCTCGTCCTGGCGACCGAGCTCGAAGGCGGGGAACACCCTGCTGCCGTGCTGCACGCGATCGCGGGCGGCAAGACGCGTCACCATGAGATCAAGGACTGGATCCGCGCCGAGCCGACCCGCACCCTCGACCGCCTGATCGAGCTGCGCCTCGTCGAGCGTCTCATACCCGTCACGGAGGACCCGCGCCGGACACGACGACGGCTGTACCGCATCTGTGACAACTTCCTCGCGTTTCACCTCGGTGTGCTCAGCCGGCACCGCGCAGAGATCGATCGCGGGCTCGGCGAGTCGATCCTGCCGTACCTGATGGAGCCTCGCGGTCCATGTCGGTGGACCGTGGGAGCAGGCCTTTCGCGACCACATCCGCCGCGCGTGCGCCCAAGGGGCGCTCGCCAGCGGCGTCGTGGCGGTTGGACCATGGTGGCGCCACGACGGTCAGGACGAGATCGACGCCGTCGCACTGGCGGGCCGACGACGGGAGGCGCTGCTGGTCGGTGAGGCCAAGTGGAGCCGGGCCGCCGACGGACGGCGGCTGCACAGGGTGCTCCAGCGCAAGGCAGCCCGCATCGCGGCGAACCCGGCGACGCTGACCTACGTGCTCTGCGCGCGGGAGAAGGTGGCCGACGCACCATCCGGGACGGTCACCGTCACCGCCGCCGACATCTCGGCAGCGGCAATGGTCACAGATGACCCTGACACGCGTCCGCTGGCTGGAGTCGACGGCCCAGTCTGACCGGCCTGGGGACAGCGCTACCGCCGTGGGCGGCCCCGACCCGGCTGCGAGATCGCTACCACCACCGGGTCGTGGTCACTGGAGGCGTAGCCGGTCAGGTCGATCGGCTCGTTGAAGTACAGGTAGCCGTAGGGCTCGGGGGCGTTGGCGTGCCAGACCGCGGCGTCGTCGACGAGGCGCTTGGCCGACGGCGACGCCAGGATGTAGTCGAGTCGCCCGAACCGGCCGTCGAACTTGAACGTGAACGTGTCGTCGTACCGTTCGACCACGTCCCGGTACCCGGCGTCGGTGAAGATCCGGATCGGGTCCTCCTCCCCATATGCGTTGAGGTCGCCGACCACGAACGCGTCGGGCGACCGCACGCCGGTCGGCTTGGTCTCGATCCACTCGATCAGGCGCTCCGCCGCGTACTCGCGGACCAGGTCGCAGCTGCCGGTCTGCGGATCGTTCTGCCCGTCGCCGAAACCGTCGGGCACGACCGTGTCGTCGCACGGCGAGCCCTTCGACTTGAAGTGGTTGACCACCACCGTGACGACCTGGCGGTCGATCTCGAAGCTGTGCGCCAGCGGCCAGCGGTTGTTGTCCGGGTCGGCGCCGCCCAGCAGCGCGTCGATGTCGAACGCGGCCGCCTCGCCGACCGGTGTGGCCAGCGCTGGCTGGTAGATGATGCCGACCGCGATCGCGTCGGTGCCCAGCCCGCCGCCACCGAGCCCCTCGGCGGTCAGCAGCGACTCGGGCACGCGGATCCAGTCGTACGTGCCAGCGCCGGCGTTGGCGTTGAGTTGGTCGACGAGCGTCTGGATCGATGGTTGCGTGCTCGGGTCGCCGTCGTAGAGGTCCTCGTAGTCGTTCTCGAGCTCGATCAGGCCGAGCACCGCGGCGTCCAGCGAGATGATCGCGTCGACGATCTTGGCGGACTGGATGTCGAACTGCTCCTGGCTCTGCGCACCCCGCAGCACCGCCGAGTCGCCGAACGTGTTGAAGTAGTTGAGCACGTTGAACGCGCCGATGTCGTTGCCGCCGGCGAGCTCCGGCGCCGGCTCGCGGTCGGCGAACGCCACGTCGCTGTCGACGACCTCCGGGAACGCACCGACCGGCTCGAGCAGATAGTCACCGAACGAGAAGACCAGTACGCCCGTGACGCCCGCCTCGACGGTGTCACCGGCACGGTCGCCGGGCGCGCCGAACCACGGGTCGTTGTCGTCGCCGAACTCGCCGCGGTCGTCGATGAACAGCAGGTCGTCGGCGTTGCTCGCCTCGAGCGCCAGCGCCTGCGGCGAGCCGGGCTCGAACACGTCACTGGGCTGGCGCAGGATGCCCGACGACGAGACGCCGAGCTCGCCGAACCGGTAGGCGGTGAACAGGCTGGTCACGGTGAGGTCCTGCGTCGTCTCGACCAGCACGCCCTCCAGCGCTTCGCGGGTCGCGTCATCCGCGGGCAGCGTCAGGGGGGTCGCGGCGATCTCGACGGGCTCGGCGTCACACACGACGGCGTCGCCGTCGATCTGGGTGTTGCCGAAGCGCTCCTCGACCTCGCCGGTGACCTGCACGATGTCGAGCCGGTCGTAGGCCGTGTCGTCGAAGCCGAACCCGAGGAACACGAACACGCCGTCCGACGTGGCCGGGTCGGCATCGG
This sequence comes from Actinomycetota bacterium, assembly GCA_019347695.1. GTDB lineage: Bacteria > Actinomycetota > Nitriliruptoria > Euzebyales > JAHELV01 > JAHELV01. The sequence goes on along the minus strand of JAHWKT010000117.1, from coordinate 9,307 downwards.
CGTCAGCGGGTTCCTCCTGCACCGTGATGCCGCCGAGCTCGGGATACACAGCGGTGACGGCGCCCTCGACCACAACCTGCTGTCCGTCGAGCGGCGAGGAGAAGCCGGCACCCTGCACCGCCGAGATCAGCGTCAGCTCACCGGCGTCGCACGTCGGTGGGGGCGGCGGTGCGACCTCGTTGGGGAACACGCCCGGCGTGTCGGTCTCGCCGAGCGTGAACTCGCCGATCTGCCAGACGCCGTCACGGTCGATGAAGACATGACCGGGCACGAACGACCCGTCCGGCCCGACGTCGGCCAAGCCGAGCGTGCCGGCGTAGAACTGGTCGCCGCCCGTCGGTGTCTCGACCAGCGACACGGCGTCGAGCACCGTGGTCCAGGGCGTAGCGTCCAGCGTGCCGTCGTCGTCGGTGTCGAGGTCGTCGCCGTCCGAGCCGGTGAACCCGTCGACCACCACGTGCGTGACGTTGTCGCTGTTCTCGAAGTTCAGGTCGGCCACGACGTCGGGCGTGCCGAGGGTGAAGCTGCCTTCGGCGACGACCACCACACCATCGTCGGGCACGGTGATCCCATCGAGCGACACCACCGCCTCGATCACTCCGCTCCCGCCCTCGCCGTCACCGATCACGAGGTAGGTGACCCCGTCCAGCGACGCGCCCGGGGTGGCGGCGATCTCCGCGTACTCGTCGGTGTCGGTGTCCGGCTGGTCGATGCGCACCTCCGATATCGCCAGCTCCTCGGGGGCTGCGGCGACGGGCACCGCCGTCACAAGTCCGACCAGCAACGCGACGATGGCGGTCAGCGCGACACGTCGTGATCGCATGAGACGCTCCAGTGCAAGCGGCGGGCACCCGCCGATCGGTGACGCCGGATGGCAGACGTCAACTAGTGTGCGCTGAGTGAACGTCCGGCGTCCAATCGATACTGCAGTGTCCTCGTGACGACCGACGCTCGTTGCGCGTCAGGCAGCGAGCGTGGCGAGCAGCTCGCGATGCAGATCGAGCAGATTCGGGACATCCGCCCGGTCGACCCGCCCCATCCCGCACTCGGTGCAGATCCCCCACTCCCGCTCGCCGATGTGACGTTCGACCAGCTGGGCCTGTGCCTCGGGGACACCCGCCGGCTGGTCATCGGGGTGGTAGGGCACGAGCGCGAAGTACAGCTCGGTCGCGGACGGCACATCGAGCTGCGCCAGTGGCTCGAAGTACGACGCGTCGTCGCGGTCCTGCGGCACCGTGAACGCCAGCCAGTCCACCGATCGCGACGCGCCTGCGGTGACCGCGTTGGCCAGGCGCACCTGCAGCTCCAGTGACGCCGGCGGCATGAAGTGCCGGTGCTGATAGTCGCCGTAGCACAGGTGCAGGCCCACCGGCACCTCCGGTGGGACCCGCTGCACGCAACGGACGAGCCGCTCGACGATGGCGTCGAAGCCTTGCGATGCCGTGCGCTCAACCCCGCCCTCGAGGATCGCGACCTCCGCGGCGACGTCCCACTGGATCGCAAGATCGTGCTGTGGCACGGCATCGAGCAGTCGGTCGAGCTCGCCGAACAGCGCCGCTTCGTAGGACGGTTCCAGCCGATCCTGGTCCTCGGGCACGACCCACACGTTGATCGACGCCAGTGGCGTCGGGAACTGTGCCTGGAACCGCACACCGGCCGGGATCACGCCCTCGTCGCGCAGCCGGTCGAAGGTCGCGTACGACTCGCGGTACACGTCGGCGTAGCCGAGGCTCGGCCAGTCCACGGCGTCCGGTTCGACGCCGTCGGCGAGTCGCACCCTCGGCATCTGACCGGAGCCCTCCCACCGCGGATCGGCTGCGGCCTGCTCGAGTCCCGGTGTCTGCCAGAACTTCTCCAGCTGGAACACGATCCAGTTCTGCCGATCGCCGGTCTCACCATCGGGGATCCGCTGCACGCCGACGGGTACCCGCTCCACGATCTCGCGCATCACCGTCTCGGTGTCCGCGAGGTTGACGCTGCCGTTGAAGTGCACGCGTGACGGCGGCATGACCGCTCCGGTCGCAGATGGGCGGCGGGGTGAGGCAGCGTAGCTCCCCGACGTTCCAGCGGTCAACGAAGCCCCATGGCACGCGGTCTGATGTCGGTGTGTGCGCGACGCCGCTGCCACGGGCCCATACTGGCGCCCATGGACGAACTGCGATCGAGGGTCGCCGCGCTGCTGGCTCGCATCGAAGCCAGCCGCTGCGGCAGCCGCCTGGAACACCTGCGCCGCACGCTGCGGACGGCGTCCGCACGCGTCGGGCACCTCGGCCGCACCGCCGCGATGCCCATCCGTCCCGTCGCGCACGCCGTCTCCGCGGCGGTCCGTCGCATCGGGACCCTCAGACGTCCCGGGCGTCCACCCATCCTGTACCGCGACGGCATGGTCACCCTCGATCGCGACGGTGTCGTCGTCAGCTCCTACTACCTGCCGTTCGGCCGCCGCAGGATCGCCTACGACGCGATCCGTCGTGTCGAGGAGTATCCGCTCTCCGGTGGGCGTGGCTACCAGGTGCACGGCTACCGCTGGCCACGTCACTGGTACCACCGCGACGCCGAACGCGCCGAGCGCAACGTCGGACTCGAGCTGCGTACCGACAGCCTGCTGCGACCGGTGATCACGCCCGTCGACGTCGCCGCGGTCAAGGACATCATCGACGAACGCATCGAGCCCGACCGCACGGTGTAGCAACAGGCCACCACGGCGCCAGACCGCTGTGTCGAACCTCACCGGTGGCGGCGTGCTCACCGGACGCCGTGTCAGGCCGCCCCCGACGAGCTCATCGGACCGGTTGCATCAACCGTCCCGCAGCTCCAGGAACGACATCATGCCGTTGTCGGCGTGCTCGAGGATGTGGCAGTGTAAGACCCAGCCACCCGACCGCGTCGGTGTCGGCGTCCTGCCGAACGCCTCGACCCGGCCCTGGCGACCGGTGTCGTCGAACACCACTGCGGCGCGCAGGACAGTGCGGCTGCGCATGGCCGCGCCCGGCCTGCCCGGCAGCCTCAGGGTGTCCTTCCACTCCACGTCGTCGAAGGGCACGACCCGGTTGTTGTCCCGGGTTGTCCATGTCGACGAACTCGATCTCGAGCGGCTGGAAGAAGAAGCCGTGCGAGTGGAACGGATGGTCCGAGCCGGTGAGGCTCGACACTTCCCAGATCCGAACATCACCGACCTGTGCATCCGGTGCGTCGGCCGGCGTGATCGCAGGGAACGGCAACGGCATGCCATTTCTGCGCTGGGCGAAGAACGTGACATCACCCTGGCGGTCTGGTGGCGTGTGGCCGAACATCGACGGGATGACCTCGGCGCCGGCAGTGCGCCGATCATTCCGATCAGCACTGTCAGCAGTGCGATCAGCACCGCCCATCGACCTGTTGTCCGCTTGGTGTGCTCCTGATGCCGCGGGAGGGGAGATCTCTGTGAGGCTCGGCACGAGTGCGGGGCGGCGCGCGAGACCTCCAGTCGGGAGGTGCCAGGACACACGTGTGGGGGCCACGACCGGGTCGTGGCCCCCACACGGTCGCTACTCCTAGTTGCCCGGCGCCTTGCTCTTGCCAGGTGCCGTTGCGGACCCCTTGCCGGTCAGCTTGAAGACGTACAGGCCGCCGTTGCGGTCAGAGCCGTACACGAACGGCTGGTTCTCGACCTTGTACACACCCCAGAAGTCGTGCGGGTTGCCGCCGTTGGACTCGATGAACTCCTCGGAGTTGTCGAAGAACCGGGCGACCTCGACCGGGTTGTAGGGATCGGTCACGTCGAGCACGACCATCCCGTCCCAGTACCACGAGATGTAGGCGAACGTCTTGTTGCCTCTGCTCTCGACCACGACGTTGTGCACCGAGTACGTACCGGCGGGGTCACAGCCCTCGATCGGTGTGCTGGCCGCGGCGCACTCCGTGTAGAAGGTCGACGCGAGGACCGGGTTCTCGGGATCCGAGTAGTCCCAGATGCGCACGCCACCCCACGGTGTGGACTCCGTGATGTTGTTGGCGATGACGATCGCGTCGGCGCCGGCCGCCTCCGCGTTGAAGTTCTTCTCGCGGAAGGTGCACCCTCCGCGACGGACCACGGCGATACCGCCGTCGGCGATCTCATCGGGGTTGAGGATCGCGTCGCCGTTGCACGCCTGGCCGATGAACACGATGTCTCCCTCGATTGGACCTGTGTCAGCGAACCGCGGCTGATCGCCTGCCAGCTCGATGGCCGGGTAGGTGTTGCCGCCCAGCGGCCCGCTATCGACAACAAGTGCGTCCGCATCGACCGTGCCGACGTTGCCTGTCTGGTTGGCCTCGAAGTCGTCACCCGCGACCGTGCTGATGGCGACGCCGGGCAGCGGCGCGTCGGGGTCATCGTCGCCGAAGGTCAGGTTGCCCGGCGGTGCGAGCGCCTCCCAGGCGGAGAAGTCCTCCTCGGTCTCGACGACGATCGAGCCGTCCTCGCTCGGCCATGCGGCGTGGCTGTTGACCTCGCCGTCGAGCGAGCCCTCGTCGGGATTCAGCGCCACCGAGACCACCTTCGGGGTCGTCGGGTCGCTGATGTCGAGCAGCACCAGTCCGGCGTCCCAGTTCGACAGGTACGCCTTGGTGCCGTCCTCGCTGATCGTGACGTCGTGCAGGAAGCGGTTCTGCGAGGCGCCGAAGCCCGCGGCCAGCCAGTCGAACACCGCGTCGAGGATGCGGCCCACGTCGTCCGAGTCGCCGACGCCGGGATCGAACAGCTCCTCGGCGCCCCAGGCTGCGACCAGTTGTGGACTCGTCGGGTCGGTGATGTCGAAGACCTGGAAGTTGTCGAACACCGACTCCACGACGGCGGCGACGTAGTCACTGCCGTCCTGGCTGAACAGGAACAGGTTGTGCACGCCGACGTCGGTCGTACCGAACAGCTCCCTGACCGTCAGGTTGACGTCTCCGACCTGCACCGACGTCAGATGCACCGGGTTGAGTGGGTCGCTGACGTCGTAGATCTCGAAGCCGCCCTTGCCGCCCTCGCACGCCTCGTTGGAGTGCACGAGGATGTCGGTGCCGTCGCTGGCGGTGAAGACCTTGACGTCGTTGGTGCGGCTGCCCTCGACCGACGGCAGGTTGCCGACGTACTCCGGCTTGTTCTTGTTGCGGACGTCGAAGATCACGATGCCGGGTTCCTCGACGCCGTCGACGAACTCGACCTCGCCGACGCCTTCGACGTAGTTCTCGCCGGTGCCGCACGGGTCGTTGAACGTGCCGATGTAGGCATAGTTACCCAGCGCCCACACGTCGGTGGTGGCCTGCTCCACCAGGCGCTCGCCGTGGCCGGTGACCACCATGTTCTTGATCTTCTTGCCGGTCGGTCCATCGCTGATGATCTCTGCGGACTCGTGGTCCTGGGCCACGAGCTCGTCAACAGGATCTCGATCGCTCAGGTCCAGCTGGTGCGCCGGGTCGTCATCGTGGTCCGGATCGCCCGTCAGATCCGGATGCGCTCCGGCCGCCGCGGGCAGCAGCAGCAGCAGAGCCGAGAGGAGGGTCAGCACGCTCCAGCGTGCACGCCGAAGGGATGGTCCAGCCATGCGGGAAGCCCCCTTTGTGCACCGGTCAGGATCGCCGAGCCGGTTGCACTTATCGGTTGTAGTACTCGCCGGCGTCGGACATTAGCCCGTCGTCGCAGTCGTGTAAAGAGGCGAACTGATCGTTACCGACTACTCCTGTGCTGCCCTGGCGCCGGAGCGCGCTCGTCGGAGCGTTGCGGTGTGTCGTACGCTTGGCGGACCATGGCAACGGACCCCCAGCAGCGCGACCAGGGCAGCCGCCGCGGGCTCGGTCCCCGAGAAGCGGCGGCGATGCAGATCTTCTGGCGAAGGCCAGGAAAGTACCTGTCGGTCCGTCAGGTCAACGAGACGCTCGACGCCGGCCTCGCCTACACCACGGTCATGACCCTGCTGACACGACTGCACCGCAAGGGCTTCCTCGAGCGGCGGCTCGACGGTCGGGCGTGGACCTACCGACCCCTCATGTCCCAGAGCCAGCACGCGGCGACCGCGATGGCGGCGGCGCTGCATGACAGCGACGACCGTGCCCAGGCGCTGTTTCACTTCGTCGAGCGGTTGACCCCCGAGGAACAGCAGCAACTGCGCCGCAAGCTGGAGGGCGACGACCGATGACCGTTGTGCTCGCGTTGGTGACGGTCGGCATGCTGACCCCGTACGTCATCCGCCGCCTGAATGGCCGCGGACCGACATCCGTCGTGATCGGCGCCCATCTGGCGGCACTGATGATCATCTGGATCGGGATCCTCGACATCGCGGTCGGCGCCGTCGGCCTGTCCCACCGGCTCGCCGAGTTCTGCAACCTGGCGTTACTCGACCCACCCGCGAGCGGCGGCCTCCGCCCCGTCCTCGCGACGACCATCGTCGCAGCGATGGTGGGGCGTGGGATTCATCGCGGGTGGCGCATCGCACGCACGACCCACGGGACACGCCGCCGGCTGCTCACGATCTCGACACGGACCGAGGACGACGTCGCATTCGCGCCGTTGGGCTCGGTCGCCTGCACCGTCGGTCTGCTGCGGCCCCGCATCTTCGTCGATGACACGATGTTCCCCGCGCTGACACCACGCCAACGCGACGCCGTCCTGGCCCACGAACGCGTGCACGTCCGGGGTTTCCACGGTCTCATTGACCTCGCCGCCCGCTGTATGGCCGCCGGCCTGGCGCCGTGGCCCGGCGCACGGCTCGCCCAGCGAGAGGTCCGACGGCACCTCGAAGCTGTCGCAGACGACCGGGCGGCGGCACACACGAGCAGACGTACGGTCGCGACCGCGATCGTGATGTCCGCGACGCTGCCGCCGCTGCCGGCACTGGGCGCGGCTGGCTGGTCCGCCTGGCGCGTCGACCGCATGCTCGATCCGGTCCCGCAGCGGCACCACCCCCTCGTCGGCGTGGCGATGCTGTTGATCCTGCTATCGGCGCTCGCGCTTGCGCAGACGGTCGGTCACGCGCTCGCCGGCATCCACCTCGTGCCCACGACGTTTCCCGCGGTCTGACCTGGCCGCCGCGGGTCATCGCATCCAGCGACCGCCCCGACCGGTGTTCATGGATCGGCATCGATGGGCGCTAGGCTAGGCCTTCGATGATGTGGCAGTAGCCGTCGCAATCAGAAGGATCGAGTCGTCCGCTGCGGCGTGCGAGGTGCCGCAGGGCGTCCCGGGTCGCGGTGAGCTCCGCCATCCGCTGCGCGATGTGTTCCAGCCGGTCGCGGATCAGTGCGTCGACGTGTGCACAGGGAGCCTGTCCGCTGTCTCGGATTGCAAGGATCCCATGGATCTGCGCGAGCGTGAACCCTGCGCCCTGCGCCTGCTTGATGAACTCGACGCGCGCAATGGCGGTGGGATGGTAGTCCCGATATCCGTTGGGCAGTCGGTCAGGCGCGGGAAGCAAGCCCTGACGTTCGTAGAACCGCAGCGCCTTGGTCGACACATTCGTCGCCGCAGCGAGTTGTCCGATCAGCACAGCACCTCCGGTCGTTGACCTTCCACCGTACTGGAAGCTCTACCGTCGGACCGAACGAGGCTACCGACGACGGGAACACGTATGCACGTCACGCTGCAGCACTTCGACGGCTGCCCGCACTGGCAGGTTGCCGATCGCCGGCTCCACGCACTGGCAGACGATCTCGGATTCACCATCGAACATCACCAGATCGACACGCCCGAGGCCGCTGAGGCACACGGTTTCCGGGGGTCACCGACCATACTCGTGGACGGTCGCGACCCGTTCGCCGCCGGTGACGAACCGGTCGGGTTGTCCTGCCGCGTGTATGCAACACCTGAGGGACCTGCCGGCGTCCCGACCGTTGAGCAGCTGCGGGCGGTGCTGGCACGGTGACCGACGACCGCGATGACCGGTGGCGGTACAGCCTGCTCGTGGTCGCGACGACGGTGGCCGGCGTCGGCGGCTACGCCGGGTACGTGGTGTACCCGCGGTTCGGGCTGCCCGGGATTGCTGGCGCGGCGGTGCTGGGGTTGGCGGCGGCCGCGGGGTTCGCGGCGTTCTTCTCGCCGTGCTCGTTCCCGCTGCTGGCAGCACTGCTGGCGCGACAGACCGACAGCGACGCTCCACGGCGTGCGCGGCTGCGGCGGGCGGTGCTGTTCGCCACCGCGCTGTCGGTTGGTGCCGCGACGTTCGTGCTCACGGTGGGGGTCGCGTTCGCCTTCGGCGGCCGCAGCCTGGCCGCAGCAGTGACCTTCACCTCGCCGTCGGGGCGGGTCATCCGTGCGGTCGTCGGCAGCATCCTGCTCGTGCTCGGACTGGCCCAGACGGGCCGGCTCCAACTCAACCTGCGGCAGCTCGAACCGGCGGTGCACGACCTCCTCAAGCGTCAGGCGCGCCTGCGACGGGAGCGCCCCGTCGTCGGCATGGCAGTGTTCGGGTTCGGCTACCTCGGGGCTGGGTTCGGCTGAACGGGACCGATCCTGGCCGGTCTGGCCGGACACGCACTGACCACCGGAGGATTCGCCGCCGCGCTGACCGCGTTCGTGGTCACCGGCATCGTGCTGATCGTGCTGCTGTTCGCCTCGGCGCTGGGGGTCGCGGTCGCACAGCAGGAGCTCACGGCACGGCTGCGAGCGGGCGCCCCGACGGTCAAGCGCTGGGGCGGTCATGTCCTGATCGCCGTCGGTCTGTGGCTGCTCGCCCTCGCCACCTTCGCGGGCACCTTCGCGCGCGTGTTCCCCGTCTGACCGCAGCCATCGTCGCGCATTACCTCGGCTGCCTGCTCGTCGAGGCAACTCGCTGACGTTCAGGATCGCAGTGACGTACAGCAGATGCGGGGTTGGTCAGGGCAAGCTCATGGGCCGCGCCGTTGACCACCTCCACCCCGACGCTCGATGAGACGCGTTCGACCGACACGAGCGTCGCGGAATCGATCACCCGGTCGTTGATGCCGGCGACGGCACGGGTCCGATCTCGGCCGCAGCGAGTGTCCGTATCGCATCCGGCCAGGTGGTGTCGAGGACAATCGTGTCCATCACCGGCCGGTACGACGGCCAGGTGTGCAGCACGCCGCGCCGCGCGATCGGGATGGGTAGGCCCGGGCTGAGGGCCACGGCCACGCCAGCGGCGGTCCTGCGAAAGCGGCACATCGTAGCGCAGGTCGCACGCGCCGGCAGTGTATCCAGCGCGAACAGCCCAGCCATCGCCCCCAGATGAGTGACGCGATCCCGTCCGACGCTGCGGCTGCGGCCACCAACGCCGGGTGCGGCGATCTGCTCCTCGGCTGCCGGCGCGGGGCACGCGCCCTACCGTCCGAAGCGGCGCAGCCGCAGCGAGTT
>JAHWKT010000116.1 GCA_019347695.1 Actinomycetota bacterium | reverse complement strand
GAGCGGAGCTGACGGGATTTGAACCCGCGACCTTCACCTTGACAGGGTGACGAGCACTCCTAACTGCTCCACAGCTCCATGCAATTGTCCTCAACAGCGTAGGCCGTGCAGGACTCGAACCCGCTCCGCCGGATTAAAAGTCCGGAGCTCTACCCGTTGAGCTAACGGCCCGTGTTGCAGCCACGCGGCAAGCGACCGTCGCCGTGGGAGTGTAGCCGCCGGACCCGCGGTGTGCGAGTCGATGTTGCGCAGCTGCCCGGTCACGCGTATCGCACGCGTCCGACGGTTACGCTTCGTGGCCATGGCACGCATCGAATCACGCACGGTGCTCGATCGTCAGGTTCTCGACGAGATCCTCCACCTGATCGAGGCAACGACCGACCTCGACGGTCACCGGCCGGTCGGCGAGCACAAGTACTCCCACCTCAAGGTCGGTGCGACCGGGTGGCTCGGTGTCCTCGCACGCGACGACGAGGGCACGCTGATCGGTTACGCGCACACCCGATGGGGCTCACCTGGGCAACGGCCGCGGGTCGCCGTGGAGGTCGTCGTGCACCCGGACGCACGTCGCGACGGCGTCGTGGCGACCCAGCTGCTCGACGAGACCCGGACGGCGGTCGCACGAGCCGGCGGCGGGCTCATGTTCCTCTGGGTCCACCGGGTCGAGCAGGCGGATCAGACGCTCGCCTACGAGCTCGGATTCGAGATCCAGCGCGAGCTCGCGTTCATGGTCCGCCCGCTCGAGGAGCGTCCGGCGCGAGCGGTCCTGGCGGAGGGCATCGAGCTGCGCCCGTACCGGGAAGGCCGCGACGACGACGCGTTCCTCGCGGTCAACAACGCGGCGTTCGCGGGCCACCCGGAGAACGGCGGCTGGGACGCCGACGACTTCGCCGAGCGCAGATCGCTCGACTGGTTCGAACCCGACGATCTGCTGATGGCGTGGCGCGGCGACGACCTCGTCGGCTTCCATTGGACCAAGTGGCACGGTCACGAGTCCGACGAGGTGCCCGCGCACGAGCCGGTGGGTGAGGTGTACGTCTTGGCGGTGGCGCCGTCGGCGCAGGGTCTGGGACTCGGGCGCAGTCTGCTCGAGATCGGCGTGGAGCACCTGTGGGAGCGCGGGTGCCGCCAGGTGATCCTCTACGTCGACTGCGCGAGCTCCGCTGCGCTGGCGCTGTACGAGTCCGCCGGCTTCGAACACCGCTACCGCGACGTCTGCTACCAGCAGTGGATCGACGCAGCCGTCGAGGACGCCGCGGTCGAGCTGCGACGCCCGTCCTAGCCTAGCGAGCCGTCACGACGACCGGCGGGCGTCGAGCCGCTGGAGCAGCTCGTGGGCCGCGAGCTCCACCTGCTTGTGGTCCCACTCGGCGGCCCGGTAGCGGCAGGCGATCAGCCCCGACCGGTGCACGCGCCGGAAGTCGCCGAACACGAACGCGTACCGACCCTTGGTCTCGTCCGTCGCGCCCACCGTGAGCCCGAGATGCCACTGGGCGTAGCGAGCCCAGCCATGGCGTTCCAGGTAGGCGTTCTCGGTGTCAGCATCGGGCTGGACGTCGCCCCAGCGGCTGGCGATCACGTACTGGCCGGCGTCGATCATCTGCTCGGCCTTGGCGACCCCGCCGGGGTTGACGTCGTAGCTGGCCATCGCTCAGTCCGTCGCCGTGCCGGCCGGATCGAGCTTGTAGCCGACACCGCGGACGGTGCCGATCAGCTGCTCGTACTCGGTGCCGAGCTTGGCGCGCAGCCGCCGGATGTGCACATCGACGGTGCGGGTGCCGCCGTAGTAGTCGTAGCCCCACACCTCCTGGAGCAGCTGCGACCTCGTGAACACCCGGCCGGGATTGTTCGCCAGGTACTTCAGCAGCTCGAACTCGCGAAACGTCAGGTCGAGCGGCGTGCCGCGCAGCCGGACGACGTAGGTCTCCTCGTCGATCGACAGGTCCCCGATCCGCGCACGCGACGTGCGCGTGCTGCGCACACGCTCCCGCAGCAGCCGGATCCGTGTCTCGAGCTCAGCCGGGCGTGCGCGCGGCAGGACCCAGTCGTCGAACCCCCAGGTGCTCTTGATGGCCGCGAGCGCCCCCTCGTCGACCACCACGAGGAGCGCGCGGGCCCGTTCGGCGGCGGCGATCGCTCGGCATGTGCTGGAGGCCGCGGCGAGATCGTCGGTGGCGTCGACGATCACCAGATCGGGGTCGATCTCACCGATGATCTCGGTGGGACGCAGCGGCGCGGTCGATACGTCGTGATCCAGGAACTCCAACGCCGGCAACAGCATCTTCGCGCTGTCGCCGTCGGAGAGTAGGAGCAGCTTCACTGCCCGTTCCCAACGTCCGCACGCACATCCGGCAGCACGGCAAACGCTAGCACCGTCGCACGTCCCGATCGGCGGCCCGGCTGCCGATGGTCGCGGCCGATCCGCCGCCGACGCGCGGATGCCGCGAGCTACGCTGCGAGGTGACAGCGGCGAGAAGGGCGCGGCGTGATGGTCACCGTACGGTTGTTCGCCGCCTTGCGCGACGCCGCCGGTGTCTCCCACGTCGAGGTGGAGCCGGCACCGCTGCCGACGATCGTCGCCACGCTGTGCGACCGCTACGGCGAGCCGTTCGCCACCAGGGTGGCGGTCGCGTCGGGCATGCTCGACGGGCAGCGGGTCCCACTCGACGCCGACATCCACGTCGATGCCGGCACGGAGTTGGCGTTGTTGCCACCGTTCAGTGGCGGGTCGACGGCCACCGACCGGCAGCGTCAGGTGTACCGGCTGCTGCTGTCGGGCTCGCTGCTGGTTCCCGCCCTGCTGATCCTGGGCGGCTTCACCGCCCGCTGGGCGTTCGGTCTGGTCGTCGTGGTCATCGCGGTTGGCTGCCTGGTCGATCTGCACACCACCCTCGGGACGTCGAGCGTGCGCACGATGCTGCCGGCGACGTTGCTGATCGGTGTCGGGCCACTCGTTGTCCTGCTGGTGAGCCCGGCAACGGCCGGACAGTGGATCGGCGGGCTACTGGCTGTCAGCGTGATGCTGACGTTCGTGCTCGCGTTCGCCTCTCCGCGCCGGCACGAGACCGGGGCGCTGGTCGGCTCCACACTGCTGGCCGGGCTGCTCGTCGCCGTCGGCACCACGGCGCTGGTCATCCTCCACGACACCTTGGACGCGGCGCGGCTCGCCGGCGTGTTGGCACTGCTGGCGCTGACCGATGTGGCGGTGACCGCGGCGGGCCGTCCCATGGCTGGCGGCCGCACGCGCCCCCGACTCATCGCGGCGGTCGCGGTGGCGCTGCCCGTCGCCGTCGTGCTCGGCGCGCTGGGCGGCCCGCCGCCGATCGCCCTGCGGGTCACCGGCCTCGCCGTGATCGCCGTAGCCGCCGCATTGCTGAGCGCCCGCCTGCGGCAGCTGTTGCGGTCGTCCCGCGCGAGGGATGGCGCGGTCCCTGCGCTGCTGATCGGCACCGCCGACGGCGTGCTGGTCGGTGCGCCGCTCGTGGCGCTGTGGCTGGGGCTGCTGCTACGCTCACCACAGTTTGCACTGTAATATCCTGCGCTTCGGCCACAGACCGCTGCGGGCGCCGACAGGCACGGTAGAAACATGGAAATGTCACCCATCGAGCCGTACGAGCTGCGCGTGTCCCCTGTCGTCACGCGCCGCCGGCCAGCCCGTGTGACCGACGCACCCTCGACGCGCCGGTGAGTGACGAGACCGACCAGGTCCAGCCGACCGCGGACCGGTGGATCCGACGGTCAGCGGACGTCAGCACGCGCCGTGCGCTGCGCAGCACCACCCGGGCCAGCATCTACGACCACCTCCGCGAAACCGGCGAGCAGCAGACCGTCCGCGACATCGCCGGCGCCTTCGATCTGCACCCGAACGTCGCCCGGACGCACCTGGAGACACTGGCCGATGCCGGCCTGGTGGTCGTCGGCAGCCGCAAGCATCCCGGTGGCGGCCGTCCCGCCAAGGTCTACCTCGCCCGCGCCGAGGCAGGCGCCGATGAGATCCACGTCGACACCGTCACCCCTGCGGGTCGGTCGACGACGCTGTTGCGACTGCTCGGCGAGGTCATCGTCAACAGCAACGGCGCGCAGGGCGGCCGGCTCGAGGCGGTGCGCCAGGCGGCGATGAAGGAGGGCGGGCGACTCGCCGAACGCAACGACGAGCCGTGCGGATCACTACGGGAAGCGGCGGACGCCGTCGCGCGCGTGCTCCGCACCGAGGGCCATCTGGTGCGGGTCCACAGCGCGACCGACGAGCAGGTGCTGCTCAGTCGGGTCGGCGGATCACTCGAGCCGCTGCACGCGGTGCGCGGAGGGCTGACCTCGGCACTCGAGTGGGGGCTGCTGTCCGGGGCGTTCGCCCGCCTGTGGCGACCCGTGCAGCTCGCACCGGTCACCCAGACCGACGGCAACGCACCGGGATGGGCCGTCAACCCGGCGTCGGCCGACGCACCCACCAACCGTCTGCTGGTCGCCGTCGCCGGCAGGGTCGACGCCCGCAACGCCCCGCGCGAGACAGGCGTCGTTCGGGCGATGCGGGCCATCACCGCGCTCGAGACCGGTGCGGTGCTCGAGGTGCTGACCGGCGGGCCCGGCTCGCCGGCCGCCTTCGCCCGCTGGGCCGACCGCGCGGGACACGAGCTGATGGGTGTGGAGCGTGCGTCCGACGAGCACGGCCGGCCCGCGATCCGACTGCTGATCCGCAAGGGGAGAACATGACCGTGGCGTTGCTGACGTCGCAACAGCCGGTCGAGGCGCTCACGCTGGGCACCGGCTGGGCCCGTGACGGCGATGACGTGACCGTCGTGCTGCTCGACACGGCCACCGCCGTCCTACGTGACACCCATGAGGCGGCCACCGATCTCGACGCGGCCCGCGCGGCAGGCGTCCGGGTGTGGGCACACGACGACGCCGTCGCCGAGCGCGCGCTGAAGCTCCGCGGCGACGAGGTGCAGGTCGTCGACCTCGACGCCGTCGCCGCACTGGTCGGCAGTCCCGACACGAGCGTCCAGTGGTGGTGACCCGCAGCGTGGCACTGGTGCTGTCGACAGCGACGAGTGCGGCCGCCACCGCAACCGCGCTGCGGCTCGCCGACCGGCTGCTCGCCCGGGGCCATCGCGTCATGATCTTCGCCCACGGGACCGCGGTCGAGCTCGCGTTGGCCGACAGCCCCATCGCCACCGCGGTTGCTGCATTGCTGCGGCGGGGCGTCCACGGCGCCACGCTCGACTGGGTGGTGGAGGCCGGCGCCGTGGGCGGCAGACCCACCGTCGACGGTGTCGTCGCCGGCGACGACGCCGACCTGTGGAGCTTCGTGCGCGAGGCGGACGTCGTGCTCGCACCGGGAGGAGGCCAGCCGTGGCGCGGCGGGTCGTGAGCGTGTTGACCGGTACGCCGGCGGTGATGTCATCCGAGGACCCGGTGCTCGAAGCCAACATCTACGCCGTCGCCGAAGATGTCGACCTGACCATCCTGCTCCGCGGCGGGGCGATCGAGTACGCGGCGGCCACCGGGTCGACCCCCGCCACCGCGCTCGCGGGGCATCCGCTGCCCGACGCCCGCTGTACACGCGATCTTCGTGGCCTGCTCGAGTCCGGTGTGGCGGTCTACGTCGACGCGGACAGCGCCGCCCACCAGGGCCTGTCCACCGACGGGCTGATCCCGGGTGTGCACATCGCCGATGCACGACAGCAGTCGGACCTGCTGCGCTCCGCCGAGGCCGTGCTGCACTGGTAGTCGCGGCGGCGATTCGGTCGCTGCCGCAGGCCTCGGCTACAGTACGGAACCGCCACGTCAGCCCCACCGACGTTCTCGTGACGCTCCCGGATCCATGGCGGCGGTAGACATGCAAACCTGCGAAGTGTGCGGTTGGGACACGAGGTCTGACACTCGTGTGTGCCGCAGCTGTCGCAGAGCCCAACGTGAGGCGGCGCCGCGTTCCGAGGCCGACGACACGCAGCTGCTGTCGACCGTGCTACAGGCGACGCGCGACCAGCGTCGGTCGGCGGCGGACGGTTCGGACCTGGCCGCCAGCGGTCGTCGCACCATCACACCGCGGAGTCACGGTCCCCCAGCGGACAGCGAGCACGACGGCGAGCGCGGTGAGCAGATCGTGCTGCGCGAGATCGATCCGTCGGGCCGGCAGTCCGCCGCCAACGGCAGCAGCACCCCGACAGTGTCCCCTGGCCCGTCGGTCGCCGCATCGTTGCTGGAGGCCCTCACCGGGGACCGAGCGGCCACGACGCCGCCCTCCGACACCGACACCGCAGAGCCACCCTCCGACACCGACACCGCAGAGCCACCCGGCGACACCGAGACCGCGACCGAGACCAGCAAGGCCGTCGACGAACCTGAGGCCACCGGCACCGGAACGGCGGTCGAACGCGAGCCGATCGGCAGCCGCGTTCGCACGATCTTCCGCGAGATCGGGGCGTGGACGGCGGTTGCGCAGATCGGCCTGCTGATCGTCAGCCTGCTGTGTGTGTTCCAGGTGGTGGTGCTCCTGGTCGTCCTTTGGTTCCTCGTCCAGGCAGAGGTGTCGGAGACGGTGGAGACCGCGGACATGCTCCTCGCGCACCGCCGCGCGACCACCATCATGTTGCCCGCGCTGGTCATCGGCGCGCTCGCGACGGCGGCACTCGCCATCTGGCGCATCCGCAGGACGACCGAGGACGCCGCGCCAGCTGCGGGGTTGCTCGGTGTGCCGGCATCGCTGTGGGCGATGGTGGCGGCGGCCGGGGTCGTGGCGGCCATCGCCGCCACGAGTGAGGCGTCGACACCCGCCCAGGCGCAGCGGATCACGCTGCTCGCGGTCGCCGCGTGTGCGCTGCTCGGCGCGACCGCGTTCCTCGCGCCGCGCGGCCTGGCTGCGGCGACCGACGATGACCGGTCACGGCCGGCGAACGACGACGGCACCGCCACCGAACCTGACGGCGGCTGACCGACGTGCGCGGTGTCAGGCGCCTTCGGCCACGGCGACGGGTGGCGCGTCGTCCTCCTTCAGGGCTGACGTGCGGCTGTCCTGCACCGCCTTCAGCACCGTCTCGAGCAGCGCCACCAGCACGTCCTTGACCGATTCCCGGTCGCGGGCGTCACAGCGCAGCATGGGAACGGCGTCGGCCACGTTCAGGGCGTACCGCACGTCGTCACGGTGGTGCAGGGGGGCGTCGTCGAACTGGTTTACGGCGACCACGAACGGGATGTCACGCGCCTCGTAGTAGTCGATCGACGAGTAGCAGTGGTCCAGTCGTCGCGTGTCGACCAGCACCACCGCGCCCAGAGCGCCGCGAACCAGCTCGTCCCACATGAACCCGAACCGCTCCTGTCCGGGCGTGCCGAACAGGTACAGGCGCAGGGTGTCATCGAACGTGATCCGGCCGAAGTCCATGGCCACCGTGGTCGTCGTCTTGTCCGGCAGCCAGGTGGCGTCATCCACCCGGACGCTCGCCGACGTCATGGCGGCTTCGGTCCGCAACGGCGTGATCTCCGACACCGCCGCGACGAAGGTGGTCTTGCCCACCCCGAACCCACCGGACACGACGATCTTCACGGACTTCGGCTCGGCGGGCGACGCCGCCGGCTCAGAGCGCACGGACACCATCGATCAGCCTCCTGATCACCTGTTCGTTCGCGTCGGTCGACTCGACGATGCGCAGCAGACCCTCGTCGACGAGATCGCCGACGAGGACCTGCGCCACTCCGGACGGCACCTCCAGCTCTGCCGCGATCTCGGCGATCGACAGCGCCTCCCGGCACGCCACCAGCACGTGACGCTGTTCGAACCGCCGGTGATCCGAACGCGCGTCGCCACGTTGCGTCGTGGTGACCAGCGTCTCGAGCGCCAGCACGCGACCATCCGGCCGTGTCCGACCTCCCGTGACCAGGTAGGGGCGCACGAGGGTGCCGTCGTGATCGGTGTAGCCGTCGTCGCTCGACGTCATACCGTCAGCGCGTTCTTCAGCTCACTGATCAGCGCCGGGGTCAACGTGGCGCCGACACGGTCGAGCAACAGGGTCATCTCGTAGCCGACCAACCCCATGTCACAGTGCTTGTCGGCGAGGACGGCGAGCGTCGACCCGTCACTGATCGCGGAGATGAACAACACCCCGTCATGCATCTCGACGATGACCTGCTCGACCTCGCCGCACCCCAGCAGACTGCCCGCGCCGTTCGTCAGGCTCGTCAGACCGGACACGATGGCGGCGAACTGCTCGACACCGTCGCGATCGCGGCCGGCGGATCCAGCGAGCAGGAACCCGTCCGAACTTACCGCGATCGCCTCGCGGACACTGACGACATCGCGCACGAAGTTCGCGAGCAGCCAGTTGAAGTTGCGCGCGCTTCCACTCAACTTACGCATCGTGGTGCTCCCCGCCGTTGTGCCGGCTCTTCGACTGGGCACGGCCCCGTTGCACCGCCCGCTGGAACCGTGCGAGGCGCTCACGCGCAGCGCGCGCCTCACGTTCGGGGGCGGTCAGCGCGATGCCGTCCTGCTCGACGACCTCGGGAGCGGTCACCGGCTCGGCCGACGCGGCGCGCTGCGGTTCGTCGGTGTCGGCCGGCGCGGCGTCGGGTGGGGTCTCGGTGCGCAGCACCGCCCGGCTGTCCGCAGCACCGGCGCCGGACGTCGTGTTCGCGCCGGCCGTGCGCTTCGAGGTCCGTCGGCGCACCTCGACCACGGGACGCGATGGCGCCTCCTGAACGGATGACCGCATGTCCTGCGGGGCGTGCTCGTCCCGCGCGTCGTCTTCACTGCCGTCGTGTTCGTCATCGACGTCGGCTTCGGCACCGGTGGGGTCGTCGCCGGCGGGTGCTCGCGGCGCGTCGCCGATCACATCGAGCTCCGCGGTCACCCGGGTCTCGTTGTCGGCGTGCGGTTCGTCGCCACCGGGCGATCCATCGTCGGGAGCGCCCGTCGGCGGGGCCCCTCCGGGACCGCCGGGCGAGGTCCGCGACGCCGGAAGGGGACCTTCGGGTTCGTCGCCGTGCTCCCGCAGATCGATCTGCAGTCCGCGGTCGCCGGCGCGACGTCCGATCGCACGATCACGCCGACGACGCCGGGGCCCGAGCGCCCGCGTCTCGTCTTCGTCGCCGGCGCCGCCGGACGCCGGCGGCGCGGCCGGCGCGTCGATGACCGCGGTCGACGCGTCCGCGCTCGCATGTCCCGCGCGGGCGAGCTGCGGATGTCCGCCGCCGACGTGGGCCGGCGTACCCGGATCGAGCGCCGGTCGGCGTTCGACGTCGGTGAGCTCGCGTCTGGCGGCCGACCGCGGGAGCGGCTCGACCAGCGCGGTTGGCAGCAGCACCTTGGCCGTCACGCCCTCGGTCGTCGACTCGACGAGCCGCACCTTGATGTCGTAGCGCGCCGCCAGCCGGCCGACGACGAACAGTCCGAGGTAGCTCGACGGCACCCGATCGACCAGCGGCGACGCCTCCAACCGGCGGTTGGCGTCGTCGAGCTGCTCCTCGCTCATGCCGACGCCGTCGTCGACCACCGCGAGGGCGTACCCGTCGACGACCCTGCGGCCGACGATCGCGACCTCGCTGTCGGGCGGGGAGAAGCGGGCGGCGTTCTCGATCAGCTCGGCGAGCAGGTGCGTGACGTCGCTGACCGCGTTGCCGACGAGCGAGGCCTCGTCGACCCCGTCGACGTTCACCCGCTGGTAGTCCTCGATCTCCGCGACCGCGCCCCGTACGACGTCGGTGAGCGACACGGGTTCGGACCACCGTCGCGGTGGGTCCTCGCCGGCGAGCACCAACAGGCTCTCGGCGTTGCGTCGCATGCGGGTCGCCAGGTGATCCAGACGGAACAGGTCCTCGAGCAGATCCGGGTCGGACGTGTCGCGCTCGAGGCGGTCGATGAACTCGAGCTGCCGGCTGAGCAGGTTCTGGTTGCGCCGACCGAGGCTGACGAACAGCCGCGCCACGTTCCGGCGGTTCCTCGCCTGCTCCGCAGCGAGACCTGCGGCCGTGCTCGACACGATGTTGAACGCGTCGGACACATCCTCGATCTCGTCGTTGGTCCGCAGCTGGACCGCGGGGACCGACGGCAGCTCATCATCGCCGTCGGTGTGCTGTGCGCGGCGGACGAGCGCCGGCAGCTGCCGTTCGGCGATGTCACGCGAGACCGCGCCCAGCGAGCGCAGGGGCCCCACGATGCTCTGCGCGAGCCGCGTCGACACCACGAAGGCGGTCAGCAGGGCCGCGAGCAGGGTCACGAGGATGATGATCACGAACGTGCGGGCGGTCGCGCTCAGGCCGCGCTGCACCCCCGCCAGCCCGCGCAGCGGTGCGAACGCGGCGTCGTTGCTCTGCTCGACGACGGCGACCCACTGCACGGGCTCGACGTCGACGTCACCGAAGCCGTCGAGCAGTGTGGCCAGCCGGCCATCAGGAACCGTGACCGGCGCGAACCCGGCAACCACGGTGTCCAGCAGCACGAAGCCGGGCTCGCTTCGCTCCATCGCAGCCTGCGCGGACTCCGCGCGTTCGTCGTCGAGCTCGACGTCGGGCGTGGCGATCCGCGACGGCGCGTGGTTTGTGCGGGTCTCGGCCAGCAGCCGCCCGTCGCTGGTGAGGAGCGTGACGTCGGTGTCGGTGTCGTCGGCCGTCCGTGTGGCGATCTGCTGCAGCAGCCCGATGTCGACGACCGCCTTGAGCACCCCCAGGGGATCGCCGCTGCTGGAGTCGATGCGCACCGCCACCGTCAGCCCGACGCTCTCCGAGGACTCGTCGAGCTCGACCGCACCCAGGAACAGACCGTCGTCCCACGCCCGGTTCCACCAGGTTTCATCGCGCTGCACGAAGTCGCTCGTACGACCCGACGTCGCGACGGTGAGCCCGTTGCGTTCGGTGAAGAACAACTCCGAGATCATCGGCTGGCGGCGAATGGTCGCCCGCACGAACCGCTCGATCGCGCTGTCCGGATGCAGGCGGAGGTCCCGGTCGAACTGCTCCTCGAGCTCGTCGGTCGGCTCGGCGGCCAGCGCGTCACCGACGTCGTCGGCGGAGCGGCGGGCCGCACGCCGCAGATCGGGCGTTTCCGCGAGGCCGACGAGATCGTCGATCCGCTCGGCCAGCAGCTGCTCCATCTCGCGGGCGACGCCCACCGCGCTGGCGCGCACGCTGCGTCCGGCGACATCCCGCCCGAGCTCCTGACGGCTGGCTTCGAGGTTGCTCGCAGCGGAGTTCGACAGCCCCAGCAGGCTTCCGAGCGTGACGGAGCTGATGAGCAGCAACGGCACCACGGAGATCAGCAGGGCGCGTGAGAGGATCTTGCCTTGCAGCGACTGCCGTCCCGGTACGGGGCGCGTGGCATAGGGATCGGCGCCGACCCGGCGACGCCGGGGCCAGCGGGTCCGACGCGTGTCGGCTGTTGCGTTCGCTGCTGTTCGCCCCATGCGTCCGCTCACGTTGCGATGGCGCCGTGTGCGACACGGCGGATGTCGTCACCCTCGAGACGGCATCGTCGATCACGCTGCCGGTCGCCGGCAGATGCGAGACGACGCCGCCGGGAGCCTCGAAGACTCGCACATCGCTGGGCGATGCGCGAATCGGTCGAGCAGGCGGGGCGCACAGCGGCACGCCGCCACTGCCGCCGACCGCGAGCGAACGCCGGAAACGTCCGTCGGCGCACCCGCTACCATCGATCGCACCAGCGCGCGCCACTGCAGGGAGCCCACCGTGCCGGAGCGACGACCCCACCTCATCTCGCGACTGCAGGGTCTGGGCACCACCATCTTCACCGAGATGACGGCCCTGGCCGTGGCGCACGACGCTGTGAACCTTGGGCAGGGCTACCCGGACGTGGAGGGCCCGGCCGAGATCCGGGATGCGGCGATCGCGGCGATGCGCGCGGGGCACAACCAGTACGCGCCGGGCACGGGAGTGCCGGCGCTGCGGCAGGCGATCGTCGCGCACCAGCGGCGCAGCAACGACCACGCCATCGACGCCGAAAACGACGACACCCTAACCGCCGGCGCCACCGACGCGAAAGCACCAAAGAAACTCACCCTCAGCGAGCTCGCACACAACATCTACATAATCGACACCTACAACCACTCCAACTCAACGAAAAAACCGAACACCACCG
>JAHWKT010000115.1:3126-12092 GCA_019347695.1 Actinomycetota bacterium | reverse complement strand
GGTGTCGGCCGCGCGCTCGGCGGCAGGTCGCAGCGACTCCAGCGCCTCCTCGGCCGCCTCCTGGCGCGACCGCAGGTCGTCGAGGCACTCCTGCAGCGTCTGGGCTGCCGTCGCCTGGTCGCGGAACCGTGCGAGGACCTCGGCGTGCGCGCGCGCCGAACGGACCAGTGCGTCGGTCACCCGCTCGATCCGCACCGATCGCAGCTTCGTGGTCAGCTCCGCGTGGCGCGACGCCGCCTCGGCCTGGCGCGCCAACGGCCGCAGGCTCCGTGTCAGCTCGCGGGCGACGTCGCCGAGGCGCTCAGCGTGCTCGGCCATCTGGACGAGCTTGCGGACCGCCCGGTCCTTGCGCCGCCGGTGCTTGGTGATGCCCGCGGCCTCGTCGATGAACGCCCGCCGGTCTTCCGCACGCGCCGTCAGGATCGCATCGAGCTGGCCCTGGCTGACGATCGTGTGGCTCTCCCGGCCGAGCCCCGTGTCACTGAGCAGCTCGGCGATGTCGAGCTGCCGGCAGACCCCGCCGTTGATCGTGTACTCGGTCTCGCCCGAGGCGAACATCGCCCGTCCGATGGTGATCTCGGTGAAGTCCAGCGGCACGGCGCGGTCAGCATTGTCGATGGTGATCTCGACCGACGTCCGACCAAGTCCCGGACGTCCCGGCGCGCCCGCGAAGATCAGGTCGGCCATCGCGCCGCTGCGCAGCGACCTCGGACTCTGGGTGCCGAGCACCCATGTCAGCGCGTCGACGATGTTGGACTTGCCGGACCCGTTGGGCCCCACGACCACCGTGACACCGGGCTCCAACGTGAGCGTCGTCTTGTCGGCGAACGACTTGAAGCCCTGCAGCACGAGTGAGGACAGATGCACGGCTGAGACCTCAAGTAGCGGAGCGGTCGGTCACCGGTGACGACCTCACGGGCGATGGCAGGTGCCCAGGCAGTCTAGGGACGCCGCTTGACGAGACCAAACACCTCCGGCGCCGGCTGCGCGGACACGAAAAAGAGCGGCAGAGATGCCGCTCTTGTTGATGCCCCGTGTCAGCTGGTGAGCACGACCTCCCGGTCACTCACCGCGCGCAGACGCTCGATCTCCTCGATCAGCGCCAGCCGCTCGGCCTCGCTTGCCTCGAGCTCCTCGCGCAGACCCGCTACTCGTGCGCGCAGGGAGGTGAGCTCGGCGAGCATCTGATAGGGCCGGTGGTCCATGGCTCCAATGAGCGCCTTCATGTACGTCGTCCTCCAGGTCTTTACGGTGAGTACCTCTGCGTCATCGCCGACCGCGGCGACCGGCACGGCGATGGGATGGACGAACTCGGCGAGGATCTGCCGGAACGTCCCTATTTCACGATTGCACTATACCCCATGACGCGCGTCCCGATGCAACCTGCACCCGACGTCCGCCGCTCCGGCTGGGCCGTGTGGTTCTGCGGTCAGGTCTGACACCCCGAGCAGGCGTAGACCATGACGCCCTCGACGGCGACCTGCTCGATGGGGCGCCGGCAGCGGACGCACTGCTCAGCGACGCGGTCGTACACCTTCACGAAGTCCGCGTACTCGGGCTCGTCGTCACCGTCGGTGTCGTCATACACCTCGACCCCGCCCTGCTTCACCGCCTCGTAGAGCACCTCGAAGATGGCGCGGTACAGCCGCCGGACCTCCTGGCTGGTGAGGCTGTTGCTGCGGCGTTGCGGCGACAGGCCCGCAGACCACAGGATCTCGTCGGCGTACAGATCGCCGAGCCCGAGGATGAACGTCTCGTCACGCAGCAGCAACGCGAGCGCCTGCTGGCGCAGCATCAGCTCCTGGCCGAAGGCGTGCCACGTGAAGGTGTCGGCCAGCGCGTCGATGCCCCCCGTCGACAGCTCCGGCAGGGCCTCGAGCTCCGCGGTCGGCACGACGAACAGCTCCGCGTCCTTGGCCGGGTCGACGAGGTGCAGCGCTCCACCGGTGGTGAACGACGCGGTGAACTGCGTGTCCGGCCCGGCCTCCTCGGTCGCCGTCTCCCGCGTCAGTCCGCTGCGCGAGCCCAGCGCCACCACGAGTGTCTGGCCCTCGTCGAGCTCGAACAGCAACAGCGTGCCACGCCGCGTGACCGCCTCGATCTTGCGACCGTCGAGCAGCTTGTAGAACTCCGGGCGGTTGCGGTGCCGGCCGACCGAGCTGGCGCTCTTGATGTTGATCGTCTTGAAGCGCTTGCCCTGGACTTCCTTCTCGAGCTCCTTGCGGATGACCTCGACCTCGGGCAGGTACGTCACGCTGGCTCTCCTGTCGCAGCATCCGGCCGGCTGCGCGTAACGGTACCGGCGTCGTCAAGTCCGGCGCGCGCCTCGTCGAGGTGGGTCTCGCCGACGCGGTCGGCCAGCGCACTGTACGCCTCGCGGGCGGCAGCCTGCTCGGCGGCCTTCTTGCTGCGGCCCTGTCCTCGACCCAAACGCTCGCCGTCGAGGATCGCCTCGGCGACGAACTGCTTGTCGTGGTCGGGGCCCGAGTCGGTGACCTCGTAGACCGGCAGTGACGACAACCGTGCCGCGGCCAGCTCCTGCAGCGAGGTCTTGTAGTCCAGCGCGGCGTGCTGTGTCGACAGCTCGTCGATCAGCGGGCGGAACAGCCGCTGGATGACCTGCGTGACCGCGCCGAGTCCCTGGTCGAGGTAAAGCGCGCCCAACACGGCCTCGAGCGTGTCCGCCAGGATCGAGTCCTTGTCGCGCCCACCCGACTGCTCCTCACCACGGCCCAGCTTGACGGCGTCGCCGAGCTCCAGGGTGCGCGCGATGTCGGCCAGTCGCGTCGTGTTGACCATGGCCGCGCGCAACTTGGCGAGCCGACCCTCGCGGGCATCGGACAGGCGCCGGAAGATCTCGTCGGTGACCACCAGCTGGAGGACGGCGTCGCCCAGGAACTCCAGCCGTTCGTTGTCCGGTGATCCGCCGGCCTCGAACGCGAAGCTGCGGTGGGTCAGCGCACGGTCCCACAGCTCGGTGTCAGCCACCCGCACGTCCAGCGCACGCTGCAACGCGGCTCCCCCGCACGACGGTTCGGGCGTGAGAGGCCGATCATCGCTCGCGTTCGCGTGCACGCACAGGCCTAGACGTCGACCTCCAGCACGCGTCGACCGCGGTAGTACCCGCATACGCTGCACACGGTGTGCGGCTTGATCGGTGACGCACAGCGCGAGCAGTTGGCCATCGTCGGTCTTGGTGCGGCCAGCCAGCGTGCGCGGCGGTGCCGGGTGCGCGAACGCGACTTCTTGCGCTTTGGAACAGCCATGGGACAGGTATCCTTTGCGTCAGCGAGCGTCTGGGAACTTGAGGTCGGCCAGCGCCGCCCACCACTGGTCGGGCCGGGCGGGGTGTCCGTCGCAGCCGCCCTGATTCATGTCGGTTCCACAGGTCGGACACAGCCCCGCGCAGTCGGTCGTGCACAACGGCCGCACGGGCATCGCGGCGGCCAGGGCATCCCTGATCATCACGTCGAGATCGATGGTGGCGTCCACGATGTCGTAGCCCGCCTCGACGTCGTCCGTCGCTCCGGCGTCACCAGACGTGAACAACTCGGTGACGTCGCTGCACACGTCATCGTTCCACTCGACCAGACAGCGCGAGCACGCCAGGCGGACCGGCGCCGCCACGGTTCCACCGACGAGCAGGCCGTCCACCACGCTGTCGATGCGCGCCCGGATCGACACCGGCCCCGCGAGGCGGATGAGCTCGTCCGACAGATCGCCGGGTGCGGGCACGAGTCGATCGAGCGACCTGGTCGCTCCGGGACGATCGATCAACGACCGGACGTCGATCGTGGTGTCAGCAGAGGGCATGGGATGAGCGCAGCGATCGATGAGGTGACGGACACAGTGGTACGCACGATGCAGTTCCGGCCGGCGATCCGCCGCATGCATTCATGGAGCCGGGCGCGTCGACCTGCGCATCTCGTGCAGCCGGTCCCCCGCCTGCGTCGTGGAACCAGACCACGCAAAGCCTAGCACGACGCCACAACGCCCGACCCGGCGACGGCGGGCCGTTCGTTGGAGGGGGGCCGTTCTACGTGCGTTCGTGATCGAACAGCGAGGTGTCGGTGTCGTTGAGGTCGATCGAGTCCTCGTCGCCGTCGGTCCGCAACCGATCGCGACCAGCCGATACGGTCTTGAGCGTCTTGCCCAGGATCAGCTCGAACCGCGCGAGCTGTGCATCGATGTAGTCCTCGGCCTCCAGCTTCATCGTGCGCGCCTGCTCCCTGGACTCACGCTGCACCCGCTGCGCCTCCCGCTCGGCCGCACGCATCACCTCGGTCTCGCCGGCCAGGCGCAGGCACTCCTGTTTGGCGTCGGCGATCAGCCGCTGGGCCGTCTGTTCGGCTTCTTCAAGCAGGCTCTCGCGCTCGCGTAGGACCCACCGGGCCTGCCGCAGCTCCTCGGGGAGCAGCTCGCGGATCTCGGTCACCAGCTGGGTCAGCGCCTCCCGGCTCACCAGCACCGACGCGGACAGCGGCATCGGGCGTGCCTCGGCCAGCGCGAGCTCGAGCTCGTCGAGACGCTCCTCGAGCTCACCCAACGTGATCTCACTCATGCGTGGACTCTCCTGTTGCGGCGTACTGTGCGCGCAGGCTGTCGTTGACCGCCGGCGGGACGAACGCAGACACGTCGCCACCGAAGCGGGCCACTTCCTTCACGAGTGTCGACGACAGGAACGAGTGGAGCGGACTGGTCGCGACGAAGAATGTCTCGACATCGGCGAGACGGTGGTTCATCTGTGCCATCTCCAGCTCGCTCTCGAAGTCGCTGACGGCGCGCAACCCGCGGACCACGATGCCGATGCCATGCTGCCGACAGAAGTCGACGAGCAGCCCGTCGAAGGTGGCCACCTCGATGTTCGCCAGGTGGCTGGTCGCCGAACGCAGCAGCCCGACCCGACGTTCGAGATCGAACAGCGGCTGCTTGCCGACGTTGCGCAGGCAGGCGACGATCAGCCGGTCGAACCGTTCGGACGCCCGCTCGATCACATCGAGGTGCCCGTTGGTCACCGGGTCGAAGGAGCCCGGGCACACCGCGGCGCTGCTCATCGGTCCAGATCCGTCCCTCGTGCCTCGTCGTACCGCGTCGCAAGGTAGTACAGCACCGTGTCGCCGTAGGTCCGCGCATCCATGACGGCGAGCAGGTCGTCGGCGACCGTGAACGCCGCACCGTGACGTGGGCGTTCGACGACCATCATCGCATCCCGCGCGAGCCGCCCGTGACGCGCCAGCGCGACAAGCGCGGTCGCGATCGCCTGCACCGGTGACGCGTAGGGCGGATCGCACAGGACCAGGTCGTACGGCGCAGCGTCGGTGCCGGGCACGTCGCGAACGAAGCGCGAGACGTCCATCGTGTGCACGTTCGCCTCGAGCCCGAGCGACGCCAGGTTCTGACGCAGCACGCCCACGGCGCGAGGGTCCTGCTCGACGAACGTGGCGTGCGCCGCTCCCCGCGACAACGCCTCGATGCCCAGCGCACCGCTGCCGGCATACAGGTCGAGCACCCGCGCGTCGGCCACCCGGTCGGCCAGCGTCGAGAACAACGCTTCGCGGACACGGTCGCTCGTCGGTCGGGTCGAGCGACCACCGGGCACCCGCAGACGCCGGCCCCCCAACGCGCCGGCCACGACGCGGGTCATGGTTGGCGACCTACCGCTTCGCTACTTGAGGTCATGACGTCTCGAGCGCGGCCATGCGCTCCTCGCCGTAGCGACGGCGCACCTCGGCTGCCAGCGCCGGGTGGGCGGCGAGCTCGGCGTCCTCGGCGACCAGTCGCTGGGCGTCCGCGCGGGTCTCGACCACCCACCGTCGGTCACGGATCAGCTGCGCGAGCTTCAGATCGGGCAACCCCGACTGGCGGGTGTCGAACAGGCTGCCCTCGCCGCGCAGCCGGAGGTCGGTCTCGGCCAGCTCGAACCCGTCGGCGGTCCGTTCGAGCGCCCCCAGCCGGGCGTTGCCGTCGGGCGACTGCGAGAACAGCACGCAGTAGCTGCGGGCGCTGCCCCGCCCGACCCGTCCGCGCAGCTGGTGCAGCTGGCTCAACCCGAACCTGTCGGCGTCTTCGACGACCATGATCGTGGCCTCGGGGACGTCGACCCCAACCTCGATCACCGTGGTCGCGACCAGGATCTGGATCTTGCCGGTCCGGAATGCGGCCATCGCCTCGTCCTTCTCGGCGGTCGACAGCTGACCGTGGACGAGGCCCACGCTGAGATCGCTGAACACCTGCGACAGCCGTGCGTGCATGGTCTCGGCCGACACGACGTCGAGCGCCTCCGAGTCAGCCACCAGCGGGCACACGACGTAGGCGCGCTCCCCCGCGGCGACCCGCGAGCGGATGAAGTCGTAGAGACCGGACCGGCGTGGCGAGTCGCTGGGCAGCACCGTCGTGGTCACCGGCTGCCGGCCGGGCGGCAACTCGTCGAGCACGGTGATGTCGAGGTCGCCGTAGACCGTCAACGCAAGCGATCGCGGGATCGGCGTGGCGGTCATGACCAGCACGTCGGGCGACCGGCCGTCGGCGCGCTTGTCCTTCAACCGGGCGCGGTGACGGACGCCGAACCGGTGCTGCTCATCGACGATGACGACACCGAGGTCCGCGAACATCACCCGCGGCTCGAGCAACGCGTGCGTGCCCACCACCAGCTGGATGTCGCCCGCGGCCAGCTGCGCGAGGATGCCGCGCAGCTGGGCGGTGCTGGTGCTACCGGTGACGAGTGCCAGCCGCGGGCCATCGAGCATGTTCAGGCCCAGCGGCGCGAGGACCTGCTCGAACGTGCGGACGTGCTGCTCTGCCAGCACCTCGGTCGGCGCCATCAACGCCGCCTGTCTGCCGTTGTCCACCGCGGCCAGCATGGTTCGGGCGGCCACGATCGTCTTGCCCGCCCCGACGTCACCCTGCAGCAGGCGGTGCATCGGACGGGCCTCGCCCAGATCGCGATCGATCTCGGCGAAGGCGCGTCGCTGCGCGGACGTCGGCACGAACGGTAACGCGTCGACGAGCCGATCGGCCAGGCCAGCCGCGGACGGCGCCTGGGCCAAGCCCACCTCGTTCGCCTCCAGCCGGCGGCGCCGCCGTTGCAGCCCGACCTGCAGGGTGAGCAGTTCGTCGTAGACCAGACGGTCCCGCGCCGAGCGCACCGCACTGATCGACGCCGGCCGGTGGATCGTGCGGAGCGCATCGTCGAGGCCAAGCAGCCCGTGGCGGTCCCGCAGCTGGGCCGGGAGGTGGTCGTCGACGTGCGGAAGGGCGTCGAGCGCGGCGGCGACGAAGGCGCCGAGCCGGCTGCTCGACACCTTCTCGGTCGCCGGATAGGTCGCGACGATGCGCGCCTGCGATGCGATGCCGCCCCCGTCATCGAGCTCGATGACCCGCGGGTTCTTGAGCTGCAGCGTGGTGCGGAACCGTTCGAGCACGCCGGCGAGCGCGAGGCGGCCCCCGGTCGGATGACGTCTGGGACGCCACTCCTGGTTGAAGAACGGGACGTCGATCGTCGCGCCGGCATCGGTGCGCACCCGCGCCCGCGCGATCGTCATCCGGCGACGCCGTGGCCGGGCGATCTGCCAGCCCTCGATCGTCCCGATGATCGTGATCTGCTCGCCGAGCAGGTCGAGGGACGGCTCCACCACGGCACCCAGATCACGGTACTTGTCCTGGACCGGGTAGTGCTCGACGAGGTCGCGCACCGTGGCGACGCCCAACGCCGAGCGCAATGTGGCCGCCACTCTGGCGCTGACACCGGGCACCTCGGTGACGGGCGCAGCGAGCCAGTCGGCGGCGTCGGCGCGGTCGTGGTGCTCGTGGCCTGCCATGATCTGCAGCGGTCGCCTCCGGGCGGTCACACGGACATCGCCGCCGACCGGTCGGTGGCGGCGGTCGGTCGCGACGAGTCTACGCAGCGGTGTCGCACCGGTTGGCGAAGCCGACGGGCGCCGGTACTATGCGGCCAGCCGGTTGTCGTGTCGGCGATCCGATCATCCAGCAGGATCTCGGCACCGTGTCGCCCGCACACCGCGGTCGCAGGTACGGATCGGCGAACCTGTCACCACCGTGAACGCGAGGAACCCGAGATGGCTGCCGTCTGCGAGATCTGCGACAAGCGCCCTCACTTCAGCTACCAGGTGAGCTTCTCACACCGCAGGACCAAGCGGCGCTGGAACCCCAACATCCAGCGGATCCGCATCTGGGACGGCAAGCGGACCCGCCGCGCGGACGTGTGCACGTCGTGCATGAAGGCGGGCAAGGTGCAGCGGCCGCCGCAGCGCACCGCCTGATCCCCGCCAGCACGGGTGATCCTGATCGACCCTCCCCTGTGGCGGTGGAAGGGTCGCCGCTGGTCGCACCTCGTGAGCGACCGCGACTTCGATGAGCTGCACGTGTTCGCGGCGCAGCTCGGGCTACGCCGCGCGTGGTTCCAGGGCGACCACTACGACGTGCCGGACCGGCTGTGGAACCGGGCCGTCATCCTGGGTGCCGATCCCGTGAGCAGCCGAGATCTGGTGCGGCGGTTGCGTGCCGCGGGCCTGCGCCGTCCCCGACGACGGCGTCCCGCGGCCGACTGACCTCAAGTAGCGCAGCGATAGGTCACAGACTGACCTCAAGTAGCGCAGCGATAGGTCACAGACTGACCATCGCGACGGCCGTCGAGCGCCCCAGTCGCCGGCCGCGACCACCGGCGCCGCTGGTGTGACGCCGAGGAACGTGTGAGGATCACCGGTGCGGGCCGGTACGGTGCCCACGTCGACCAGCGGAGCCAGCATGATCACGGCCTACATCCTCGTGCTCACGCAGGTCGGCCGCTCCGCCGACGTCGCCGCCGCGATCCGCACGGTGCCTGGTGTGGAGAGCAGCGACGACGTGACGGGACCCTACGACGTGATCGTGCGTGCCCGCGCAGACGACATCAACGAGCTGGGACGGCTGGTGGTCGCACGCATCCAGGCGATCGACGGCATCGACCG
>JAHWKT010000115.1:0-3026 GCA_019347695.1 Actinomycetota bacterium | reverse complement strand
TCCGGTGGTCGGTCTGTAGCGCTCGGCTCCCGGTCCGACGGTCACGGTGAGAAGCGGCCGCCGGCGTCCGCCGCCTCGAGCGCCAGCGCGAGCAGCCGGTCGATCAGGTGCGTCGCCGACAGTCCGTGGCGCTGCCAGACGTAGGGGAACATCGAGGCGGCGGTGAAGCCCGGGATGGTGTTGATCTCGTTCACCAGCACCCGACCGTCGACGTAGAACAGGTCGACGCGCGCCATGCCACGCGCGCCGATCGCGAGGTAGGCGCGCCGAGCCAGATCCATGCACCGCGTGCGCACCGCATCTCCGACGTCCGCCGGACACTGCAGGCGCAGGTCGTCGTCGAGGTACTTGCCCTCGAAGTCGTAGAACTCATGGGCGGTGATGACCTCGCCGGGCTGCGTGACCTCGATCTCGGTGTTGCCGATGACCCCGCACTCCAGCTCGCGTGGCTGCTCGAGCCCCTGTTCGACGAGCACGCAGCGGTCGTATCCGAGCGCCTCGTCGATGCCCGCCGCGAGCTCGGCGCGGTCGCCGACCTTGCAGATACCGATCGAGGACCCCTGGCGTGCCGGCTTGGTGAACAGCGGATAGGACAGCTGCGCCTCGACGTCGTCGAGCACACCTGGCAGGTCCTGTTCGACGCGATCACGGCGGAACGCGACATACGGCACCTGCGGCAGTCCGGCAGCGGTGAACACATGCTTCATCTGCCGCTTGTCGACGCCCACGGCGCTCGACGCCACGTCCGCGCCCACGTACGGCACGCCGACGCTCGCCAGCAGTCCCTGGATGGTGCCGTCCTCGCCGTACGGGCCGTGCAGCACCGGAAAGCACACGTCGACCGGCCCGATGACATCGAGCGCATCGTCGGCCCCGAACCGCACCAGGCGCGGCCCCTTGACACCGTGGACCAGCGCCACCGTGTCACCGTCGTCGGCGACGCTGGGTAGGCCGTCGTCCGACTCGGGGACGGCGTCGACCAGCGTCCAACGACCGGTTCGCGTGATGCCGACAATCGTGACCTGATACCGGTCGCCGTCAAGCGCCCGGACGACATTGCGGGCGGACAGGCACGAGATCTCGTGTTCCGGGGACATCCCCCCGAACAGCACGAGCACTCGCACAGGATGTAACGCCGTCATCATCCGTGCACGCCGGGTCATCGCAGCGACCTCGAGAAGCGGGATCATGACCATGATCCGTGGAGTCTAGAACCTCGTCGCAGACCGCGATCTACAGTGCTGGGGTGGCTGTGACGGCGATCATCCCGCTCAAGGCGCTCGACCACTCCAAGCAGCGTCTGGCTCCGCGCCTCGCCGCCGACGAGCGACGAGCGCTGATGGCCACGCTGTTCACCCACGTCGCACGCGTCTGCGCCGACTCGCCGGCCATCGCCTCGATCGTCGCGGTGGTCGGCGACGACGCGGGGGCGGCGCTGGCGCGAGACGTTGGCGTCGCGAGCATGCGCGAGCGGGGCGGCGGACTCAACGCGGCGCTGCGCCAGGCCACCACCGAGGTCGACGACGACGCGTCACTCATCGTCGTCGCCGATCTCCCGCGGTTGACCGGCACTGATCTGGACCGCATGGTCGGGGCCGGCGGGCCGGTGCCGTGCGTGGTTGTCGCGCCGACACAGGACGGGGGCACCGGCGCGCTGCTGCGCCGGCCGCCGGACGTCATCGCTCCGGCGTTCGGTCCGGCGTCGGCGGCTGCCCACCTGACGGCGGCGCGTAGCGCCGGTGTCCGCGCGGCGCTGCTGGCGACCGCCGGCCTCGCGCATGACGTCGACCGCCCCGCCGATCTCGGGTCACCACCCGCTGGCGGCAATGACCACCGCCCGCACCTATGATCCCTTCGCGCCCGGTGTGAGCCGAACACCGACAAACCGGAGCGCGGTCAGGAGCGCAGGATGCCCCAGGGCACCGTCAAGGACTTCGATCTGGAGACCGGCACCGGCACGGTCGTGGGCGATGATGTCGACGAGCGCGCATTCGACACGCAGGCGTTCCTCGACAGCGGCCTCGAGGAGCTCCGCCTCGGCCAGCGGGTGCGCTATCGCATCGAAGACGATCGCGTGGTCGACCTGCAGGTGGTCAGCCTGTGACCGGCACCGGGACCGACCCCGGGCGCTGGAACGTACTCGACGGCGTGGTGGGCGTCAGCGGCGCACTCGCCGTCGGATCCGCCCTGCTGGCGATCGGTCACCTCGGTGTGCAGCTTCCGGTGATCTCGCGGTTCGGGCCGGCCGGCGCGCGTGCCGTGGTGCCGGCAGCCATCGCCTTCGGCGTCGCCGCCTGCCTGCACGGGACGGTCGCCGTCGGCGTCACACGCCGCCGGTCATGGGCGTGGCCGCTCGGCGTGCTGGTCGCCGGCATCACGCTGATCGGCGCCGCCACCCCGTTCCGCGGCGCGGCCAGCGCGGTCGGCATCGTGCTCGCCACCACCCAGCTCGACCTGCTGCTGACCCGACCAGCACGCCGCACGATCCTGAACTCCGCGGGCTCCTGAAGCTCTGTACGGCACACCTGCCGGTAGCACGTAGCGCACGCGGAGCGATCGTCCACAGCGCCAATCACAGCGAACCGAGCGCCACTTGCCGATCTCAATACGCTGATCGAACAGCTATTCGATCGACGGAGGTGGCCGACGTGGGCGCGAAACGGTGCTCGGTGGAGCAATGCAGCCGAAGGGCCAGCGGTGGCAGGACAAGGTCGCCTGGGCCGTCGAGTTGCTGCGACGCTACGCGCCCGACCAGCTGAACTCCAGCGCCCAACGGAATGATGCCCCGACGGCATCACGAGAAGCTGGTCAGACACCCAAAGGCGTCACATCAAGTGATCTTGATGTGACGCCTGGTAGCCCGGAGGGGATTTGAACCCCCGTTACCGCCTTGAGAGGGCGGCGTCCTAGGCCCCTAGACGACCGGGCCGGGGTGAGGGATGTGATCCGGTTGCGGACCAGCATCGCACTCGCTCGGGGGGAAGGACTCGAACCCTCAACGACTGGACCAGAACCAGCTGTGTTGC
>JAHWKT010000114.1 GCA_019347695.1 Actinomycetota bacterium | reverse complement strand
GATGTGCCCACCGGTCAGGCCGATGCGCGCCTCGATGTCGGGTGGGCCGAGCACCTCCCGGTCGACGACCAGCGCGCCGAACCCCGGCGCGATCCGCTCGAGCGACGCGGTGACCCGATCGCCCACGTCGGCGCGGCGGCTGTCCCAGTCGCCCTCGGCGAAGGTGTACGGCGCGTACTGACAGAAGGCACTGAGGACATGACGGTCGGGCGGGGCGATCGACGCGTCGAACGCCGTGTGCAGGTACAGCTCGGCCCACAGCTCGTCGGTGACCTCGCCGCGGGTGGCGGCCAGGAACGACTCGTGGAGCGCGTCGGCACCGCCGGTGGCGTTGACGACCGCGGTCACGGCGTCGGCCGGTCCGGGGAACGCCGGCTGCGCCGACAGCGCGAAGTTGACCTTGACCACCGCGCTGTCGGTCGGCTGTGCCTCGACCTGCGAGCGAAACTCGTCGGGCGCCGCGTCGAGCAGCGCCAGGGTGCGCACGGGATCGGCGTTGCTGACGATCACCGGCGCGCGCAGCACGGTGCCGTCGTCGCACTCGACACCGTGGGCGGGCAGGATGCGTCCGACGGTGACGTCGGTGACGATCGTCGCGCCGGCCTCCGCGGCCGCCGCCGCGAGCGCGAACGACACCTGGCCCATGCCGCCGCGCACGAAGCCCCAGGCGCCGCGTTGCCCGTTCGTCCAGCCGCACGAGTGGTGGAAGTGCACGGCGGCGGTGCCCGGGTCGTACGGCGACGCGTAGGTGCCGATGATGCCCTGCCCGACCAGCGCGTCGATCAGCCGCTGGTCACGCAGGTGCCGCGTCAGCAGGTCGACCATCGACAACTCGAACAGCACCTCGAGCGCCTCGGGGTCGTGGTCGAGCCGCTCGGCGAGCTGCGCACGGGTCGGCGCGTCACCCAGCCACACGTCCCGCTCGTCGGCCGGCCGCAACGCAGCGGCCATGCGGTCCAGCAGGTCCTGGTAGCGCGCGAAGCCGCCGACGTCGCCCGGTGCGATGCGCGCGACCTCCGCCAGCGTGCGCTCGTGGTTGCTCCACTCGGTGAACACTTCGCCGCCGGGCAGCGGGACGACCAGGCCGGGATCGGGCACCACGACGTCGTAACCGAAGCGGCGCAGCCGCAACTCGTCGACGACGATCGGATGGAGCAGGCCAGCCAGGTACGCGCACGGCGACACGCGGTACCCGGGCCACGGCTCCTCCAACGTCGCGGCGCCGCCGACGCGGTCGCGGCGTTCGAGGACCAGGACGCGCCAGCCGGCGCGCGCGAGGTAGGCGGCCGCGGTCAGCCCGTTGTGGCCGGCGCCGACCACGATGACGTCCCACGACCCCGACAGGTCCGATGGCCGGACGCTCGTCGTCGCGCCGTGCGGATCGACCCATGCGGGCGTCGCGGTCACCGAGCCTCCTGTCGCCGGGCCTGCCGCTCGACCACGCTACGCGAGACCCCTCAGCGGAGGCGAACGGTGCCGTCCACGGCGACCGTGTCGCCGCCGCCGCACACGCGACGTAGGCTGCGGCGACCATGCGCTACTCCGACGTCAGCTACTGGCTGTCCACGGCCGGGGATCTCACGCCCCGGGCGGCGCTGCGCGGCGCGCACGACGCCGACGTCGCGATCGTCGGTGCCGGCTACACGGGCCTGTGGACGGCGTGGTACCTGCTGCAGCGGCGGCCGGACCTACGCGTGGCGATCTGCGAGTCGGAGATCGCCGGGTTCGGCGCCTCGGGTCGCAACGGCGCGTGGTGCTCCGCCGGCATCGGGCTGACACCGACCGGTCTGGCGCGCCGCTACGACCCCGCCACCGCGCGGGCCGTCGTGCGGGCCATGCGCGACACCGTCGACGAGATCGGGCGCGTGTGCGACACCGCCGGCATCGACGCGGAGTTCCGCAGGGGCGGCATGCTGCGCGTCGCGCGTGGACCCCACGAGGTCGCGGCCATGCGGGCGTCCGCCGAGGGCTACCGGGCGCTCGCGCTCGACGACGGCATGTGCGAGCTGTCAGCCGACGAGCTCGCGTCCCGCGTGCGGATCGCCGGTGCGCGCGGCGCCGTGTACGACCCGCGCTGTGCAACCGTGCATCCCGGGCACCTCGTCCGCGGTCTGGCAAGCGCGGTCGAGCACCGGGGTGCGCAGCTGTTCGAGCGTACCCGCGTGACCCGCATCGACCCCGTGGGACGTCGCCCGCGCTCCCCCGCCGTCGTCCACACGCGGCGCGGTCGCGTGCGTGCCGGCGCGGTGGTCGTCGCGACCGAGGCCTGGACGGCGCAGCTGCCGGGACACCGCCGGTCGCTGCTGCCGATCTACTCGCTGATCGTGCTGACCGCGCCGTTGTCGCCGGCGCAGTGGGACGAGATTGGCTGGGCCGGCCACGAGTGCCTCTCGTCGCACCGCTTGACGGTCGACTACCTGTCGCGCACCGCCGATGGTCGCATCCTGTTCGGCGGCCGTGGTGCCCCCTACCACTTCGGCTCGCGCGTGCGACCCCGGTTCGACCGGCATCGCGCGACCCATGCGGCGCTCCGCGCGATGGTCGGTAACTGGTTCCCGGCCCTGGCCGACGTGGCCATCACCCACCAGTGGGGCGGACCGCTGGGCATGCCACGCGACTGGCTACCCAACTTCACCTACGATCCGGCGACCGGTCTCGCCGGCGCCTGGGGCTACACCGGTCAGGGTGTGGGGGCGAGCAACCTGGCGGGCCGCACGCTGGCCGATCTGATCACGGGGCAGTCGACGCCGCTCACCCGGCTGCCGATGGCCGGACACAGGTCACGACGGTGGGAGCCGGAGCCGCTGCGCTGGCTCGGCGCGCGCTACATCCAGCGCGCGTTCGGTCGGCTCGACCGCAGAGCGGAGCGCGGTGGCCGACCGCCCCGCGGGCGCAGCCTGGCCGAGCGGCTGATGCGGCACTGACGCCGCACCGCCGTGCCCCACGATCGGAGGAGCCGATGACCGCCAGCGATCATGCACCGTTTGCGCGTGATCGTGCCCCGTACCACGCGCACGCACCGTTCGCCGGCGTGCCGGCGGCACGCATCGACGTGCTGCGTCCCGGGATGGTGGCAATCCTGGGCGCACCCTTCGACTGGGGCACGACGCACCGTCCGGGTGCGCGGTTCGGGCCCAAGGCGATCCGCGAGGGCGACTATCTGGAGATGGACGGCGCCCGCCCGCATCTGACCGCCGGTGTCGACCCGCTCCACGCGCTGCCGGTCGTCGACATCGGCGACGCGCAGTTGGCACCTGGCTACATCGAGCTGTCACTCGACCGCATCGAGCAGCTTGTGCGCGGGGTCGCCGAGGCGGGCGCGATCCCCGTGGTGCTCGGCGGCGACCACACCGTGACCTACCCCAGCGCCAAGGCAGTCGCCGACGTCATCGGCGCGGGCGAGATCGCCCTGATCCACTTCGACGCGCACGCCGACACCGGCGAGTCGCACTACGGACAGCTGTACGGACACGGTACGCCGATGCGCCGCCTCATCGAATCGGGTGCGGTACCGGGCCGGCGGTTCGTGCAGATCGGGCTCCGGGGCTACTGGCCGCCACCCGACACCGTCGAGTGGATGCGCGCCCAGGGCATGCGCAGCTACTTCATGGCCGACATCACCCGTCGAGGCCTGTCGGCCGTGGTCGACGAGGCGGTCCAGGCGGCCCTGGGTCATGGTGCCCGCGGCGTGTACGTCTCGGTCGACATCGACGTCGTCGATCCCGGCATGGCTCCGGGCACGGGAACACCGGAACCCGGTGGGCTCAGTGCCCGCGAGCTCCTCGACACGGTGCAGCGCCTCGGGCGCGAGCTCGACGTCGTCGGCGCCGACCTCGTCGAGGTGGCGCCGCACTACGATCAGCCGGCCGACATCACGGCGCGGCTGGCGAACCGCGTGGTGCTCGAGCTGCTGACCGGCATGGCGCTGCGCCGGGCGGACAGTGGCTGAACGCGCGGACAGCGGCGGGACGGCGCGCCTCACACCGGCCGCGGCGCCGCCGGGTTGGGCGACCGGTGACGGCATGTCACACTAGCGGCAGCGCGTCGGTGCACGACCGTCCGAGGGCTGTGGTACCCACGCCGTACACTGCCTCGCCGGCCGATACCGACGGATCGCAACAACAACGCCAGAGAGGACGCGTCAGTGCCGCAGCGCCACTCGCCGATGAGGCCCGCGACCGGCCGCCGGACTGCCACGGCCTCACGTAGCGAAGCGGTAGGCCACATGACCACGGCCTCACGTAGCGAAGCGGTAGGCCACATGACCACGGCCTCACGTAGCGAAGCGGTAGGCCACATGATCACGGCCTCACGTAGCGAAGCGGCGGGCCACAGGTCCGCCGCCCGGCGGCGGTGGGCGGCGTGGACGGTGCTGCTCGGGCTGCTGATGGCCGGCTGCGGCACCCGGGAGCTCCCGCAGAGCGCGTTGAACCCCGCCGGCCCCGTGGCCCGCGCACAGGACGAGCTGTGGGATCTCGTGTTCTGGATCGCCGTCGGCGTGTTCATCCTGGTGCAGGGCCTGATCCTGTTCGCGGTCTTCCGCTTCCGGGACCGCGGCGGCGACGAGATCCCGAAGCAGGTCGCGGGCAACACCAAGCTCGAGCTGATGTGGACCATCATCCCGGCACTGATCCTGGTCGGGATCGCGGTCCCCACGGTGCAGACGATCTTCGAGCTCGCGCAGGAGCCCGGCGAAGAGGCGCTCGACGTCCGGGTCATCGGCAAGCAGTACTGGTGGGGCTTCGAGTACCTCGACGAGGACCAGCAGGGCGTCATCACGGCCAACGAGCTGCACATCCCGACCGGCCGCCCGGTCTTCCTGCGGATGCAGGCGCTGTCGGCCACGCAGCCCGACCCCGGGTTCGATGCCGCTCCCGAGATCGGCCAGGGCGTCAGCAACGGCGTGATCCACAGCTTCTGGGTGCCGCGGCTCGCCGGCAAGCAGGACGTCGTGCCCGGGCACACCAGGACCTTGACGATCCAGGCCGACGAGCCCGGCCTGTACCCCGGGCAGTGTGCCGAGTTCTGTGGACTGAGCCACGCGCGGATGCGCTTCGACGTGATCGCCCACGAACCGGCCGAGTTCGACCAGTGGATCGCCGACCAGGCCGAGCCGGCAGAGGCAGCCGAGGATGGGTTGGCCGCCGAGGGCGAGGAGCTGTTCCAATCACAGCAGTGCATCGCCTGCCACGCCATCGATGGGTACGAGGCCGCCGCCGGCACGGCGGCGGAGGTGCGGATCGGACCGAACCTGACCCACTTCGCGAGCCGGCGTACGTTCGCGGGCGGCGTCTTCGACGTCAACGACGAAGCCCAGCTCAAGGCGTGGCTGGCCAACCCGCAGGCGGTCAAGGCAGGGTCCCAGATGCCCAACCTGGGGTTGACCGACGACCAGATCGACGCGCTGACTGCCTACCTGTACACGCTGGAGTAGTGACATGCCCGCAAGTAGCGACGCGATGGGCGTATGACATGAACGCCGTTCCTGCCGAGTCCCCACGGTCCAGCCTGAAGATCCTGCAGCGCCCGAAGGCCGAGACGGGGCTGTGGAGCTGGATCACGACGACCGATCACAAGAAGATCGGCGTCATGTACTTCCTGGCGACCATGGTGTTCTTCGTCATCGCGGGCGTCGAGGCGCTGCTGCTGCGCATCCAGCTGGCCGTCCCGGAGAACGACTTCCTGTCGCCAGACGTGTACAACCAGCTGTACACCATGCACGGGATCACCATGGTGTTCTTCGTTGGCATCCCGCTTGGCGCGTCGTTCTTCAACTACATCATGCCCCTGCAGATCGGCGCGCGGGACGTCGCGTTCCCGCGGCTCAACGCGTTCAGCTTCTGGGTGTTCTGCGCAGCCGGCATCTTCATGTACTCGGGCGTCCTGCTCGGCGGCCTGCCCAACGGCGGCTGGTTCAACTACGCGCCGCTGTCGACGACGGTGGGCCCGGACGTGTCGGGGTACACCGTCGGTGGCGGCTCGGCCGAGCTCGGCACGCAGGTCCACATGGGCCGCATGCTGCTGTACTCGATCGGCCTGCAGATCGCCGGGATCGCGACGCTGGCGTCCGCGATCAACTTCATCGTGACCATCCTCAACCTGCGCGCGCCCGGCATGACGCTGATGCGCATGCCGATCTTCGTGTGGATGACGTTGGTCGTCGCATTCCTGCTGCTCTTTGCGATCCCGGTCATCGGCATCGCGCTGTGGCAGCTGATGTTCGACGTCCGCTTCGGGGCCAACTTCTTCAATCCCGCCGCCGGCGGTGATCCCGTGCTGTGGCAGCACATGTTCTGGCTGTTCGGCCATCCCGAGGTCTACATCCTCATCCTGCCGGCGTTCGGGATCATCTCGGAGATCATCCCGACGTTCTCGCGCAAGCCTATCTTCGGCTACACCGCGATGGTGTTCGCGGGCGTGGCCATCGGCTTCCTCGGCTGGGGCGTGTGGGCCCACCACATGTTCGCCGTCGGCATGGGACCGGTCGCCAACACCGCGTTCGCGCTGACCACCATGTTCATCGCGGTGCCGACCGGCGTGAAGATCTTCAACTGGATCGGGACGATGTGGGGCGGCAAACTGCGCCTGACCACCGCGATGCTCTTCGCGGTCGGCGCGGTGGCGATGTTCACGATCGGTGGGCTGTCGGGCGTCACCCACTCGGTGGTGCCGTCCAACTACCAGCAGACCGACAGCTACTACGTGGTCGCCCACTTCCACTACGTGCTGTTCGGCGGCCTGGTCTTCGGCGCGCTCGGTGGCGTCTACTACTGGTATCCCAAGGTCACCGGCCGGCTGATGAACGAGACGCTCGGCAGGACCAACTTCTGGACGCTGATGCTCGGGTTCAACCTGACGTTCGGCCTCATGCACTTCGTGGGGCTGTGGGGCATGCCGCGCCGCATCGACACCTACGCCGCCGGGTTCGGGTGGGATCTGCTCAACCTGATCATCACGGTCGGTGCGTTCATCATCGCCGGTTCGGTGCTGCTGCTGATCATCAACATGGCCAGCTCGCTGCGCCGCGGGCAGATCGCCGGTGATGACCCGTGGGATGCGCGGACGATCGAGTGGATGACGTCGTCGCCGCCGGCGCACTACAACTTCAAGGAGGTACCGCAGATCAGCGCGCGCGACGAGCTGTGGCACCGCAAGCACGCTGTCTCGGAGCAGGGCGACTACGTTCGCGTCCCGGCGGGGGGCGCCGGCACGGTGGTCATCCACGATCCCGACACCGACATCCACATGCCGGATCCGTCGTTCTACCCGGCGCTGGCCGCGGTGGGTATGCCCATCATGGGGTGGGCGCTGTTCACCAGCGGCACGGGGATGATCGTGCTGCTCGCGGTCGGCTGTGTCATCACCGTCGGCGCGCTGTTCGCCTGGGCGTTCGAGCCGATGGCAGAGGAAGGGCACTAGGACATGGCGGAGGTCACCACCGCAGAGGCGAGCGAGGAGGCCCACGCGACCAGCCTCGGGCTCTCCAACGAGAAGCTGGCCATGTGGACGCTGCTGGGTTCCGAGTGCCTGTTCTTCGGTGCGCTGATCTCTGCGTATCTGATCTACTACACCAACTACAACGGGCAACCCGAGATCTCGCCGGCGTTGTTCGACATCCCGTTCACGTCGGTGAGCACGTTCGTGCTGCTGATGTCGTCGTTGGGCATGGTGCTCGCGCTGTCGGCGATCCAGCGCGGTGACGACCGGGGCTTTCGCATCTGGATCCTGGCGACGGCGATCATGGGGTCGGTGTTCCTGTCGGGTCAGATCTACGAGTTCACGGTGTTCGTCAACGAGGGCATGCGGCTCGACACCAGCCCGTTCACGTCCTCGTTCTACGTGATGACCGGCTTCCACGGCATCCATGTGACCGTCGGCGTGCTGATGCTGATCACGCTGTGGGCGCGGTCGATGACCGGCAAACTGACGTCCGAGCACTCGGACGTCGTGGAGAACATCGGTCTGTACTGGCACTTCGTGGACATCGTGTGGATCGTCATCTTCACCGCCGTCTACCTCGTCCCGTACGAGCAGGTTGGCGCGTAGGCGCCTCGAGAGGAGCACCGTCGCCGTGTCCGATGCCGACGATCTGGAGCACGCAGATCATCCCGACAGTTCGCAGTACATCGTCATCGGGATCATCCTGGCGGTGTTCACCGCGATCGAGGTGGCGATCTCATTCGCCGCCGTGCCCGGCGAGATCGCCGTCCCGGCGCTGATCATCCTGACCGTGCTCAAGTTCCTCCTGGTCGTGATGTGGTTCATGCACCTGCGGTTCGACAGCGGCTGGTTCCGCCGACTGTTCGTGTTCGGGCTCGGCGTGGCATTGGCGATCTATGCGGCGACGATCAGCCTGATGCTGTACGCAGGCGCGGCCACCCAGGCGTGATCGCGGCGACCCCTTTGACCTGAGCGAAAGACCACAATGCGCGACGAACTTAGAGAACGCTTCTTCACCCCGTTCGTGCTGCCCGTCACGATCATCGGGCTCATGCTGCTCATCGGCCTGAGCCTGTCGCGCATCCTGTTGGCCGTGTCGGAGCTCGGGGCATCATTCGTCGCGCTGCTCGCGGCCGGCTACGTCATGGCCATGGCGTTCCTGATCGAGTCGCGCAGGCGCATCCCGGCGCGTGCGCTCGGCGTGTCGCTCGCCGTGGGTCTGATCGGCTTGGTCGCCGCCGGCACCGTGGCGGCCGCGGCGGGGATACGGCCGCTCCACGAGGAGGAGGCCGGCGGCGGCGAGGGCACCGGTGAGGCCGGCGGCGAGGTCGCCAACGAACCGGTCTTCGTCGCCATCGACATCGACTACGAGTCCGCTCCCGAGGCGCTCCCGCCCGGGGAGTCCGAGCTGGTGCTGGAGAACAACGGCTCGATCATTCACAACGTGGTGTTCGAGGAGTCCGGCGAGAAGATCCTGGAGGCCGACGGTGGCGAGACCGATGAGGCCACCGTCACGCTGGAGGCCGGCGACATCACGTACTTCTGCGATATTCCGGGACACCGCGAGGCCGGGATGGAGGGCACGCTCACCGTGTCCGAGGACGCGGCGTCCGGCACCGGTGGCGAGACCTCGAGCGAGGCCGGCGAGACGGCGTCGGAGGCCGGCTCCGAGCCTGCCGGCGGTGCGAGCGAGAGCTGATCCGGTGCCGTCCCCCGGCACACTGGACGACTGGTTCACCCGGCGGACGTTCTCGCCCGACGATCTCGACCTCGACGCCCTCATCGCGCGCAAGCGCGCGACGGGCCAGACCGTGAGCCTGGTGCTGCCAGCGCGCAACGAAGCCGACACCATCGTCGGTGTGATCGAGGCGGGCCGCTCGCTGGTCGGACGGCTGGTCGACGAGCTCGTGGTGATCGACGGCGGCTCGAGCGACGGCACCGCCGAGCTCGCCGCCGCTGCCGGCGCGATCGTCTACGACGACAACCGGATCATGTCGGACTTCGGCCGCGCGCGCGGCAAGGGCGATGCGCTGTGGCGATCGTTGCGGGTCACGGCCGGCGACATCGTGGCGTTCGTCGACACCGACATCCGCAACCCGGATCCCCGCTTCGTGTGGGGCATCGTCGCTCCCCTGCTGCTCGACGACGGCATCGACTACGTCAAGGCGTTCTACGACCGCCCCATCGACGCCGGTGGCGTGCTCCAGCCCAGCGGCGGCGGTCGCGTCACCGAGCTGCTCGCCCGTCCGTTGCTCAACCTGTTCTGGCCGGAGCTGGCCGGGCTGGTGCAGCCACTGTCGGGCGAGTACGCGGGGCGCCGGACCGTGCTCGAGCGCGTGCCGTTCTTCACCGGCTACGGGGTCGAGCTCGGGCTGCTGCTCGACATCCTCGTGCTGCGCGGCGCCGATGCCATCGCCCAGGTCGACATCGGACGCCGTGTGCACCGCAACCAGCAGCTGCCGAGCCTGTCGCGGATGGCGTTCGCCATCGCGCGCGTGGCGCTGGAACGCCTGTCGTCGGCGGACCGCGCGCGGTTCGCCGACGAGCTCGGCACACGGTACGTGCAGTTCAGCCGTGACGACCACGGCCGGATCACCGTGGAACCTACCGACGTCGCAGACGTCGAGCGCCCCCCGATCGCCTCACTTCCCCGCTGATCCTCAACCAGCCAGCGAGCGACGGTGACGCGCGCAGGCGACTCGGGGTGCCCGAGCCCCCGGGGCGAGGGCGCCGGGGGCTCGAGCGCGTCACCGTCGTGAGCGCCGTCAGCGGGTCTGGCGCATCCAGGCCACGCCGTAGGGCCCGAGCGCGAGCGACAACCGACCGTGCGCGTCGACCGTCGCCGTCCGCGACGGCTCGATGAGGTCGACCAGTCTGCCACGGACAGTGATGCCGTCGGCGGCGGACGCCTCGAACGTCTGGCGGCGGCCGGTGACGTTGTGCACGCACAGCACCCGGCTCGACCCGTCGATCGCCTCGCGCTCGTAGGCGAGGAGCGGGCGCGGCGACGAGACGATGCGCTGCGCACCCGACGGATGGAACGCCGGTTCCCGGGTGCGGACCGTGATCCGCTCGAGCAGCGACTCGAACGCGTGATGCCGCGGCGACGTCGGGTCGTCGAGCTCGGCCTCCAGCTCCGTGCGCGAGAACTTCCGGCGGTTGATGGTACGCAGCCGCTTGGTCTGTCGAACCCCGTCATGCCAGTTGCGGCTGCCGAGCAGCGCGTGGACGTAGATCGCCGGCATCCCCGCCAGCGAGAGCAGGATCGACTGCGCGGCGAGGTGGCGCTCGAGCAGGCGGCGCGGCGACTCGCTCGAGTCGACCGGGTTCAAGGCGTCGAAGAACACGGTGTTGAGCTCGTAGGGCGACTGGGTG
This sequence comes from Actinomycetota bacterium, assembly GCA_019347695.1. Lineage (GTDB taxonomy): Bacteria > Actinomycetota > Nitriliruptoria > Euzebyales > JAHELV01 > JAHELV01. The sequence goes on along the minus strand of JAHWKT010000114.1, from coordinate 1,371 downwards.
CCGTCGGGCTGCGAGCGGTACGAGACCCCGCCACCGTGCGCCTGCGCCAGGTCACACAGATGCGTGATCTCCGCCCGGGTCAGCAGCCCTTCGGCCGGCCTCAGACCGATGCCGTCGTGGCAGCCGAGGAAGTTGAAGAACGTCGTGTCCGCCGAGGGCGTGTCGATGGTCGCCAGCCACTCCTGCAGCTGGGACGTGTCGGCCAGATGGAACGCCGACAGCGTGAGCGGAGCCAGCGGGAACTGGTACACCATGTGCGCCTCGTCGTCGCCGGCGCCGAAGTACGACACGTTCTCGGCGTGCGGCACGTTGGTCTCGGTCAGCAGCAGCGTGCCAGGCGCGACCGCGTCGAACATCGTGCGCCACAGCCGGATGACCTCGTGGGTCTGCGGGAGGTGGATGCACGACGTCCCCAGCTGCTTCCATAGGAAGGCGATCGCATCGAGGCGCAGGATGCTCGCGCCCTTCGCGATGTACCCCAGCAGCACCTCGCAGACGGCGAGCAGGACCTCCGGGTTCGCGTAGTTGATGTCGAGCTGGTCCGCGCTGAACGTGCTCCACACCCACCGCACCCCGGACGTCGTCTCGACCGGTGTGAGCAGCGGTGAGGTACGTGGCCGGGTGACCGAGGACGTATCGGTGTCAGCAGGCAGCTCGATGAGGAAGTCCGAGAACGGTGCTGCTCCCCGACGCCACTCGCGCACCCAGCTGCCGCGAGCGGACACGTGGTTGATGACCGCGTCGAGCGTCAGACGGAACTCGTCGGCGAGCGCGCTGACGTCCCGCCAGGTGCCGAGCGCCGGGTCCACCGCGTCGTAGTCGGCGACCGCGAAGCCGTCATCGGAGGTCGCGGGATAGTGCGGCAGCAGATGCACCCCCGAGATCGCACCGGCGACCCGCTGCGACAGGAACTGCTGCAGCGATTGCAGCGGCGGAAGGTCGGGTTGGGTGATCTGGTCGGCGTAGGTGATCAGCGTCACGTCGCGTTCGTCGAACAGGACGTCGCGACCGCGATCGTCACCACCGCGCTCCACGAACTGCTCCAGCAGCCACCAGAGGCGATCGAGTGTCGGGGCGACCTGTTCCGGTGGATACAGCGCGGCGATGTGCGCCCGCAGCCGGTCGCGGAGCGCACGGTCGAGGGTCTCGCGTTGCATGGTCACTTGCGCAGACATCGCGTGCCTTTCGACAGGCGGCTCACCGGGTCGTCGCGCAATGCTGAGTGCGCCGGCGACCCTGCCACCGGCTACGCGCCCTGGCGAACCTGGGTCGTTCGGCGCCATCGGGATCCGGGTAGGGTCGCGACCGGGCGCCGTTGCCCGTGTTCACCATGACATCGTCGGCAGGAAGCTGAGCAGGATGAGCGAAACG
>JAHWKT010000113.1:6440-12232 GCA_019347695.1 Actinomycetota bacterium | reverse complement strand
ACTTCCTCGACGCCGTGCTCGACGAGTGACCCCGTCGGCGGGCGCGCGACGAGCTCGCGCGCGGCACGCGCGTGCGGCTATAGCATCGCCCGGCGACGCCCGGCCCGCACGAGACCAGCGAGGGGAGCCCGCCGCCGATGCGCCTGTCCGTCATGATCGAACCGCAGGAAGGGCTGTCGTACGCCCAGATCCTGGCCGTCGCCCAGCGGGCCGAGCAGACCGGGTTCGCCGGATTCTACCGCAGCGACCACTACTCCAGCGTCGCCGACCGCGAGGGTGTGGCGTCGACCGACGCCTGGGCGACGCTGGCGGGGCTGGCCCGCGACACCGAGCGGATCACGCTCGGGACGATGGTGACACCGGTCACGTTCCGACCGGCCGGCAACCTGGCGAAGGTCGTCGCCACGGTCGCCGAGATGGCCGGTACAGCCGGTGATCGGTCGCGCAACCACCTCGGAATGGGCACCGGTTGGCTGGAGACCGAGCACCGCCAGCACGGGTTCCCGTTCGAGGATCTGGCGACGCGGTTCCGCCGCCTCGACGAGCATCTGCAGGTCGTCCGCGGCCTGTGGGATGCCACCGACGACCCGTTCGAGTTCGACGGCGAGTTCGTGACCATCAGCGGTGCGCACTTCGCGCCGCCCCCTGACCCGCGGCCGCGGATCATCATGGGTGGGACCGGCAAGCGCAAGACACCGCACCTCGCCGCGCGCTCGGCCGACGAGCTCAACACCGTGTTCCAGTCGGCGCGGGGCTGTCACGAGATGCGGCAGGCGATGGACGCCGCGTGTGAGGAACAGGATCGCGACCCGGCGAGCCTGCCACTGACCCTCATGACCGGGTGCCTCGTGGGCGCCACCGACGCCGAGTTCCGCGACCGCGCCAAGCGGCTGCACGCCCGCATCGGCTCGGGCGATCTCGACGCCTGGCTCGACGAGCTCCGCGGCACCTGGGTCATCGGTGGACCCGAGGAAGCCGCCGAGCACCTCGGACGCCTGTCGGACGTCGAGGTCACCGGGGTGCTCCTGCAGCACCAGGACCCCGACGATCTCGACATGCTCGACGCGGTGACGGCCGAGATCGCACCGCGCCTGTGACCACGGCACGGACGGACACCGGCGGCCCGCGCGTCCGGCGTGAGGTTGGCCGCCGCTCAGACGGTCTCCTGACGGGGCAGCACGACCTCGGAGACCACCAGCTGGATCGCCGCTGCCACCGGCACCGCCAGCAGCGCGCCGACGACGCCGAGCATGGTGGCGCCGACGAGGATGGCCAGGATCGTCAACACACCAAGTGACGCCTGGACGGTGACGCGGAACGGTAGCGTTCGAGGATCGGAGCGCCGGGCGCCCCGAATGGCTGCTCGGTGGTGGCATCGGCCTCGAGGCGCCGTATCTCGCGGCCGAGGACCGGATCCGCCGGATCGACCCCGTGTTCGCGCAGCAGCTCTTCCTCGTGTTGCTGCGCCTCGCCGTCAACCGGCGGCTCCGCCGGGTGGTCGCTCATGTGGCCTGTCTCCCGTCCGGTTTCTCGGTCTCCTGGCCACCGGCCGGGTCCGGGACTGATGGCAACCACCGCCCACGGTCCCGCATCGCCGCCGACATGCACCCGCCGGCGAGCCCGGCATTGACATCCCGTCTACATGAGCGAACATGTGTTCGTGTCTGTCGACGCCACGATCCTGCACGCCGACCTCGATGCGTTCTACGCGTCGGTGGAGCAACGCGACGATCCGGGACTCCGGGGACGCCCGGTCATCGTGGGCGGTGGGGTGGTGCTGGCGGCCAGCTACGAGGCGAAGGCGTTCGGCGTGCGGACGGCGATGGGTGGAGGGATCGCGCGCCGGCTGTGCCCCCAGGCGATCGTGGTACCTCCGCGGATGGCTGCCTACGCCGAAGCCAGTCGCGCGGTCTTCGACGTGTTCGACCACACCACGCCGTTCGTCGAGGGGCTGTCGATCGACGAGGCCTTCCTCCACGTCGGCGGGCTGCGGCGCAGCGCCGGTCCGCCCAGGCAGATCGCCCGCCAGCTCCGCCATGACGTGCTCGAGCGGGTGGGTCTGCCGATCACCGTCGGGGTCGCGCGGACCAAGTTCCTGGCCAAGGTCGCCAGCGGGGTGGCCAAGCCCGACGGTCTGCTCGTCGTGTCGCCGGACGCCGAGCTCGACTTCCTCCATCCGCTACCGGTCGAGCGGCTGTGGGGCGTCGGGCCGGTGACCGCGCGTCAGCTGCGCGATCGTGGGATCACCACGGTCGGTGAGGTCGCCCGCCTCGCGCCGGCGGCACTGCGGTCGATGGTGGGTGCCGCGTCGGGACGGCACCTGCACACGCTCGCACACAACCGCGATCCCCGACCGGTGCACGTCGGCCGCCGTCGACGGTCCATCGGTGCCCAGTGCGCGCTCGGCCGCGGACCGGCGACCCACGACGACCTGACCGCCGTGTTACTGGGCCTGGTCGACCGGGTCACCGGACGCATGCGGGCTACCGGTCGCGTCGGCCGTACCGTCACGCTGCGGCTGCGCTTCGACGACTTCACCCGCGCGACGCGCGCCCACACCCTGCCCCTGCCCACCGCCGAGACGGCGGCGATCCTGTCGACCGCGCTGGCGCTGCTCGATCTCGCGATGCCGCTGCTGGATCGCCAGGGGTGCACGCTGATCGGCGTCGCGGCCAGCAACCTCGTCGATCACGGCGCCGAGCAGCTGACGCTGCCGTTCGCTGCCATGGCCGCCGGAGACCTCGACACCGCCATCGACGGCGTCCGCGACCGCTTCGGCAGGCAGGCCGTGACCCGTGGGGCGCTGCTGGGCCGCGACCAGGAACCGACGGTGCCGCTGCTCCCCGACTAGCGTCAACGCGCGAGGACTGCGTGCGTCGAGCGTGCCAGGCCCTCGGAGTACCCCGCCTCCCCGCGGGCGGTCACTCGTTGTCGGTGTAGAACGCCGCCATCCGGCGTTCCATCTCCTCGGGGCTGACGTCTTCGACGTGCTGGCCGAGGCCCCAGGTGTGACCGAACGGGTCACGCACACGGCCCGACTTGTCGCCGTAGAACTGCAGTTCGAGCGGGTAGACCTCCTCGGCACCCGCGTCGATAGCGCGCTCCCACAGGGTGTCGACGTCGTCGGTGTAGATGAACAGCGCGGCCGTCGACCCGCCGAGGCTCGTGGGCGACTGCATCGGCCCACCAGGCCACTCGTCACCGAGCATGAGCACGCTGTCGCCGATGCGGATCTCGGCGTGACCGATCTTGCCGTCCGGGCCGGTCATCCGGGGTTCGATCTCCTCCGCACCGAACGCCCGCTTGTAGAAGTCGATCGCCTCCGCACACGGGGTGCACGCCAGCGACGCCGTCACCGACTGCACCCGCACGGGCACTGCTGATTCGGCCATGGCGAGTCCTTTCCCAACCTGTTCGGGTCGCACGAGCCTACCGACGCGGTGCGCCAGATCCCAGACCCCGTCCGGCGGTCAGCCGACCGTGATGACCGCGACGGCGGCGAGTGACAGGCCGACCGCCAACGCCTGTGGGCGCCCGAGTCGCTCCGCCAGCAGGTGCCGCGCCAGAACCACCACCACGATCGGGTACAACGACGTCAGCAGCGCGGCGATCGTCAGCAACCCGATGCGGGTGGCCAGCAGGAACAGGATGTTGGCCAGCATGTCCAGCGCACCCGACACCACGACCAACGGCATCGCCTCGCGCGCCGGCAGCGCCGAGCGGGTGACGACCACCAGTGCGGTCAGCAGCAGCAGCGACGACGCCCGGGCACCGATCAGCGGCCACAACCCCGAGCCGTCGGGCGTGCGGTCGAGCAGGATGAAGAACACCCCGAAGCCGGCACCACCGAGCAGCGCCAGCAGCGGCCCCGCCGACACCGCGGCGTGTCGCTCGACCCTGCGTCCGCCGGCGACCACCCCGACTGCCAACACCCCCAGCGCGATGCCGGCCGACGCGAGCACCGAGGGTCGTTCGCCGAGCATGATCCCGGCGGTGACCGGCACCATCACGCCGACGACCGAGGCCAACGGAGCGACGAGACCCATCGGGCCGAGCGCGAGCGCCCGCAGATAGGCAACGAGACCGAGCGCGCCCGCGATGCCGGCGACCGCGCCGGTGGCGAAGGTCGCCGACGACGGGATACCGGGCAGCAGCGGCATCAACGCGACGAGCACGGCCACACCGACCGCCTGCGACACCAGCGTCACCGACACGGCGGGCGCACGCTTCGCCGCCAGCCCACCGGCGAAGTCGGCCGCACCGAACGTCACGCCCGAGCCCAGCGCGAGCAGCAGTGCCACGGTGCTCTTACTCCCATTGTCGATCAGTTAACTGGACCATCAAGTGCACTTTGTTGAGCTTAGGTCCGGCCGATCCTCCGTGCAATATTCTGCACCACGACGTGTGTTGCACCGATCTGGGCCGGAGGAGTGGTCGTGCAGGATCCCGAGGTGCTGGCCACCGCGATCGGCCGCAACGTCCGCAGGTTGCGCCAGCGACGCGATCTGACGCTGGACGTGCTGGCCGAGCGTGCCGGCGTCAGCAAAGGCACGGTCATCGGTGTGGAGCAGGCGCGTGCCAACCCCAGCATCACCACGCTGTTTCGGATCGCCGATGCGCTGGGCGTCGGTGTCGAGACGCTGATCGATCCCGGCAGCCACCCGCAGGTGCGGATCAAGCGGCGCGTCGACACCCCGGCGTTGTGGACCAGCGAGCGGGGCAGCCGGGCGCTGTTTCTCATGGGCACCGACCCGCCGGGCACCGTCGAGCTGTGGGACTGGCGGCTCGCCCCCGGCGACGCGTTCGACGGCGAGGCGCACCCGGACGGCACCGTCGAGGTCCTGCACGTGCTCGACGGGACGCTCACGGTGACGGTCGGGCCGCAGGAACACGAGCTGTCGGTCGGCGACAGCATGGTGTTCGACGCCGTCCACGACCACCGCTACGCCAACGTCGGCGACCACACGAACCGCTTCCTGATGAGCGTGGTGCAGCCCGGTGACGGTCACCTGGTGCCACCCGAGCGCATCGAGTCCGCCTGAGCACGCGGGTGCGTCAGTACCGGCCGCAGATCTACGGTTGCAGCACCGGCGGATGGTGGTCGAGCTCGGCCAGGGCCGCTGCGGCCGCCGCTCCCCGTAGCCGACCCTTGTTGGCCGCGTACACGGATCGGGAGAGCTCGGTGAGCTGCCGCGCCCGCGCCAGCGCGCGATCACGCACCTGGTCGCTCGGGGCGAGCTCGTCGGCGAACCCGACCTCGACCGCGGTGATGGGGTCGACCAGCCGGCCGGGCAGCACCAGCCGTTCGAGCCGGTCCGCCCGCACGTTGGTGCGTGCGAGGTCGATGACCCACTGGGGGAGCACGAGCCCGATGGCGGTCTCGTTCAGCCCCCATCGGTAGTCACCCTCGGCCGCCACGGCGTGGTCGCACGCGAGCGCCAGGATCGCGCCGGCCGCGATCGCGTGGCCGGTCACCGCCGCCACGACAGGACGCGGCTCGGTCCACAGTCGCATGCTCGTGCGCGTCAACGCGACGGCCAGCTCGAGCAGGTCCTCCGGCGGCGCCGACAGGAGCGTCCGGTCGAGCCCGGCGGAGAACACGTCCTCGCGCCCACACAGCACGACCGCCGCGTCGTTCGCGCAGTCGTCGAGCACCGCGTCGAGCTCGGCGAAGCGCTCGACGTCGAGCGCGTTGACCTTGCCGTCGTCCAGTGTCACCACGGCGACGCCGCCGTCGACCTCGCGTGTGATGGTCATACCGCGACCTACCGCTCCGCTACTTGAGGTCATGC
>JAHWKT010000113.1:0-6340 GCA_019347695.1 Actinomycetota bacterium | reverse complement strand
CCGCGACCTACCGCTCCGCTACTTGAGGTCATGCGCGCATCATCTCCCTGCAGATCTCACCCGTGCCGGCGCAGCGTCTCGACCGTGCCGTCGGCAGCACCGAGCAGCACCTCGTCCGCCATGTCCAGGAACAGCCCGTGCTCGATCACGCCCACCGTGCACGAGAGCTCGGTGGCCACTGCGGCTGCGTCGCCCGAGACCGCGAGGTCGAGCAGGTGGTTGCCCTCGTCGGTCACCAGCGGGCCGTCCTCGCCTGTCCGGACCGTCACCTCACCGAACCGCGCGCGCAGCCGCCGTGCGGTGTCGGCACAGCCGAACCGGACCACCTCCACCGGCAGCGGCCGCTGCTGGCCGAGGCGGTCGACCCGCTTGCTGGCCTCGGCGACGATCACGAACCTGCGGGCCGCGATCGCCACGAGCTTCTCCCGCAGCAGCGCGGCGCCGTGGCCCTTGAGCAGTCCGAGGTCGGGCGCCACCTCGTCGGCGCCGTCGATCGCCAGATCGAGCGTCAGCGTGCCGTCGAGGTGCTCAACGCAGAACCCGAACGACGCCGCCAGCTGCTCCGTCTCCGACGACGCGGTGACGACGCGCAGGCCGGCGAGCTCGTCGCGCCGCGCCAGCAGCTCCATGGTGGCCCACACCGCGCGACCGGACCCCAGGCCGACGACCGCCCCCGGGCGCACCCGGACGGCCGCCTCGCGTGCCACGCAGGCGCGTGACGGATCGTCGAGCAGGGCGACGATCGACTGCCGGTCCACTGCGCTCTCCTCACGCACCGCGACCGGTCGATCGGTCACGCCACGATGGGTACGGTACCGGGCGATGACCATCCCGTCCGCTTTCGACCCCGTGACCACAATGGACTACCACACGGCCGGGGAGCCGTTCCGGATCGTCACCGGCGGGGTGCCGCCGCTCGACGGTGAGGACGTGCCGGCGCGACGGCGGTTCGCCGCCGCCAACCTCGACTGGATCCGTCAGCTGCTGGTCAACGAGCCACGGGGCCATGCCGACATGTACGGCTGCTTCGTGACCCCGCCCGACGACGCGGACGCCGATCTGGGCGTGGTGTTCTTCCACAACGCCGGCTACTCCACCGCGTGCGGGCACGGCACGATCGCGCTGGTCACCTGGGCGCTGGAGTCCGGTGTGGTACCCGTGACCGGCCCGCAGACCACGGTGGTCGTCGACGCACCGTCGGGTCGGTTGACCGCGACTGCCACCGTCGCGGGCGATCGGGTCACCGCCGTGCGGGTCACCAACGTCGCATCGTACGTGGAGGCCACTGCCGTCGACCTGCACATCGACGGCACCGATGTGCAGGTCGACATCGCGTTCGGCGGCGCGTTCTATGCCGTACTGGATGCCGCCGCCGTCGACTGTGCGGTGGTCGCCGACGACCTGTCGACGCTGATCACCCGCGGCCGGACGATCAAGGCGGCCATCGAGCGCGAGCGCACGGTGGCCCACCCGACGGCCGAGGACATCGGCGGCATCTACGGGGTCATCTTCGTGGACCGCACCCACCACGACGGCGCCACGCTGCGTCAGCGCAACCTGGCGATCTTCGCGGACGGCGAAGTGGACCGCTCCCCCACCGGCAGCGGGGTGTCGGCACGGCTCGCGCTGCTCGACGCGGCCGGCACGCTTGCACGCGGCGCCGACCTGGTGACGAGCGGCATCGCCGGGCTCGAGTTCACGGGCCGGGTGGTTGACGAGGCCGACGTGGCGGGGCGACGGGCCGTCATCACCGAAGTCACCGGCTCGGCCCACCGCACAGGCCGTCACGAGTTCCTGCTCGATCCCCACGATCCGCTCGGCACCGGGTTCCTGCTGCGATGACCACCGCCCTGCCGTACATCGACGCCGACGAGTTCGCACGGCTGCTGCCGATGCCCGCCGCCATCGACGCACTGGACGCGACGTTCGCCACAGCCGACCCTGACGATCCTCCACGCTCCCATGTGGGCATCCCCGACGGCGATCTGCTGCTGATGCCCGCCGCGTCGGCGGACGGTGTGGGCGTCAAGCTCGTCACGGTCACCCCCGGCAACCCGGGGCGCGACCTGCCGCTCATCCAGGGGCTGTACGTCCTGTTCGCCCCGGGCACGAACGCGCCACTGCTGATGATCGATGGCGCGGCCATGACCGCGCTGCGAACAGCGGCGGTGTCGGGTGTGGCGACACGGCATCTCGCACGACCCGACAGCGCCCGGCTGGTCGTGATCGGCGCCGGCACCCAGGCCCGTTCCCACGTCACCGCCATGCGCGCGGTCCGCCCGATCGAGCACGTGACCGTGATCTCGCGCACGGAGGCGTCGGCGCGGTCGCTGGTCGATGCGCTGCGTGCGGAGAGCATCGACGCGACGGTCGGCCAGCCAGCGGCGATCCGCGACGCCGACGTGATCTGCACCTGCACCACCAGCGACGAGCCGGTCGTCGCCGGTGCCCAGCTGGCGCCAGGCGTCCACGTCAACGCGGTCGGGGCCTACCGACCGGACGCACGGGAGCTGGACACGACGGTGCTGCGGCGCGGGCGGATCGTGGTCGAGCAACGAGCCGCAGCGCTGGAGGAGGCCGGCGACCTGTGCATCCCGATCGCCGACGGCGCGCTGACCGCCGACGACATCGTCGCCGACCTGCGCCAGGTCGTGAGCGGCGCGGAGGTACGCCGCGACGATGACGACATCACGGTGTTCAAGTCGGTCGGTCTGGCCATGGAGGATCTCGCGATCGCCGTCGCGGTGGCCCGCCGCGCCGAACGTCACTGAGCACTGAGCGCGCCAACCTGTTCGGCGCGTGATCAACGGTCGCACGGCGGTGCTGCGCGCGCGGACACGCGTGTAACGTGCTGGGAGCACCGGCAACAACAGCACCGCCTGTCTTGGAGGACCGCTCGTGGCGACACGTACGAGCCAACCGTCGAGCGCTTCGCTGCTGCACCCCGGGATCACCGCAGGGAAGGTGTGGGGATAGCCGCCGGCGAAGAGCAGTCAGACTGGACAGAACCCGGCACCCACCATGTCGCCGACGGCGTCTACCGGATCCCGCTGCCGCTGCCACACGACCGGCTGCGCGCCGTCAACGTGTACGCGGTGGTCGACGACGCTGACCTGGTGCTCATCGACGGCGGCTGGGCGCTCGACGTGGCCCGCCGGCACCTGGAGCGGGCGCTGGGCGAGCTCGACCGTGAGCTCGGCGACATCGGCAGGTTCCTCGTCACGCACATCCACCGTGACCACTACACGCAGGCCGCCGTCATCGGACGCGAACTGGGGATCCGGGTGAGCCTGGGCGACGGCGAGCGCCCCGGTCTCGAGGCGATCAACCGGCCGGGCCGCGATCCGTACGCCAGCCAGATCCACAAGCTGCGGATCGCCGGCGCCGCGCCGCTGATCACGCAGCTCGAGGCCCGGCGGGAGTCACGGGCGCTGGATCTGTCGGTGTGGCGGCCGCCCGACGACTGGATCACCGACGGTGCGCAGCTGCCAGCCGGCAGCCGAACGCTGACCGCCATCCGCACGCCCGGCCACACCCAGGGGCACGTGGTATTCGCCGACCCCGCCGACGAGGTCCTCTTCGCCGGCGACCATGTGCTGCCCCACATCACGCCGTCGATCGGTCTGGAACCCGTGCATGCCGACCTGCCGCTCGGCGACTATCTGGCGTCGCTGGCGGCCATGCGCGACCTGCCGGACATGCGGCTGCTCCCGGCGCACGGGCCGGCGACCACCAGCGTCCACGCACGCGTCGACGAGCTCGTCGCGCACCACGACGCCCGGCTGGCGGCGTCGGCACGCGCGGTCACACGTGGCGCGTCGACCGCGTACGACGCCGCCCGTGCGTTGCGGTGGACGCGGCGGGAGCGCGGATTCGACGACCTGGACCTGTTCAACCAGACGCTGGCCACCACCGAGACGCTGGCCCACCTCGACCTGCTCGTCGCCCAGGGTCGGCTGGCGGCCACCGTCACCGACGCCGGAACGCGCTTCCGCGTCCCCGACTGACCAACCGCAGCGTGGCCGATGGCCACCGCATGTGGGGCCCACGGCCACGCGGCGCGGCCACCGCGCCGCGTGTGGCCGACCGCCGTCAGACCTGGGTGCCAGTGGCCACGGCCGGGTCGGCGCAGCGCCGCCCCCGACGAGCGCCGACGAGGGCGTTGGGGAAAGGCGTCACCGTCAGGCGCGGTGGCGGGCGTGCTGGGAGAAGAAGCGCAGCATCTCCACCGACGCGTCGGGGCCGTGCGGGTCGGTGTGCGACCCCGCGGGATCACCACCGGACCAGGCATGGCCGAGACCGTGGACCGCCCAGCCCTCCGCGAGCGTGGAACCGTCCGGAGAACGGTAGACGTACCGGGTGGCGTCGTGAGCACCGCCACCGGCGCCCTCGTGAACGGTCAGCAGCGGGTGCGGCACGTGTGCCGTGGCCTGCCGGAGCACCTGCTCGGCGTTGCTGCGGTGGACCGTCTGGTCACGATCGCCGTGGAAGACGATGGCGGGGATGCCTCGCCCGGCCACGCGGGGTGTGCCGCCGCCGTGGCGCATCGCCCGCAGTGCGGATGACAGATCGGTCGCCGCGCCGTGTGCCAGCCCCGAGTGCACGCCGACCGCGGAGAACAGATCCGGGTAGGTGTGGCCCATGACCGCCGCCATCGCCCCGCCCGCCGACATGCCGACGACGTGGATGCGCCGCCGGTCGATGGGTGTCGATCCGATGACGGTCCGGACGATGTCGGCGATGATCGACGGCTCTCCGCGGTCCCGCCGCTGATCCGCTGCCTCGAACCAGTTCCAGCACCGCGACGGGTTGGCCTGCCGAGTCTGTTCCGGATACACCACCACGAACCCGTGACGATCGGCCAGCGCGTTCATCCGCGTGCCGGCGGCGAAGTCGTCGGCGTCCTGCGTGCAGCCGTGCAGCAACACCAACAGCGGCACGGCGGTTCCGGTCGGTGCAGCAGGCACATACACCTTGTACGGACGGGTCCCGGCGCCCGTGGTCGACGACCCGCTGATGAACCTGCCGCGTGTCGCGGCGGCACGGTTGGCCCCGCGATGTGCGCTGCTGTCTGCGCGATCGGTCGTACGTCTGGTCTCCACGACGGCGCTGGGCACCCGGACCGGCGCAGCGCCCACGGCGCGCTCCGGCGCGGCGGGGTCGGGACCGTCAGCGGGTTGCCGTTGCGAGGCGTCGGTCTCCGCACCACGCAGGGTCCGTTGGATCAACGCGGTGGCGTCGTGCAGCCGGCCGGCACGCGTGAGGCTGGTCGCCTCCCGCATGCGCCGCAGCATTCCCCGTCGGCCGACTGCCGGGTCGGTGTCCCACATGTCTGGTCCCCCATTCATCGGATGCCGGCGCCGCCGGTGTGGATGCGGCCGGCCAGGGCAGCCCGCACTTCGGTGGCGGCGCGGAACGCGCCGAGCACCTCGACCGACTCGATCGTCTCGGCCGCCAGTTGCGGGCTCACATCCCCGGCGATGCTGGCCAGGCCCAGCACCCTGATCTGCAGGCGCGTGCCCGCGTCGCGCACCGCCTCGAGGTCGGCTCTGGAGAAGTGCTGCAGCCCGAGGACCAACGTGCGGCGTGCCACCGTCTGCCGGACGGCGTCGCGATGGTGGTCGAGCTGGTTGCGGATGGCGGTCCTGATGAAGTCGGTGCGGTTGGCGTAGAAGCTCTCCTCGACCAGCAGGTCGATCTGGCCCAGGTCGACGAGCCCCAGGTTGACGGTGATCTTCTCGGTTTCGCTCATCATCCATACACCATCTGGTCGCCATCTGGATGGATGGTAGCGCGCCGAGCGGCCGTTCGCGACAACCCGTGTGGGACGGGGGAATGCCCGGTGATCGGACGCTGTTGCACCTCCCATGCGCACATTCGCCGTCACGTGGGACTACCGGTGTCCGTTCGCGCGCAACGCCCATGAGCACGTCATCGCCGGGCTCGCCGCCGGCGCGGAGTGGAACGTCAGCTTTGTGCCGTTCTCGCTCGGACAGGTGCACGTCGCCGAGGGTGAGCCGCCGCTGTGGGATCGGCCCGACGACGACTCGGGGCTGCTGGCACTCCAGGTCGGCACCGCGGTGCGTGACGTCGACGCCGCCCGGTTCCCGGCGGTGCACCGCGACCTGTTCGCAGCGCGACACGACCATGGCGGCGACCTGCGGAACCGCGACGCGCTCACCGGCGTGCTCGAACGCCACGGCGTCGACGTCGCGGCAGTGTTCGCCCTCGTCGACGACGGGCGCGCGCTGAAGGCGGTGCGCGACGCGCACGAGACCGCCGTCGCCGAGCATCAGGTGTGGGGCGTGCCGACGTTCGTGTCCGGTCCCAACGCCGTGTT
>JAHWKT010000213.1 GCA_019347695.1 Actinomycetota bacterium | reverse complement strand
GTAGCGATGTGGCTTCGGTCCATACCGACGTCGTGGTGCCCGGTGCGAGCGTGCGATCCAGGCCGGTCCCCACACTCCCGCGCGTGTCGCCAGGGCTCGACGAACACCGCAGAGAATACTACATTGTGTAGTTTCAGCCGCAGCGCGGCTACGGATCGTGATCCGTGCCAGTTGACGATGCGATGAACACTGCCGCTGTCGGACAGCATGCGCTTCCGATCCGACAGCAACAGGACCGGTCGAGCACCGACGAAATCGACGTTCAGTAAGGAAGAAGTCACTACGAGATCAGATTCCTAGACGATTGGACGCCGGTGAGCATCCACTCCGTGCATCTGCGAGTCGGTTGACGCCTCCAGGCGGCCTCCGCACAGTGTGTCGGACCCAGGCGACTCCCAGACGGGACGGAACGCGCACCGGAGGGCACCCCACATGGCGAACACGGCACCTCCTACACGATGGAGGACGCGCACCACGGTGGCGTCGTTCGCCGCCGCCACAGCGCTGATGCTGCTGCTGTGGTCCAGCATGCTGCCAGCGCGCGCCGGCGGGCTCACACAGCCGGACGGCGGGCCGGTCGGCCAGACCGCTGCCGACGGGACGGCGACCGACGCCAACGCCGAGCCGAACACCCAACCCGAACCGGACACCCAACCCGCACCGGAAGCAGACGCCAGCGTCGACGGCGGCAGCGCGCCGGACGCACCTGCTGCGCCCGATTCGTCCACCGGTACCGCCGATCACGCCGACGATGACCGTGCCCCCACCGCCGACGGCGATCAGCGGACGGGCGACCGCGGCGGCACCCAAGCTCACAACCCTGACACCGGCAGGCGCGGCGCCGACCGCAGCGCGAACACCGGCGCACCGCCCGCGACCCCGGCGCCACAGCACTCCACCCGCTCGAATGGCGACAGCGCAACCGGTTACCGTGGCACCGGCGCGACCGACGATGACGCGGGAGCCGGCTCAGGTGACGCACCCGGCCCAGAATCGCGCGCCAGCACCGCCGACGACGAGTAGGACGCGGCCGGCACCGTAAGCGACCGCCGGACCGCCGACGCCGCCGCCGCCACCACCTACACGGAGGCAATCGACGACGGCAACAACACCCCTGGTGTCCAAACGCGCGCACCGACGGCCGAAGCGGACGACAACCACGGTGATCAGACCGCCACGGATACCGCCCGCGACCGGGTCACCGACGACACCGGCCACAACGGTCCCACCGAGGCCACGAACCGGACGGCCGCCGCAACCGACCCCGACGACGAACCGGACGGCACGGCACGCGTCGCGGTCGAGATCGAAGTCGACCCAGAGGCGTGGGACTCGATGACCAGTAACGTCGATGGTACCGACGTCGGCGCCGCAGACGACGACAGCAGCCAGGCCGGCACCGACCACCCCGCGACAGACGCCGACGCCTCGCCAGACTCCGCTCCCGGGCACGGTGACACCACGCCGGAGCCTGCGGCGGGTGCGGACGACGCGCATGCCGCAGCCGACGAACGCAAGTCCACCGTCACCGGTCGGACCGGACACGCCGGACGAACCGAACGAGACGACGAGCCCGACGACCCGACGGTCCGCTCCACCACCAAGGTCGCCGTCAGCCGTGACCGCGAATCGGACGGCACGGCACATGTCACGGTCCAGATCGAAGTCGACGCAGAAGCGTGGGCCTCGATGACCGGTGAGTCGACCGCCAACGGTGGCCCGAGTGACGCACGTGCCGCCACGGCCGAGGATGAGGCGTGCGACGTTCCGCCGCACGGATCGGCGATCGTGCACGACGACAACGTCGCACGAACGATCGTCGCGGTCGGACAGACCGTCGGCGCGTCCGACCGGGCGCTGCTCGCCGCGCTCGAAGCGGCCATCATCGAGTCCGGCGTGCAGAACCTCGACGACGGCGACGACTCGCTGGGGGTCTTCCAGCTACGGCCGTCCGCCGGATGGGGCACCTCCGCGCAGGTCACCGACCCGGTGTACGCCACCCGCGCGTTCCTCCTCGGTCCACGGTGTGCCGGTGGCGCCGACGCCAACAGCGAACCAGGAGCTGTGACACGCGACCGTACGCACGAGGGCACGGCAGGCCAGCTCGCGCACGCCGTACAGCGGTCGGCCTCCCCCAGGATCTATGACGCGGTCGAGGGCGAAGCGCGCGCGTTCCTGCGGCGTCACCGTGATGCCGACCCGAAGGGCACGTACGCCTTGATCCCCAGCATCCTGCCGCCCAGCGGAGAGATCGGCGCGTGGGGCGGCTACGACAACGGCCGGATCCCGCTCCCTGCGCTCGCATCGATTGGCGCCGGACACCTTCTGCGCACCGACGCCGCGGCGGCGTGGATCAAACTGCAACGGGCAGCCACTGCGGATCTCGGCCACACCATCGGTGTGACCGACAGCTACCGGTCGTACGAGGCGCAGGTCGCGGTCAAGACGGCCAAGGGATATCTCGCCGCCACACCAGGCCGCAGCAACCACGGCTGGGGGCTGGCGCTCGATCTCGACACCGGTGGCTGGGACGGCACGGCCATGCGGTGGCTGCAGGCCAACGCGCACCGCTTCGGCTGGCACCACCCCGACTGGGCCCGGATCGACGGCAGCAAACCTGAGCACTGGCACTGGGAGTACGGGGGCACGACGGGGTGATCGACCACGGGAACCCACAGGCTCGTCACGCACTGCGACCGCCCAGCGACCACCCGGCCCCGCGCAGCAGATCGGTGCACTGCTCGACGATCCGGTCGGCCGCGTCAGCCGCACGCAACGCACGCTGCGGCCGCCCTCGTGCGGTTGGGCACATGCACCCGCCGCGAAGCCCGTGCCGGGGTCCACAACCGGATCGCGCTTGAGCGGCTCGAGGCCGCTACCGGCGCCCGCTACCTCAAGGCCTCGTCGTTGGGGAAGTGCGCGCGGGCCCGAAGGCGACGGGCAACCCGTCCGTCACCGACTCGACACCGGCGGCAACCGGGCGCGTCGACCGCGTGCCCTACATCCAGCGTCACCCAACAACGCGGTCATCC
>JAHWKT010000112.1 GCA_019347695.1 Actinomycetota bacterium | reverse complement strand
TCGCAGATCCGGGCGACGGCGTTGATGAAGCTGATCTTGGTCGCCAGGAAGGCATTGGACGCATGCTTGATCAGCTCCGCAGTCCGCACATCGGTAGCGACATACGGACAGTCGTGCGCCGCCAGCAACGGCGCGTACAGCCTACGCATGACGTCATGGCCGGCCTCACTGTCGGCCCCGACGACAATTCGATCGGGCCGCAGCGTGTCCTCGACCGCCGTGCCCTCGCGGAGGAACTCGGGGTTGCTGACCACCTCGAACGTCGCCTCGGTCCGCTTCGCGCGTGCCTCCAGGCCGAGGACCTCACGAATGCGCTGCCCGGTGCTGACCGGCACGGTGGACTTCTCGGCCACGACGATCGAACCGGTGGCGTACTCGGCCACCGTCGATGCGGCCGCCTGGACGAACGACAAGTTGGGCGAGCCGTCCGACCGCGGCGGCGTGCCGACGCAGATGAACACGACGTCGCTGTCGGTAATCGCGGCCCGCGAATCGTGGGCGTACGACAGGCGACCTGCGTCTTCCTGGCTGTGCAGCAGGTCCGCCATGCCCGGCTCGTAGAAGGGCATCGTGCCGTGACGGAGCTTGTCGATCTTCTCGCGGTCGTTGTCGACGCCGACGACCTCATGGCCGATCGACGCCATCGCGCCCGCCGTCACGAGGCCGACGTGTCCCGTTCCGATGACTCCTACGCGCACATCATCTCCTTGTGTCGTCCCGCCCGAGATGCGCCCCGAGGAAGGGTAACGCCGGCGCACGGTCCGCGCGCCGGCGCGGAAGTGTCCTGTCGGCTACGATCTCGCGCGCTTGCGCGAGGCCAGCACCGCGGCGGCGCCCGCCGTCATCAGACCGACGCCCACCAGGAGCGCCACCCCGCTGTCGAAGCCCGTCGCGGCGAGGACGTCTTCGTCCACCGCACCGCTGACCTGCACCACCTCACCGGAGACGTGCGCCACCTCGTCGACTGCGGGCACCTCGGGCGCCGGGGCCTCCGGCGCTCCCCCGGCGGCCGGCGCCATCTCGCCCGAGCCGAGCAGTCCCTGTCCTGGGCTGCCGCTGGCATCGCGGTCAGGAGCAGGACGGCCATGAGCTCCACTAGCATCACCGCATTGCGCATCACTGACCTCGCGGTCTCGAGAGATGTCCCGCCGGACTCGTCCACGACGATTTTACTTAGGGTGTTTTCAGCGTGTCAATCCATGGATGATATTACGCTGTGTAACACCTTCTCCCCCGCCGTTGCGCGACATCCGCGAACGCGTAGCAGCCGTCGCCCGCCGCGGGCGCCGACGGCGGCGGATGGGCGTGCGGGTGCAGGCCGGGCGGAACTTCAGCTACGGTCGTCCAACCATGTCGTATCCACCCGACGCAGCGCGTCGACTACCACGTCGACGTCGTCGCGTGAGCGCATCAGCGCCGCCATGTCACCGGTGAGGCGCAGGCGGCCGAACAGCAGCGCCGGGCCGAGGTCCAACCGCGCCTCCAGCAGTTGTCTCCACCGGCCGTAGTCAGTGCGAACCGCGACCCTGGGCGACGGCGTGCCAGTGACCTGCTCGGCATGCGCGCGGCCATCCCGGGCGTCAAGGAGCACCTCGTAGGTGCGGCGGTCATGCAGCGGACCAGCAGGCTCCACGACAAACCGGTAGACGCCACCGAGGTTCGTCGCCGCCTGTGCGGCACGCGGATGCCCGGCCAGCTCGGCGCAGAACGCGTCGATCCACTCGCTGCTTGGAAAAACCGGCACGCGCACCTCACTCTCGGGTTGCCCGACGGGACCGTTGACATGACGACCATATAGGCTGGCGGCGCACGCACGAAGGCGGGAACAGATGCACCTCCATGACCTCAACGGCAGCCGCGTCGTCGTACTCGGCGCGGCCGGCTTCCTCGGGTCGCACCTGTGCGAGCGGCTGCTCGAGCTCGGGGCGCACGTCACCGCGATCGACAACTTCATCACGGGCAGGTCAACCAACCTGGACCACCTGTTCGGCACCGGCGAGCTGCGGCTGGTGTCCTACGACGTCACCGACTTCCTGCACATCCCCGGTCCGGTCGACCACATCCTGCACTTCGCGTCCCCGGCGTCGCCCGTCGACTACCTCAGGTGGCCGATCCAGACCCTGAAGGTGGGGTCACTGGGCACCCACAAGGCGCTCGGCCTGGCCCGCGCCAAGGACGCCCGCCTGCTGCTCGCGTCGACGTCCGAGGTGTACGGCGACCCATTGGTCTCCCCGCAGCCCGAGGACTACTGGGGCAACGTCAACCCCATCGGCCCCCGCGGCGTGTACGACGAAGCCAAGCGCTTCGCCGAGGCGATGACACTCGCCTACCACCGCGAGCACGGCGTGCAGGTGCGGATCGCGAGGATCTTCAACACGTACGGCATCAGGATGCGGGTCGACGACGGGCGTGCGGTGCCGGCGTTCTTCTCCGCCGCGCTGCGCAACCAGCCGCTGCCGATCCACGGCGACGGAACGCAGACACGGTCGCTGTGCTACGTCGACGACGAGATCGAGGGGCTGCTGCGCCTGCTGGTGTCCGACGAGGTGGGGCCGGTCAACATCGGCAACCCCGAGGAGGTCACCATCCTCGAGCTCGCCGAGGCGATCCAGGACGCCGTCGGCAACCACCCCGGCGTCGAGTTCCACCCCCGTCCCGTCGACGACCCGACGGTTCGCTGTCCCGACATCACCCTGGCACGCACGGTCCTCGACTGGAACCCGAAGGTCCCGCTTGCCGACGGCCTCACACGCACACTGCCCTGGTTCGTCGACCGTCTGCGTCCCACGTAGGTCACAACGTCCGCTGGGATCGCGAGATGTCACCAGGGGGCGAAGAGGCATCGCCAGATGACCGACCTGTTGATCCGCAACGTGCCCGACGACGTCCTCGCGGCGATCGACGCCAACGCGCAGCGTCTCGGGCTGTCCCGCAGCGAGTACCTACGGCGTGCGCTCGCACGCGAACGCGCGACGACCGATGTGGACGTCACCGCGGACGACCTGTCGCGCTTCGCCATCACGTTCGCCGATCTGGCCGATGCCGAGATCATGCGGGTGAAGAACGACCTCATTGATGCGCCAGTCGGTCGCCCGCGACACCGCCCGCTCCTCGAACGGAAGTGCACCGAGTGCCACGTCGATGCCCACGTTCTCGGACGAGGCCAGCAGGAGGACGCGGTTGTTCAACGCGAACGTTCTCGCGTCGGGCACTCGCGGTCACGACAGAATGACTGGATCTCGATCGCCGCGGCGAACAGGCGGTTCACTGCCTTCTCGCTCGCGCGAACCAGCGTTGCTGCGCCACGAGCCCTGAGCTCGTTCGCGGGCGCAAGGGCGGCAGTTGATCAAGCGTCGCGAACAGATCAAGCGTGGCGGCGAGTGCAGCATCGTCTGTCAGCTCGGCCACCTCCGCCCGACGAACGGCGGCCAGCGCTGATCCCGCCTGTTGCCATTGCGCGACCACGTGGCGGGCGATCTCCTCCGCTGACTTTGATGCGCGCGGTTGGGCCATATCACCAGCGTAGCCGGGCACGTGATCCGGGCCCCGCGCATCGACGTTCGTTCGCACATCGCCTTCAGTCGCGGCCGAGGACCACCACGGCGCAGTCGTCGGTCGTGTCGCCGGCGGTGTAGGCCTGGATGCCGTCCCACACGGCGTCGGCGATCTCCTGCGGAGCCAGGGCTCGGGTGCCGTCGAGCAGATCGACAAGCCCCGACAGCTCCAGCAGGTCGCCGCCGTCGGCGGGACGCGCCTCGGTGACACCGTCGGTGAACAGCACCAGGCGGTCGCCGGGCTCGAGCACCGTCTCGTGCAGCGTGAAGCTGGTGGACACGTCGACGCCGAGCGGCATGTCCGACGCCACGTCGAGCACCTCGGCCGACGACGCGCGCAGCACCACCGGCGGCGGGTGACCGGCGAGCACGAACTCGATGCCAGCAGTCTCGGGATCGACGCGCGCGTAGACCAGCGTGACGAAGCTCTCGGTCTCGACCTGACCCGCCACCGTCGTGTTGAGCATCTGCGCCACCACATGCGGGCTGGCACCCGACAACGCGAACGCCCGCAACGAGTGCACCGCCATCGCCGCCCTGCTCGCCGCCTGCATCCCCTTGCCCGACACGTCGCCGATCGCGATCCCGAGCTGGCCGCGGTCCGTCCGGAACCAGTCGTACAGATCGCCTCCGATCGGCACGTTGACGGTGGCCGAGCGGTACACGTGCCCGATCGCGTACCCCTCGGGTAGCGGCACGCTGCCGGGTCGCAGCTCGCCGACCATCGCGTCGACCACGTGCTGGTTGTCGCGCAGCAGTGCGGCCTGGCGCAGCGCGACGGAGTAGCCGCGACCCAACGCGACCAGGAGGCGGGCGAACGCGTCGCTGATCGGCTCCCGGGCCAGCACACCGAGCAGGTCGGTCGCGGGCTCGGGCAGCGCGAGCACGTACAGGGACTGCGTCAGCCCCTCGACGTCGGCGTGGCTGACCGTCAGCCGGTCCGGCGCGCGTTTGCCGCCGCGGGCGAGCTGGTCGGGAGTCGAGCCCGGCGGCCAGCTCGACAACAGCTGCACGTGGTCGCCGTGCAGGCCGACGTTGTCGGTCAGCGTCAGCCCCTCGTCGGCATCGAGCAGCGTCCACAGCATCGCGGCGTCGAGCCCGAGGTCGTCGACGAGGCCCGACAGCAGCCGCTTGCGCATCGCCCGGGGCTCGGTTGCCTCGACCGTGTCGGCCACCAGCTCGACAGCGGCGATCAGCGCCACACCCGGCTCGGTCACCCCAGATCCGGCAGTCGCGGGGTGGACGCTGTCCGCGGATGCGGGCAGGCGACCGGGGTCGTTCGACGCGATGATGCGCCTCCTCGGACACCTCGAAATGAACGCTGACGGGGCGGATCACCCCGCGCGCCATCGTAGTACAAGCGTCAAGATGCGGCGCTGGGCACCTGCCGCTCGGGCGGTGAGGTGTCGGCCGGCGCGTCGATGACCGCGGTGCGCCTGCCGACGAGCCACCGCTCCAGCGCCGGCACGTCCATTGGCCGCGCGAACCAGAAGCCCTGCCCGAGGTCGCAGCCGAGCTCGGCGAGCTTGTCCCACGTCTCGCAGTCCTCGACACCCTCGGCCGTCACGGTCATCGCCAGGCGGCGGCCGAGGTCGACCGTGGCGCGGACGATCGCCGCCTCGCTGCGGCGGACGAGCAGGCCGGCGACGAACGACCGGTCGACCTTGATCTCGTCGACGGGCAGGCGCAGCAGGTGCGCCAGCGACGAGTAGCCGGTGCCGAAGTCGTCGACCGACAGGCTGATGCCGAGGCGGTGCAGGTCGGCCAGCACCGCCTCCGCGCGGCCGGGGTCCACGATGATGCTCGACTCGGTGATCTCCAGGCGCAGCAGCCGCGACGGCACCTGGTGCTCGGACAGTAGCGCGGCGATCTCGCCGGGCAGAGAGCGGTCCAGCAGGTTGCGCGCCGACAGGTTGACCGCGACCTCCAGCTCGATGCCGGCCGCCAGCCACAACCGCTGCTGCTCGAGCACCCGCCGCAGCACCCAGCGGGTGAGCGGGTGGATGAGCCCGGTGCGCTCGGCGATCGGGATGAACTCGCCCGGTGAGATCCGACCGCGCGTCTCGTGGTTCCACCGCAGCAGCGCCTCAACACCGCGGACGGTGTGCGACCGCAGCGCCGCCTTCGGTTGATACACCAGCGTCAGCTCATCGGCGTCCATCGCGCGCCGCAGGTCGGCGAGCACCCGCAGCTGCCGGCTGTCGTCCGTGCCGCGGCCCGGGTCGTAGATCTCCACCCCGCTGCGCGCGCTCTTGGCGGCGTCCATGGCGATGTCGGCGCGCTGCAACAGCCTGGTCGCGTCGTCGGCGTGGATCGGGGCGAGCGCGACGCCCATGCTCGCGTCGAGCTGCAGCGACGCGTCACCGACGTCGTACGGACGCGTCACCTCGTCGAGCAGGTCGGCCGCCATGACCGACGCACTCTCCTGGTCGTGCAGCTCGCACAGCAGCACGGCGAACTCGTCGCCGCCCAGTCGGGCGACGGTGGCGGTCACCGGCAGCGAATCGCGCAGCCGCATCCCGAACTGCTTGAGCAGATGGTCGCCGACCTGGTGGCCGAACGTCGCGTTGATCTCCCGGAAGCGGTCGAGGTTGACGAGCAGGACCGCCATCAGCAGGGCCGGCGACGACAGGCTCGCGGCATCGTCGACGCGTTCGACGAACACCGCACGGTTGGGCAGGCCCGTCAACACGTCGGTGGTCGCGGTCCGCAGCTTGCGGTCGGTGGCGTTGCGGACCTGCTCGGCCAGCAGGCTCGCGTCGAGCTGTCCGCCGAGCTGGGCGGACAGCAGCTGCAGCCGCGCCTGCGCGGCTGGTGGGAACGTCGCGGCACCTCGCCGGAGGAACCTGGCGTTGGACCAGCGCCCGGCGACGCCGGCCAGGAGCGTGGGACCGACCGGGTCGGCGACCAGCAGGGTGCCGCGAGCATGGCTGCCGTGCACCGGCACGATGAGCACCGGCCCGGAGGTCCCGTCGAGCAGCTCCGCGCGGACGCGGGCGTGCTCGTCGCGCTCGCCGCGCCGACGGCGACCGAGGTGCAGACCGATCGCGCCGTCCGCCAGGTTCGCGTGGAACCCGGCCAGCGCGAGCGGCTCCGACAGCGGATGCCAGCCGTCGTCGCGCTGCTCGTCACGGTGCCGCAGATGCCATCCGACGCCCTCGCGGAACAGCACGAGCTCCGCGCGCCGGGCACCTGTCAACTCGCGCGCCATTTCCAGCGCGGGTCCGGCGATGCGCTCGGTCGCCGTGCCGGGATCGATCTCGGACACCCAGGCGTCGAGGTACGCGACCACGTCGGCGTCGACCTGCCGGCGGCGGCGCGTGACGATGACGCCGAGCGCGCCCGCGCAGGCGGCGACGCCGGCGATGATCACTCCGACCGCGCCGGTGGCGACGCCGATGCACGCGCTCAGCAGTCCGGCGGCCGTGACCACTGCTGCGGTCGGCCGGTGGTGAGGCACGCGAGGGGGCTTGGTGTCCGTGGCAGCATCCGGGTTCGGTGACAGTGCTACGAGACACGTCGGCTCGACCGCCGCCGCCTTCACCGCTGTGGACACATCCCCGCACAGCGCGAAGGGCGGCCATCTCGGCCGCCCTTCGTGTGCTGCTGTGGGGTGGGCGCCCCGGTTGGTGTCGGGACGCCGTCCGCGCGCTCGAGGATCGTCGAGCGCGCGGCTCGTTCGTGGACTAGAAGCCCATGCCGCCCATGCCGCCCATGTCGTGGTCGTGGCCGCCTCCGGCCCCGTCCTCCTTGGGCTCGGGCTTGTCGACGATCAGCGTCTCGGTCGTCAGCATCAGACCGGCGATGCTGGCCGCGTTCTGCAACGCCGAACGCGTCACCTTGGCCGGGTCCGGCACACCGAACTGCATCATGTCGCCGTACTCGCCGGTCAGGGCGTTGAGCCCCTCACCGGACTTCAGGCCGCGGACCTTCTCGACCACGACGCTGCCCTCGTAGCCAGCGTTCGCGGCGATCCAGTACAGCGGCGACGACAGCGACTTGCGCACGATCTCCGCGCCGGTCTTCTGGTCGCCCTCGAGGTCGAGCTTCTCGAGCGCCGTGCCGGCCTGCAGCAGCGACACGCCACCACCGGCGACGATGCCCTCCTCGACCGCGGCCCGCGTCGCGGACAGCGCGTCCTCGATGCGGTGCTTCTTCTCCTTGAGCTCGACCTCGGTCGCCGCTCCGACCTTGACGACCGCGACACCGCCGGACAGCTTGGCCAGCCGCTCCTGCAGCTTCTCGCGGTCCCAGTCGGAGTCGGTGTTGTCGATCTCGTTCTTGATCTGACGGATCCGACCCTGGATGTCCTCGTCCTGGCCTGCGCCCTCGACGATGGTCGTGTTGTCCTTGGTGATGGTCACCTTGCGGGCCTTGCCCAGCAGGTCCAGCGTGATGCTGTCCAGCTTGAGCCCGACGTCCTCGGAGATGACCTGGCCACCGGTCAGGATCGCGATGTCCTGCAGCATGGCCTTGCGGCGGTCACCGAACCCGGGCGCCTTGACCGCGGCGGACTGGAACGTCCCGCGGATCTTGTTGACGACCAGCGTCGCCAGGGCCTCACCCTCGAGGTCCTCGGCCACGATGATCAGCGGGCGACCGGCCTGCATGACCTTCTCGAGCACCGGCAGCAGGTCGTGGACCGCACTGATCTTCTGGTTCGCGATCAGGACGTACGGCTCCTCGAACACCGCCTCCATGCGCTCGGTGTCGGTCACCATGTACGGGGAGATGTAGCCCTTGTCGAACTGCATGCCCTCGACGAAGTCGAGCTCCAGCCCGAAGGTCTGGGACTCCTCGACGGTGATGACGCCGTCCTTGCCGACCTTGTCCATCGCCTCGGCGATGACCTTGCCGATGTCGTCGTCGTTGTTGGCCGAGATCGACGCGACGTGCGCGATCTCGTCCTGGGTCTCGATGTCGCGCGACGTCTGGGCGATCGCCTCGACGACGCGCTCGACGGCGGCGTCGATGCCGCGCTTGAGCTGCATCGGGTTGGCGCCGGCGGCCACGTTGCGCAGGCCCTCACGGACCATCGCCTGGGCCAGCACGGTCGCGGTCGTCGTGCCGTCACCGGCGACGTCGTTGGTCTTGGTCGCGACCTCCTTCGCCAGCTGGGCCCCCATGTTCTCGTAGGGGTCCTCGAGCTCGATGTCGCGGGCGACCGTCACACCGTCCTTGGTGATCGTGGGCGAACCCCACTTCTTCTCCAGGACCACGTTCCGGCCCTTCGGACCGAGCGTGACCTTGACCGCGTCGGCGAGCCGGTTGACACCGGTCTCGAGCCTGCGACGGGCGTCCTCACTGAACTTCAGTTGCTTTGCCATAGTTGCGATTGCCTCCTTGGCGCTGGGGTGGTGCGTCTGGGTAGGCGTGCCGCTATTCGACCTTCGCGAGGATGTCGCGGGCCGACAGGATCAGGTACTCCTCACCACTGAGCTTGATCTCGGTGCCGCCGTACTTCGAGTAGACGACGGTGTCGCCCTCGCTGACGTCGAGCGTGATGCGCTCGCCCTGGTCGGAGATCCGTCCGGGGCCAACGGCGATGACCGTGCCCTGCTGTGGCTTCTCCTTGGCGGTGTCCGGGATGACCAGACCACTCGCGGTCGTCTCTTCGGCCTCGTTGGCCTGTACGACAACGCGGTCCTCCAGCGGCTTGAGCGCAACCTTCGTTGCGGTCGCCATGCCTCCTCCTTTACTGCTTGGCGCGACTGACTGCTCGTCAGCCGTGATGGTGATGATGGTGGGGCGTCACAACCCGCGGACGGGCTGCTTTGGGTGTTGGCACTCACTGAACGGGAGTGCTAGGAAGAAACTTAGCAACATCCGCCCTCGAGTGCAAGCCTCCCCGATGAACTCTGCTTGAAACCTGCGCGTACAGCACTCAACTTCCCTCACGCCACCGCCCGCCACGCCCACCCCGACCTACGTCGACCACCTTCGACGCAGGAGTTCGGGGTGGTCGACGGAGGGCGGCGTATTGTCGAGCTGCGTCGACCACCACGAAGTGTGCCGGCAAGGTGGTCGACAGAACTCGAGGTGGTCCGATGTACGAGTGTGCGGAGGGCGCTCCGCCCTGCGGACATCCCCAGGCCGTCTCACTATCCGTAAGGATGTGTTATCATGCGTTCACACGGCGTTGAGCGGCGAAAACGCGCGTTGGCTAGGCGTATGACCACGGTCGTAGAGGCCTGGTGCACGCGAAGGAGGCACACGGTTGGTAACGAATGAGTACCAAAAGCGGTTGGGGGCACGCCTTCGCGCGATTCGCCAGCAACAGGGGCTGACACTCCAGCAGGTCGAGGAGATGTCGGAGGGCCGGTGGAAGGCCGTCGTGGTCGGATCCTACGAGCGGGGCGATCGCGCGGTGTCGGTGGCCAAGCTCGCCGAGCTCAGCGAGTTCTACAACGTACCCGTGTCGGAGCTGCTGCCCAAGGAGGAGCTGTCGGCGGCCGCCAACGGGGGGTCGAGCGCCAAGGTGATGCTCGACCTTCGTCGGCTGGCCAGCGACGGCCTGGACCCGGACCTCAAGCCCGTGTCGCGGTTCGCGCACACCATCCAGATGCAGCGGGGCGACTACAACGGCAACGTCCTGACGATCCGCGGCGAGGACCTGCGGGCACTGTCGGTCATCTACGGCACCGAGCCCGACGAGCTCGTCGGCCGCCTCGAGGACGAGGGCCTGCTGCACCAGCCGCGGCCGTAGGGCCGCTCGGTCACTCACCGCAGCGCGAGCACCCAGCGTCGCCGCTGCACGTAGCCGGCCGCCTCGTACGCACGGATCGCCGGCGCGTTGTCGGCGCGGACGTGCAGCGTCACCGACGGCAGCCCGTCGGCCAGCAGCCGATCGGTCAGCTCGGCGATCCCCCGCTGCGCCAGGCCGCGGCCCCGCCACCGGAGGTCGACGTAGACGCCGGCCAGCTGTGCGCCCCGACGGCGGCTTTCGATCGACACGTCGATCTTGCCGACGACGCGGCCGTCGCGTTCGATGACCCAGCTCGAGCCGCGTCGGACGCTGTTGCCCACCCGCTGCTGCACCGACGACCGTCCGCTGCGTGACAGCGGCGGTCCCATCTGGTCCTCGACGTGCAGTCCGCAGGCGAACTCGGTCAGCACGTCGACGTCGCCGCGGTCCGCGCGCCGCAGCCCGGACGGACCCGGGCGCACCGACGTGCGACGCTCCGCGACCATGAGCCGCTGCTCACGGGCATAGGGCCGCCGCCGGAACAGGCCGCTGCCGGCCGCATCGACGACGGCCTGTCCGATCGTCAGGTCACCGACCAGCACCCGCCACCCCGACGTTCCCACCGCCGCGGCCAACGGCTCGGCAGCGCTCGACAGACCCCCCGGCACAACGAGGCCGCCGGCGCCGACGTAGCACACACCGTGCGGCGGGCCGCTCGCCGGCCACACCGTCATCGCCCGGTGCTCACCGCGATCGAGCGCGTCGAGCAGGAACTGATGGGCGGCCACGCCTTCCGACGGTGTTCCGGCGCGGCCGAAGTCGTCCTCGAGGCGGCGCATGAGCACCGCGACGTGCTCCCGGGTCAACCGCACCGCCTGGGCGTCCGGTGACGCCGCCAACGTCATGACCCACACCCCCCGCTGCCGCCACTCGAGGCGCTCATGGGGTCGACCAGCCCTGCAGGACCAGCCCCGGGTCGGCGGACAGGTCCAGCGCAGACCGCTCTCCCTTCATCAACCGGTTCCAGCCGGCGGCGGCGATCATGGCTCCATTATCGGTGCACAGCAGCGGCGTTGGCGCGAGAAATCGCAGACCCGCGTCGGCGCACGCTGCGCCCATCCGCTCACGCAGGCGCGAGTTGGCCGCCACTCCCCCGGCGACCAGCACCGTGTCGACGTCGTGGTCGTTGGCCGCGGCGACCGTCTTGGCCACGGCGACCTCGACCAGCGCCTCCTGGAACGACGCGGCGATGTCGGCCAGCGGGATCGACTCGCCCGCCGCCTGTCGGCGCCGGAGCTCGCGGATCACGGCGGTCTTCAGCCCGGACAGGGAGAAGTCGTAGGTCCCGTCGTGGGCCAGCGCCCGCGGGAACGCCACGGCGTCGGGGTCACCCTGCTGCGCGAGCCGGTCGATCTCCGGACCGCCGGGATACGGCAGTCCGATGAACCGGGCGATCTTGTCGAACGCCTCGCCGGCCGCGTCGTCCAGCGTGGCGCCGAGTGTGGTCAACCCACCGTCGGCGTCACCGAGCACCAGGCTGGTGTGCCCGCCGCTGACGATCAGGGCGACCAACGGCGGCTGCAGCAGGCCGAACTCCAGCTGCGCCGCACACACGTGCCCCTCCAGGTGGTTCACGCCGATCATCGGCTTGTCGTGCGCGAGCGCGAGCGCCTTGGCGGCCGCGACACCCACCAGCAGCGACCCGATGAGCCCCGGTCCGGCCGTCACCGCGATCGCGTCGACGTCGCGGTAGGTCGCGCCGGCCTCGACCAGCGCCCGGTCCAGCGTCGGCAGGAGCAGGTCGACGTGGGCGCGCGCGGCGATCTCGGGCACCACGCCACCGAACGGCCGGTGCCGGTCGATCTGCGATCCGATGACGTTGGCGCGGACCGTCACGCCGTCCTCGACGAGCGCGGCCGCGGTCTCGTCACAGGACGTCTCGATGCCAAGCACCAGCACTTAGTCACGCACCTCGCAAGCTCGCTGCGTTCCTAACGGCCCAGGGGCCGCCTCCGGCGGACAACAACAGTCACGCACCTCGCAAGCTCGCTGCGTTCCTAACGGCCCAGGGGCCGCCTCCGGCGGACAACAACAGTCACGCACCTCGCAAGCTCGCTGCGTTCCTAACGGCCCAGGGGCCGCCTCCGG
>JAHWKT010000111.1 GCA_019347695.1 Actinomycetota bacterium | reverse complement strand
TCGCGGGGCTGAAGAGGTGCATGCCGACGACCGATCCGGGACGGTCGGTGGCCGCGGCGAGGTCATTGACGTCCAGCGTCGAGGTGTTGGTCGCCAGCACCGCGTCGTCAGCCGCGACGCGGTCGAGCCGCCGGAACACGTCCCGCTTGAGGTCCATGTCCTCGAACACGGCTTCGATCACCACGTCGGCGTCGGCGACCCCGTCGAACTCGACGGTGCCGGTGATGCGCTCCATGCGTGCGCGCATCTCGTCACTGTCGAGGCGGCCCTTGTCGACCGTGCGCCGGTAGTTCTGCTCGACCTTGTCCAGCCCCGAGTCGAGGCTGTCCTTGCCGACCTCGACCACGGTCACCGGGATGCCGGCGTTGGCGAAGTTCATGGCGATGCCGCCGCCCATCGTGCCGGCGCCGATCACCGCACCCTGCTCGATGCGCTTGGGCTGCACGTCATCGTCGACGTCGTCGATCTTGGCGGCCTTGCGCTCTGCGAAGAAGACATGACGCAGGCTGGCCGACTGGTCGGAGGCCATCAGGTCGTGGAAGAGTTCCCGTTCCCGCTCGACGCCCTCGTCGAAGGGCATGCGCAGCGCGTACTCGATCGCGTCGATGCACCACTGGGGGGCGATCAGGCCTGGGGCGCGATCGGCCGCCTCGGCGCGGGCGCCGCGCAGGATCTCGTCGGCATCGCCGTCGACGGTGACCTCCATCTCATGGGTGCGCCGCAGCGCATCGTCGTCGCCGGCCTTGTCGACCGCGAACGCCACGGCCGCCTCGATCAGATCCTCCTCAACGACCTGATCGACCAGCCCCATCTGCTGCGCCCGCTCGGCGTCGACCGACGACCCCGACGGGATCATCCGCAGCGCGGCCTCGAGCCCCACGAGGCGGGGCAGCCGTTGGGTGCCCCCCGCCCCGGGCAGGAGGCCGAGCTTCACCTCCGGCAGCCCGAGGTTGGCGTCGGGTGCCGCGATGCGCCAGTTGCAAGCGAGCGCCATCTCGAGCCCGCCACCGAACGCCGTGCCGTGAATCGCGGCGACCGCCGGCTTCGACGATCGGGCGAGCGTGTCGACCAGACCCCGCAGGTCCGGTGCCTCGTCGCGGGGCATGTCGAAGGTGTTGATGTCGGCACCGGCGACGAAGTGTCGCCCGGCACCGGTGACGACGATGGCACACACGTCGTCGTCGGCCTCGGCCTGCCGCACGTACTCGGCGACGCCCTCGGGCACGCCCGGGCTGAAGACGTTGAGCGGTGGGTTGTCGATGGTGATCACGGCGACGTCGCCGTGGCGCTGTGTGGTCACGAGATCAGTCATGCCGGCATCTTGCCCCGCATGGCCACGTGCGGACACCACCGGGGCATGGCATCCACGCGCCCGCAGGGCGCGACGCGGCGTCCGGTGAGCGTCAGGGGCGGCTGCGACACCCGGTACGATTGACCGGCCGGCCGGTCGCGGATGCCGATCGACCAGGCGGAGGGTGACGAACGGTGGACACGACGCAACACGGTGGTGGCCCGCCTGCCGTCTCCGGTGACGATCTCGCCGTGCGCTGTGCCGCGCGGATGTACGCGGCCGACCGCGCCTCGCAGCACCTGGGCATCGAGATCAGCGACGTCGCACCGGGTCGCGCGCGGGCCGTGATGACGGTCGCCGACACCATGGTCAACGGCCACGACCTGTGCCACGGCGGGTACGTGTTCCTGCTCGCCGACACCGCGTTCGCGTTCGCGTGCAACACCTACGACCAGGTGACCGTCGCGGCGTCCGGCGACGCGGTGTTCGTGCGGCCCGCGTTGCGGGGCCAGCAGTTGGTGGCCGACGCGACCGAGCGGGTGCGCCACGGCCGGTCAGGGGTGTACGACGTGACCGTGCGCACCGCTGACGGCGACGTGGTCGCCGAGTTTCGTGGCCGCAGCCGCACGCTGGGACGCCCGATCCTCGACGACACCGACACGGCACCCCCGACCGCCTGAGCACGACGGCCCGCAACCGATCACGGACGACCAAGGAGACGACCACGGCCCGCGAACGCTCCACCGACTACGACGAGAAGCGGCAACGGATCCTCGACGCCGCCGCACAGTTGTTCGCCGAGCATGGTTTCGGCTCCACATCGGTGTCGATGCTGGCCGCAGCGTCAGGGGGGTCCAAGGCGTGGATCTACCACTACTACCCGTCGAAGGAAGCGGTGCTGTACGACCTGCTACGCACCTACACCGACGACCTGCTCGCTGTCGTGCATGCGGCCGACGACCCCACGCTGGCGCCGCGTGACCGTCTGCGGGCGCTGATCGCCGCCATCCTGTGCTCGTACGACGACGCGCAGAGCCGACACGCCGCGATCCTCAACGACCTGGCGCGCCTCCCCGAGGCGCAACGTCGGGAGATCCGCACGGCACAGCGGCAGGTGGTCGACGTGGTCGCCGCGGTGCTCGCGGCGGTCGACCCGCGGCTGGCCGACCGACCCGACGTGCGCACTCCCATCACGATGTCGCTGTTCGGCATGCTCAACTGGCACTACCGCTGGTTCCGGCCGGACGGTCCGATGTCGCGCGACGACTATGTCGCGATGCTCGTCGGACTGGTCCTGGATGGGCTCGACGGGGTGCCCGCCCTCGCCGAGCGCGCTGGCGACGACGTCGCCGCGCCCGCGTGATCCCGACCTGACCCCCGGACGCCACCGGCAGAACGACAGGAGGACCCGTGGCCCTGGTGACCGTCGATGTCCACGACGGCGTCGCGACGCTCACGTTGCGACGACCCGAGGCGCGCAACGCGCTGACACTGCAGATGAAGCGGGACTTCCTCGCGGCGCTCGACGACGCACACGACGCCGACGGCGTGCGTACGGTGCTGTTGCGGGCCGAAGGTCCGGCGTTCTGCGTCGGTCAGGACCTGCGCGAACACGCCGAGGCGCTGGCGGCCGACGTCGATTCGGCGCTCGACACCGTCCGGGAGCACTACAACCGGATCGTCATGGGCATCGCCACCTTCGACGTCCCTGTCGTCGTGGCGATCTCCGGTGCCTGCGTCGGCGCGGGGCTTGGCTTCGCGCTGGCCGGCGACATCCGGATCGCCGCGGATGACGCGACGTTCGCCACCGCGTTCACCGGCATCGGCCTCGCCAGCGACTCCGGGCTGACACGTGCGCTCGCGCGCACCGTCGGTGTGGGCCGGGCCACTGACCTGCTGCTGCGCGGTCAGCCGTTCGACGCGTCCGAGGCGCACGCGTGGGGGTTGGTCCAGCAGGTCGCATTGGCGGCGGACGTCGATCGTGTCGCCGGCGAGGTGGCGGAACGCCTTGCGGCGGGACCCACGTTGGCGTACACCGAGGTGAAGCAACTGCTGCGTGACGTGCCCACCCAGGACCTGGAGAACGCGTTGGAGCGCGAGGCCACGGCACAGGAGCGGCTCGCCCGGACCGCCGATCACCGGAACGCGGTCGACGCGTTCCTCGACAAGCGGCGGCCACGGTTCACCGGCACGTGACGGCTTGCAGCCCGTGAGCGGGGGACGGTACATTGACCGAACGGTCGGTCGGAGATGGAGGGCCTGGCATGACGAGGGTCGAGGCGAGCACTTCCGCCGGGTCGGTGGTGGACGAGACTCAGCTACAGGGTGCGGGCGAGCGCAGCGAGCCGGCGGGCGGGGATCAACAGGGTGCGGGCGAGCGCAGCGAGCCGGCGGGCGGGGATCAACAGGACCGGTTCCAGCAGCTCATCGATCGGGACCGCCGCATCGAACCCCGCGACTGGATGCCCGATGGCTACCGTCGCACGCTGGTGCGGCAGATCGCGCAGCACGCGCACTCCGAGATCATCGGCATGCAGCCTGAGGGCAACTGGCTCACCCGTGCCCCGAGCCTGCGTCGCAAGGCGATCCTGCTGGCCAAGGTCCAGGACGAGGCGGGCCACGGCATGTACCTGTACTCGGCGGCGGAGACGCTCGGTGTCGACCGGGGGACGCTCACGCAGAAGCTGATCGACGCCGCACAGAAGTACTCGTCGATCTTCAACTACCCCGCGCTGACGTTCGCCGACGTCGGCACGATCGGCTGGCTGGTCGACGGGGCCGCCATCTGCAACCAGGTGCCGCTGTGCCGCTGCTCGTTCGGCCCGTACGCCCGCGCGATGATCCGCATCTGCAAGGAGGAGTCGTTCCACCAGCGGCAGGGCTACGAGCTGCTGCTGACGATGATGGCGGGCACCGATGCGCAGCGCGCGATGGTGCAGGAGTCGGTCGACCGGTTCTGGTGGCCATCGCTGATGATGTTCGGGCCGCCGGACGACAAGTCGCCCAACACGGCCCAGTCGCTGGCATGGGGCATCAAGCGCGACACCAACGACGAGGTGCGCCAGAAGTTCGTCGACATGACCGTGCCCCAGGCCGAGGTGCTCGGCGTCACGCTGCCCGACTCCGAGCTGCGCTGGAACGAGGCGCGCGGGCACTACGACTTCGGCGAGATCGACTGGCACGAGTTCACACGCGTCGTCGGCGGTGACGGCCCGTGCAACGCGCAGCGCCTCGCGACGCGTCGTCGCGCGCACGAGGACGGCGAGTGGGTCCGCGAGGCGGCCATCGCGTGGGCCGCCAAACACACCGAGGATCCGGTGGAGGCCGTTGCGTGAGCGGCGAGGACTCCTCCCCGGAGCCTGGTTCCACGAACCTTGGGCGTCTCGCTGGCGCTCAACTCCCAACGGCCCAGGGACAGCTTCGCCGGACTGAGTACACGACCGAAGGTGGGCATGGCGCCGTGCCGACCACGGGGGTGCCCACGGGCGACTTCACCGCGGCCCCGGACTCCTCGTGGCCGCTGTTCGAGGTGTTCGTGCGGGGCAAGCGCGGACTGAACCATGTCCACGTCGGCTCGCTGCACGCGGCTGACTCCGAGATGGCGCTGCACAACGCGCGCGACGTGTACACCCGCCGCAACGAGGGTGTCAGCATCTGGGTCGTGCGTGCCGACGAGATCACCGCGTCCAGCCCCGACGAGAAGGATCCGTTCTTCGCGCCCAGCGGTGACAAGGTGTACCGCCACCCGACCTTCTACGACATCCCCGACGACGTCCCCCATATGTGATGCGTGCCTCCAGTAGCGGCAGCGGTAGGGCGTCGGTCGTTGGTCCCCGCTTCGGACCGCTCACCCACCCGCCCTCCAAGGTCCTCCGCAGGGACCAACGACCTCCTTGCTCGGAAGGGCACACTGCGTGTGCCAGTGGTGGGCATCGGCCATGAGCACTGACGAGAGCGCGTATCAGGCGCTGATCGCGACCGATAGCGACGGCGACGCCCGCTGGGCGTTCGGCACGGGCTTCCACGACCCGCTCGCTGGCATCGACACGTCGGTGCCCGACGGCATCGACGGCGACGACCTCTCGGGCTACTGCCAGATGCTCGGCGACGACGCGTTGGTCATGTCCCACCGCTTCACGGAGTGGTGCACCCACGCACCGGAGCTGGAAGCGGAGCTCGCGCTGGCCAACATCGCCCTGGATCTGCTCGGGCAGGCGCGCATGCTGCTCGCCCGCGCGGGCCACGCCGACGGCACCGGGCGCGACGAGGATCAGCTCGCGTTCTTCCGCGCCGACCACGAGTTCCGCAACGTGCGCCTGGCCGAGGTCGACAACGGCGACTTCGCGCACACCATGGTACGGCTGCTGGTGTTCTCGACCTGGCGGTTGGCGCTGTGCACCGGTCTGCGCGACTCGGCCGATCCGGTGCTTGCCGCCATCGCCGCCAAGGCCGTCAACGAGCTGCGCTACCACCGCGACTACGCCGCGGGATGGGTGGTGCGCCTCGGCGACGGAACCGACGAGTCGCGTCGCCGCATGCGCGCCGGCCTCGAAGCGGTGTGGCCACTCGTCGACGAGCTCTTCGCGGCGCACGCGGTCGAGCGGCGCCTGGCCGAGGCCGGCGTCGCCGTCGACCCGGCGGACCTGCGCGATGCGTTCGACGAGGTGGTCGGCACCGTACTCGAGGCCGCACGACTCGACGTGCCGGACGTGGCACCGCTGGCGATGGTGTCGGGTCGGGGTGGGCGGGACGGCGCGCACACCGAGGCGATGGGCTACCTGGTCGCCGAGCTGCAGAGCGTCGCCCGCCAGCACCCGGAGGCCACCTGGTGACAGGGCGAGGGCGAGCGCAGCGAGCGGCGGGTGGGGATCTGCCGACCCCGCAGGCGGTCGCGGCCACCGTCGCCGATCCCGAGCTGCCGATGCTCACCCTGGCCGACCTGGGGGTGCTGCGCAACGTCGAGATGTCCCCCGATGGGACGGTCATCGTGTCGATCACCCCCACCTACTCGGGCTGCCCGGCGATGGACGCGATGAAGGTCGATCTCACCAGGAAGCTGCAGCAGGCGGGCTACGACCGCGTCGAGGTCCGCACGGTGCTGTCGCCGCCGTGGTCGACCGACGACATCACGCCCGCCGGACGCCGGGCCCTGGCCGACCACGGCATCGCGCCGCCCGGTCCGGCACCGCGCGACGACGCCCCGGTGCTCGTCGCACTGCACCCACGACCCCGCCAGGTCGACTGTCCGCAGTGCGGGTCGCCCGACACGGTGCTGGTGTCGCAGTTCAGCTCTACGGCCTGCAGGGCGCTGCGCCGCTGCACGGTGTGCAGCGAACCGTTCGAGCACATCAAGGAGCTCTAGATGGTGGCTGGCTCGGTGGCCGAGACGGACGCACGTACCCGGTTCCACCGGCTGCGTGTCGCCAGCGTGCAGCAGCTGTGCGACGACGCGGTCGCCGTGACCTTCGACGTACCCGACGAGCTGGCCGAGACCTTCGCGTTCCGGCCCGGGCAGTCGTTGACGCTGCGGCGCCAGGTCGACGGCACCGACGAGCGCCGCTCGTACTCGATCTGCGCACCGGCGGGCCATGCACCCCGCATCGGTGTGCGCGAGGTCCCGGGCGGTGCGCTGTCACCGTGGCTCGTGCACGAGGTCGAGCCGGGCGACGAGATCGACGTCCTGCCCCCGCAGGGACGGTTCGTGCCCGACCTGTCCGGCGATCCGGGACGGCACGTGCTGATCGCGGC
Source organism: Actinomycetota bacterium (assembly GCA_019347695.1). Taxonomy (GTDB): domain Bacteria; phylum Actinomycetota; class Nitriliruptoria; order Euzebyales; family JAHELV01; genus JAHELV01. Next base: position 5,356 of record JAHWKT010000111.1, on the reverse strand, counting down.
CGGCTCCGGCATCACCCCGATCCTGTCGATCGCCGCGTCGCTGTTGGCGGCCGACGAGCGCGCGCAGGTCACGGTGCTGTACGGCAACCGGCGGACCGACACCGTGATGTTCCTCGACGAGCTGGCGGACCTGAAGGACCGGTACCCGTCGCGCTTCCAGCTGGTGCACGTGCTGTCGCGGGAGCCACGCGACGCGGAGCTGTTCAGCGGCCGCATGGACGCCGATCGGCTCGCGGAGCTGCTGGCCACGCTGGTGCCGGTCGCCGACGTCGACCACTGGTGGCTGTGCGGCCCCCACGGGATGGTCGACGACGCACGCGTGCTGCTCAAGGAGCACGGCGTGCCGATCGAGCGGATCCACCGCGAGCTGTTCTACGTCGAGTACGAGCCACCACCCGAGGTCGACCATGCCGACCCGGAGTTCTCCGGTGACGTGGCGGAAGCCACCATCATCCTCGACGGGCGGACGACGACGATGCCGCTGCCGGTCGACATGCCGATCCTCGACGCCGCGCAGCAGGTGCGCTCCGACCTGCCGTTCGCGTGCAAGGGCGGCGTGTGCGGTACGTGTCGGGCACTGCTGCGGGACGGCGAGGTGCGCATGCGGCGCAACTTCGCGCTCGACGAGGACGAGGTGGGGCAAGGGTTCGTGCTGACATGCCAGTCGCTGCCGGTGTCCGAGCAGCTGACCGTGGACTACGACGCATGATGGGGGACGCGGACATGTTGGGCAGCTACGCGCAGGGTCGCTGGTACACCGCGCCCGACGACGGTGTCGAGCTGCGCAACGCCGTGACCGGCGAGCCGGTCGCCCGGATCTCGAGCACGGGCCTGGACATGGCCGGGATGCTCGACCACGGCCGTCGCGTGGGCGGTCCGGCGCTGCGGGCGCTGACGTTCCACCAGCGCGCCATGCTCTGCAAGGCCCTGGCCGCGTACCTCCACGAGCGCCGCGACGAGTTCCACGCACTGTCGCTGGCGACCGGCGCGACGCGACACGACGCGGGCTTCGACATCGACGGCGGCATCATCACGACGCGGGTCATCTCGAGCAAGGCCCGCCAGCAGCTGCCGAACGACACCGTGTACCGCGACGGCGCACCGGAGCGCCTGTCGCGGCGCGGCACGTTCGTTGGCCAGCACGTCTACACCCCCCTGCGCGGCGTGGTCGTGCAGATCAACGCCTTCAACTTCCCGGTGTGGGGGATGCTCGAGAAGCTCGCGCCCGCCGTGGTCGCCGGCGTGCCCACGATCGTCAAGCCCGCGAGCCAGACGGCGTATCTCACCGAGCTGGTGGTCCGCCGGATCATCGAGTCGGGCATCCTGCCCGAGGGTGCGCTGCAGCTGATCTGTGGCTCGACCGGCGACCTGTTCGATCACCTCACCGGTCGCGACATGGTGGCGTTCACCGGCTCGGCGGCGACGGCCACGACGCTGGCGGGGCATCCGACGGTGCTGGCGGAGGCGGTGCGGTTCAATGCCGAACGCGACTCGCTGAACTGCGCGATCCTCGGCGCCGACGCCAAGCCGGGCACGGCGGAGTTCGACCTGTACGTCGACGAGGTCGTCAGCGAGATCACCGCCAAGGCGGGCCAGCGCTGCACGGCGATCCGCCGGGTGATCGCACCGCGCGAGCACGCCGACGCCGTCGCCGGGACGCTGCGCGAGCGCTTGGCGAAGCTGCGCATCGGCGACCCGGCCGATCCGGCGACCGACATGGGCGCACTGGCCAGCCACGGCCAGCGCGACGAGGTCCGCGACGCCGTCGCCAGACTGGCCGATGTCAGCGAGCTGGTGACGGGCGACGGTGCGGGGTTCGCGGTGCACGGCGCCGACGCCGAGGCCGGCGCGTTCCTCCCGCCGCAGGTGCTGTACGCCGACGACCCGACCGCGCCGCCGCTGCACACGGTCGAGGCGTTCGGCCCGGTGTGCGCCGTGCTGCCGTATGGCGGCACCGACGAGGCGATCGAGCTGGCACGAATGGGCGACGGCAGCCTCGTCGGGTCGCTGTTCACCTACGACCCGAGCATCGCCCGCGACATCGTGCTCGGTGTGGCGGCCGACCACGGCCGGCTGCACCTGGTCAACCGCGACTGCGCCGACGAGCAGACCGGGCACGGCTCGCCGCTGCCGCACATGGTCCACGGTGGGCCGGGCCGGGCCGGCGGCGGCGAGGAGCTCGGCGGTGTCCGCGCGGTGCTGCACTGCATGCAGCGCACCGCGGTGCAGGGTCCGCCCGACCTGGTGACCGCGGCGGTGGGCGCCTGGATGCCGGGCGCGGGCCGGAACGTGACCGACGACCACCCGATGGCCCGCTATCTGGAGGACCTGGCGGTCGGCGACACGTTCGTCAGCGAGCCGCGCACGATCACCACCGACGACGTCGAGCACTTCGCCGAGTTCACCGGCGACCGCTTCTACGCCCACCTCGACGACGCCGCGCTGGCCCACCACCCCTTCTTCGAGCGCCGCGTGGCGCACGGCTACCTCGTGCTGTCGTTCGCGGCCGGGCTGTTCGTGTACACCGACCCGGGGCCGCTGCTGGCCAACCAGGGCCTGACCGAGCTGCGGTTCGGCGCTCCCGTGTACCTCGGGGACACCATCTCGGTGGCCCTGACGTGCAAGACCATCAGCCCCCGGGAGGACCAGCCCTACGGCGAGGTGCGCTGGGACGCCATGGTGATCAACGACGACGGCGTCGAGGTCGCCAACTACGAGCTGATCACCGCGGTCGCGACCCGCGCCGCCGGCGATCGTCCCCACGACGGAGCGGGTGGTGCGCGATGACCGACCTGTCGGACTACCGCCTGGAGGACCGCTATCAGCGCAGCGACGGGCGTGTGTTCATGTCCGGGATCCAGGCGCTGGCGCGCATCCCCATCGAGCAGCTGCGTCGCGACCGGGTGGCCGGTCGGAACACCGCCGCACTGGTGTCGGGCTACCCGGGGTCGCCGCTGGGTGGGTACGACCAGGAGCTCGCGCGGGCGCTGCGCCACGTCCCTGAGCTGGCGATCGTGCACCGGCCAGCCGTCAACGAGGAGCTCGGCGCCACCGCCGTCATGGGCTCGCAGCTGGTGGCCACCCGCCCCGACGCGCGCTACGACGGCGTCGTCGGCATCTGGTACGGCAAGGCGCCGGGCCTGGACCGCGCGACCGACGCGCTGCGCCACGGCGGGTTCGCCGGGTCGAGCGCCGGCGGCGGGGCGTTGGCGCTGGTCGGCGACGATCCCTCGGCCAAGTCGTCGACGATGCCGTCGTCGTCGGACGCGGCACTGATCGACCTGCACATGCCGATCCTGTACCCCGGCACGATCGCCGAGTGCCTCGAGCTGGGTCTGCACGGCATCGCCATGTCCCGCGCCACCGGGCTGTGGTCGGCGCTGAAGATCGTCACGCCGATCGCCGACGGCACTGGCAGCGTCGACCTTCCCGTGCTCGATCACGAGCTCGTCATCCCCACGACCGAGATCGACGGCCAGGTCTGGTCGCCAATGCCGTCGGCCCAGTTCCTCGGCCCGCGGATGGTCGCCGCCGAGCAGCAGTTCCACGAGGTCCGCTGGCCGCTGGCCTACCGCTACGGCGTCGACAACGGACTCAACCGCGTCACCGTTGACCCCCCGGAGGCGTGGATCGGGCTCGTCGCGACCGGCTACACCTACTATCAGATGCTGGACGCGTTGCGACGGCTCGGGTTCGACGACCTCGATGCGGTCGCCGCCGCCGGGATCCGCCTGCTGCACCTGCGCCTGCCGGTGCCCTTCGATCGGGCGCTCGTGGCCGACTTCGCGCGTGACCTCGACGAGGTCGTCGTCGTCGAGGAGAAGAACCCCACGCTGGAGCGGTTGGTCCGCGATGCGCTGTACGACGCGTCGGTCAGGCCGAGGGTCCTCGGCAAGCGGGACCCCGACGGCACCCGTCTGCTGCCGAACCACGGACACCTCGACGCCGACGTGATCGCCCCCGCCCTGCGTGGGCGGCTCGAGGCGCGCCTGGCCGACCGGCTCGCCCCGCCACCACCACCACAACGCGAGCTGCTGCCGCTGGCGACCAACCGGACGCCGTTCTTCTGTTCCGGCTGCCCCCACAACTGGGGCGTCAAGGTGCCCGACGGCGCCGTGGTCGGCGCCGGCACCGGGTGCCATGGCATGACCCTGCTGATGGACGAGGAACGCGTTGGCGAGTCGATCGGCATCACCGCGATGGGCAACGAGGGCGCCCAGTGGATCGGCATGGAGCCGTTCGTCGACACCGACCACGTATTCCAGAACTTCGGTGACGGCACGTTCTTCCACTCGGGGCAGCTGGCGATCCAGGCGGCCATCGGCGCCGGCGCCCACATGACGTTCAAGATCCTCTACAACGACACCGTCGCGATGACGGGCGGGCAGGACGCCAGCCACAGCATCGCCGTGCCCGCACTGGCCGGCGTGCTGCTGGGCCACGGCGTCACCGAAGTGCTGATCACCACCGAGGACGTCGTCGGCTACGACCGCCGCGGCCTGCCCGACGGCGTGCAGGTGTGGGACCGCACCCGGATCGTCGAGGCGCAGCGGCACCTGGCGTCCCGCCCGGGTGTCACCGTGTTGATCCACGATCAGGAGTGTGCGGCCGAACTGCGGCGCGCCCGCCGGCGCGGGCGCGCCGAGACGCCGTCGACGCGGGTGGTCATCAACCACCGCATCTGTGAGGGCTGCGGTGACTGCGGCGACGTCAGCAACTGCCTGTCGGTGCAGCCGCAGGACACCCCGCTGGGGCGCAAGACCCGGATCGACCAGCTGAGCTGCAACTTCGACTACTCGTGCCTCAAGGGCGACTGCCCGGCCTTCATGACCGTCGAGGTCGACCCGATCGCGCAGACCGGCAACGGCTTCCCCGATCCGGACGCGATCGGGATCGACGACCCGCCCGTCGCCGCCGTCGACAGCGTGGCCGTGCGGCTGGCGGGGATCGGCGGCACCGGCGTGGTGACCGCCGCGCAGATCCTGGGGACCGCGGCCATGCTCGACGGCTGGTCGGTCGATGGGGTCGACCAGACCGGCCTGTCGCAGAAGGCCGGGCCGGTGATCAGCGACCTCACGCTGTCGCGCGGCGGGGCGCGACGGTCCAACGCCATCGGCGCCGGCCAGGCCGACGTCATCGTGGCGTTCGACCAGCTCGTCGCGGCGGCCGATGGGGCGGTCGCCGCCGGTGCGCACGGGCGCACCGCGGTGGTGGCCGCAACGCGCGAGACGCCGACCGGCGCCATGATCTCCAAGCCCGAGACGCCGTACCCGACCCCCGAGCGCCTCGCCGAACGGCTGACCGGCCGCGGCGACCGCGACCGGTACACGGCCCTGGACGCCGCGGCGCTGGCCGA
>JAHWKT010000008.1:32514-44475 GCA_019347695.1 Actinomycetota bacterium | reverse complement strand
TGCCCCTTCGACATCCCCCGCTTCGACGAGGAGACCAAGAAGGTCTACAAGTGCACGCTGTGCGTCGACCGGGTGTCCAACGGGCTCGAGCCCGCCTGCGTCAAGGCGTGCCCCACCGGGTCCATCAGGTTCGGCACCAAGGAGGACATGGTCGCCTACGGCGAGGAGAAGGTCGCCAAGCTGGCCGCTCGCGGATTCGACAACGCCATGCTCTACGACCCGGAGGGCGTCGGCGGGCTGCACATGATGTACGTGGTGCCCCGCGGCGACATGCTCGCCGGCTACGACCTGCCGGAGGACCCCGAGGTTCCGGGGACGTACTTCACGTCGCTGCGCGCACTGCGCACGCTGGGCACGGCCTCGATGTGGGCGGGGTTACTGGGAGTCGGCCTGTTCTTCCTGCGTACCGGCCGCCGCCGGCCGCCACCCGAGGAGGTGGCCATCGCCGAGGCCTATGCGAAGAAGGAGGGCCGTGACGGCAACGGGTCGTCCGCGCGGGGCGACGCCGCCGCGGGTGGCGGAGCCGCCACGACCGCCACCGGTGATCGCGAACCCTCCCGCCCCGGCGGCGCCTTGGCACCGCCCGACGAGGGCGAGATCCAGCGCTACTCGCTGTTCGACCGCATCCTGCATTGGGCGATCGCGCTGTCGTTCATCTACCTGCTGCTGTCGGGCCTCGCACTCGGGTACCCACGGATGGCGTGGCTCTACGACGTGCTCGGCGGCGGCCAGACGGTCCGCTGGATGCACCCGGTGATCGGCGTCGTCCTCACGGTCGCCACTGTCATCATGTTCGTCGCCTGGGTCAAGGACATGCTGTTCAGCAGCGTCGACCGGGCCTGGGTCCGCAATCTCGGCACCTACGTACGCAGCGGCCACGTCGACCTTGACGTCGGACGTTACAACGCAGGTCAGAAGGGCTACTTCTGGTTCGCGGTGCTGACCACCGTGCTGCTGCTGGTCACCGGCATCCCGCTGTGGTTCCCTGGGTCGTTCGGCCTCGGGTTGCTCCAGCTCTCGCGGGTCAGCCACCACGTGCTGTTCCTGCTGGCGGTCGCCGGCTTCATCATCCATGTGTACATGTCGACCGCGATGTTCCCGGGGACGATGGGGGCCATGACCAGCGGCCGGGTGCCTCGGCGGTGGGCGGCGTTCCACCACCCGGCGTGGTTCCGGCGCAAGGACCGCGACGACGACGCGACCACTGACACCGGGGCCGCATGAAGAGGCCACGTCGGGGCGGACCGGCACAGTACGACGAGCGGCTGGCACGGGCCCGCGAACTCGTGGACACCCCTGGGGTCGAGCACCCCATGCGGGTGCTTGTAGAGGTGCTCGCGCATCAGCAGCGCCGTGCGGAGGACCCGACGGTCGTGGCCGCGAGTGCGCTGCTGCGCGCGCCGACGGAACAGCGGGCCGCAGCAGCGACGTACCCGCTGGTCGACGCCGCCGACATCGCCGACCCGGTCGATGGCGAGGTCGTCGTCGCGATCGATGCGCTGGTGCCGGTCAGCAGGCTACCGCCTCCGCTGATGACGGCTGCGGGAGCTCTAGGCGACCATGGACTGCGAGCCGCAGCGGTGGCGCAGTGGCTGGTCGATCCAGCGCTGCCCGATCCAGCGGTCGGCTTCTGGATCAACGTCGCTGCGCAACCTGTCTTCGAGCTGGCTGCGATCGGTGCGCCGGTCCCCAGACGTGAGCACTGGGCGGCCGCGGCGTGTCCGGTGTGCGGCGCCGCCGCCCAGGTATCGATCATCGCCGAGGAGTCCGGTGAGTTCATGGCCGGCTCGCCGCGGTCGCTGTGGTGCAGCCGCTGCGCGGCGGACTGGACATACCCGCGCGCCAGGTGCGTGAGCTGTGGCGAGGACGACGCGCGACGCGTCGGCAGCTGGATCGCCGACGTCTGGCCGACCGCCAGGATCGAGTCGTGCGACACGTGCCGCGGCTACATCAAGACGTTCGACCTGCGCGAACGTGGTGGCGTCGACGTCGTGCCCCTGGTCGACGACGTCGCCAGCGCGACGCTGGACCTGTGGGCGACGGGCCGAGGGCTGCAGCGGTCGGTCCGCTCCCTCGCAGGCGTCTGATCGCCCCTGGCGTGCATGCCGGGTCGCCGGGGGAAACTCCCGCCCGTAGATCCTGACCGCAGCGGCTGGTGGTCGCCGACCACCACGGCTCGCTCCTGCGGTGTCGGCGTGGGCAGACGAGGCGAGAGAGGTGCGAACGGCCGAGCATCATCCGCTGGCCGAACGGACGCGTCGGGTGGTGCGTGTGGTCGCCGGCTCTCTCCGTCTGCGCTGTACCAGGATGTGAGTGCTCAACACGGCAGATCATTGGTCCTCGCGCGCGTCGATCCGCAGCTCGCCCAGCGTCCACCCATCGACGGCCTCGATGCGGCCGCGCCACCACACGGACGGCCAATGACGTCCACGCGGAACAGACGCGCCCGTCGCATCGAAGAACCGCACATCCTGCACATGCACATATTCAGGCCACGCTGACGGCGCCGCCTCATCAGCGTCCACATCTGCACGGAACGCTGCCCTGACCCCAGCGCTGTCCCGTTCGGCGCCTTGGTCAAGGTGCCACATGCACGCTCTGTTGTACGCCGTGCGGGAACCCAGCTTCCCAGAGACGAGTACCCCACCGACCGTCAGCGTGATGCTGAGACCTTCTTCGGTGTCACGCGTGTTCACGTCCCGCACCAAGCTGGCCAGGAGCGGATCGCCTTCGAAGGCGGTCTGGGACGGGCCTGCGGGGTCGTGGGCCTCAGGACTCATCGACGTCTCCCAATGCGAAGCAACAACTGACCTGATGATCCCAGCAGCGTACCGAGGAGTCAGGTGCCGTCAACGCACCCCCCGGTGGAGGTTGGCTCAGCCCACCTGGGCCAACGGTCCCGCCGTGCGTCCTCCTTGCGCGCTGGCACGGGTTCGGTGAGGAGGAGAGCCGTGGCGTCGCGAGTCCGCGTCGCGCCGCCCAGCGATAGCGCAACTGCTGGTTTCCCGGGCCGGTTCGGCGAGAAATGGAAACCATCGGCTGTCCCGGCGGCAGTACGCGCCCACGCATGTGCGAGCGCAGCCAGCGTTGCAACACGCCTGTGCGCGCGTCGGGATCGACAACTCCCCCGACGTCCGCTGGAACACGACCCTGCCGCAGGCGTACACTTCGCGCGAAGGCCGTCGACGATGTCGCTGGAGCACGACGTTGGCAGACACGACGTCTGAACCGACACCTCGGGAAACCCGCGGGCAGCGGGCGCGCCGCACCCGCCGCCGCGCCGGTCTGTACACCTGGATGTTCGTGCTCGCGGCTCTCCTCATCGTGCTTGTTGCGCTCGCCGTGCAGAACACCCGTCCGGTCGAAGTGAGCTGGGTCTTCGGGACAAGCGAGGTCCCGCTCGTCTGGCTCATCATCTTCGCGGCCATCCTCGGCTGGCTGGTTGGCATCGTCACCGGCACCGTCATCCGCCACAGCACCCGCCGTCGTTGACCCCACCGGTTGGTCGTGGTCGACGTGCACGAACAAGGCGATGCTCACGAGCGCGAGACGCGCTCCGCACGCTCGGTGATGATGTGCAATGGTCGAAGCAGCCCATCGGCTCATCCAAGTAGATCTGCGGCACCGTGTCGCGAGTCGAACGCGACGTGGATCACTAGGATTTTCAGTAGGGCATTTCAAGTCGACAGCGACACCGCAGTCGGCGGGGCTAGGGTGAGCGCGAGGAACGCCGCCTCCTTCTCGGGTCACAAACATCGTTCGCCGGGTCGTCGCCGTCGTGCTGCTGTACCCGACGGTCAGCGCCTTACCGCAGCGTGCGGCCAGATCGATCGGCGCCCGGCCCGGGTCGAGGGGAGCCGCAGCCACCGAACCGCCAGGTAGGCACCGAGCCCGCCGGTGAACGCCATCCACCATGTCGGTGACGAAACAGCCACCGGCCAGTTCATTCCAGTCGCATGGACCACGCCGATCCCAACGAGGCAGACCATGGCCTCGTGACGGAAGCGGACGCGCTGCCACATGAGCGGGACGGCCAGGACAGCGAACCCGACGAGGTCGCCCACGACGCCGCGGGTCAGATATGGATGGCCGTAGCGCAGGTACAGGCCGCCGGAGATGACCGCGGCGATTGCGCTCGACGCGATCTCTGGGAGATCGAGCCCGAAGCGGCGCACGAACGGCTGCGGCCCCACCACCTCACGCGGCAGCGGGATGCGGGACGCATCGGCGGCGGGCGGCCCCTCGTGGCGGAGCCACTCGACGAACCAGGGGTTGTTGAGCGCGTCTCCACGGCGCTGCTCGCGCACGAGCAGGACCGCGTCGCGAGGCGACATGCCCTGCTCGATGAGAGCGCGGGCGATCACCAGACCTGATCGGTTGAGGCCCGCGGCGCAGCGCACGAGCACGGTCTCACCGGCGGCCATCCAGTCGGCAATTCGGCGCGCCCACTCACGGACGCGGTCCGGATCCTCGAGTTCCGAGTCGGCGATGCGCCATACATGCGCTTCCGTGCCGTCGGGCACGGCCACCTTCTTCCGCTCGGCGCACAGCGTCAGCACTCGATCGAAGTCGCCGGCCGGGATGTCGGCCCGCGACCCGCTCATCCACAGTCCTGGGACGATCTCACTTGCGACGTCGGCCGCCATTCGACGACCATACTGCCCCGGTCCATCGTCAGGTCCGCCGGGACCCGGTCCACCGCGAGCCGGAGCAGACGACGCAGGGGTCCACGGGGATTTGGACAGAACTGACGACGACAGGACGGCGGCCGGCGACGACCATCTGTGACATCGCACGCTGTACCGAGAAAGGTGTCACCGATGGTCATGTCGATGCTCTCCAACGACGGCCACCATCAGCTCGACCGGCTTCGGGCGAGCCAGCTGCTGGACCAGCTGGACAAGCTGCAGTCGCTGCACCAGTCCGCCGAGCGGATGATCGCCGACACCGTGGCCGAGCTCCACGAAGTGCACGAACGGCTGTTCGCTACGCCATAGCTCTCGGTGCCCGCCGCGTGAAACAGATGTCCGTCAGCGAGCTGAACACGAGTTCATAATCCACCGACCGGAGAAACCCGACGCGGGTCGGCGACCCCGTCTTGATGCAGACCTGATCGACGTCCAACAAGCGCAACGCGCGCGCGACCTCGGGCCGGTCGTTGTACACGAACTCCTCGTTGACGAAGCGCAGGAGGGTCTGCCGCTCGTCGTAGTTGAATCGCGGATCGTCGCGTAGGTAGTCCATGAAGTAGTCCCGCGGCGCGACCGTCTTCACCCGGGTCGTCAGCACGGTGATCGTCACCGCGAGCTGCTGGTGCGCCAGGATCAGATCGCCGGGGTCGGCACGGTCGATGGCCAGCTGTGCGGTGCGCACCGTCGCCGGCCCGCGCTTCCACTGCGGCGTAACGTCGAGTTCGACGCCGTTGTCTTCGGACCAGATCGGTATCCCGGTGACCGCCAACGTGACGGCGAGGGCGCCGGCTACCGCCACCACGGCACCTCGTCGGTTCGCCAGCGAGCCGATCCCGACACCGAACACACCCACGAGCGCGGCGATCGGCACGATCCACGACACGCGCCACAACGTGGGACCGAGACCGACGAGATCGAACGCCACATGGGTGACGCCGGGGACGAACGTCACGCCCACGATCACCGCCAGGATCCCGGTCGTCACGCGGCCCGCGTGGTGCGGGATCAGCAACGCACCGACGAGCACGGCGAGCACGGCGAGCAGCGCGATCGGACCATCGCGGAAGATCTCCGGCCCGAACCACGCTGGATCGAAACGGAACAGCCGCCGCGTTTCGAAGAAGTCCGCCGACCGGCCGCCGACCGCCAGCGTCACCACGCCGGCGGCGAGCGGATAGGCCGCCATGGCGCCGAAGCCGGCCAGGGCCCTGCGCGGACTACGCAGCGCCAGCGGCGCCGCACCCGCCAGCGCGATGAGTGGGACGAGGAACATCGCCGACGTGGTCAGCCCGACGGCCGCGACACCGCCGACGAACAACCACCACGCGTGCGTGCGTGACGGCCGCTCGACGTACCGCAGCGCGTAGACGAGCAGGGTCGGAACCATCAGGCACAGCAGGATGACCTTGCCCTGCCAGATCCGCGTGAGGAACAGCGTGCCCGGCGCCGCGTACCCCGGACCGCCATCGAACAGCAGGAACGCCAATGTCAGGGACAGCGCGATGCCCACGGCTGGGATCCGCCACGCCCGGAGCAGCCGCCAGAGCGCGAGCACCGACAGGAAGGTCGCGACCGGGGGCACGACGAGATACACGATCGACGCGGCGTGCACGCCCGTGAGCAGCGCCAGCGCACCGGCGAGCCCGTCGTAGGAGGCGACCGGCGGCCAGCTGGACATCGGGAAGGCGAGATCGGAGAAGATGGTGTCGCGCAGCGGGAAGGTTCCCTGATCGACCACCCACTGCGACAGGTTCACGTAGTACAGGTCGTCGGGGTTCGGACGGTGCGTGAACATCGACAGCGCCGCGAGAGCGGTCGCCCAGACCAGCGCAATGACCGCGCCGGTCGAGGTCGCCACGTGCAGGCGGTCCGCGACCGATGCCCCAGGTGCGGCGCGCGCGGTCCGGCGCGCACCAGCCACCGCCGCGGCAGTACCGGCGGCCGCAGCGATCAACCACAGCGCGGCGATCACCGGCCACGCCCCGTCGATCGCGACGAGCAGCGCCGCAAGGGCGCCCGAAAGCACCGCAACACCACGCGCCCCCGTCTCCGCGCGGGTGGCGCCGGCCACCGCCGCCGACGAGGGCGGGTCATCGGCACGCGCCGCTGTCGCCTCGGGGTCGGACGCGTCGTCACCGTCGCGCAGCCGCGCACCGAACCGCCGCGACACGACGACCCAACCGACCAGTGCGGCGACCTCGAGCCCGACCGCCCACGGCACGCCCAACCGCAGCACGAGGCTGACGTGGTACACGACCGTCCACGTGGCCAGCACGATCACCGCCGCGTCGACCACCATCTCGCAGCGGCGGGACAGCGACGGCCGCGTGGTCCGCCGCTCGCGTCGGGTCTCGGCGGGCGCAGGACGCGTCAGCGTCTGCATCATGCGACGCCCAGCGTTCGCAGACCGCGGGCGGTGCGTTCGATCGTGCCCAGGATCGCGCTGGCGGGCGGTGCGTCTCGGCAGTGCATCAACCGACTATAGATGTGGTTGGTACAGGCAGCGGCGCGTGGGCGGTAGATGTGGTTGGTACAGGCAGCGGCGCGTGGGCGGTGCCGTCTCGGAGAGCCGGTCGGCGGTCGTGCCCGTCGCGCGTGTACGCCGCGGATGGCAGGGTACGGTGCACGCTTCGGCCAGGCGGTCCACCACCCACGATCGCCCGCGAGACCGGCCACATGACAAGGAGCTCGGTGTGAGTGACCAGCCCGACGGTGTCGGTGCGTTCAGCCAGGCCACCGGCCGCAGCCTCGAAGATGGCGCCGGGGCACACCAGCGGCGCTACCGCGCGTACCAGTTCGAGCTGATCTCCCGTCACTGCGGCGCGTCCGTGCTCGAGGTCGGCGCCGGACTCGGCGAGTTCGCGAGCCAGTTCGCCGGCCTTCGGCGTCACGTCGTGACCGACGTCGACCCGGCCGCCGTCGCGCAGATGGCCGAGCGGTTCGCCGACCGCCCCGAGGTGGAAGCACAGCAGTTCGACCTGGAGGGCAAGCTGCCGGACACCGGCCCGCCCGTGGCGACCGTCGTCGCGATCAACGTGCTCGAGCACATCGAGCAGGACAGCGAGGCGCTGCGGTCGCTGGCACAGCTGGTCGAACCGGGCGGGCGGATCGTGCTGTGGGTGCCCGGCTACATGCAGCTGTACGGCGACTTCGACCGCCGTGTCGGGCATGTGCGCCGGTACACCCCGGACACCCTGCGATCCGCCATCGTCGGCGCCGGACTCATCCCGGAGGACATCCGTCCCGTCAACTTCCTCGGCGGCATCGCCTGGTGGCTGGCGGTGCGCCGGGGCGGCGTCGGTGCCCCGCGCCCGGCACTGCTGCGGATCTACGACGCCGTCGTCGTGCCGGTCACCCGGACCGTCGAGCGATGGATCACACCGCCGTTCGGGCAGTCGATCCTCGGGGTCGCGAGGGTGCCGGCGTCCACGTGACCGTCAGCGTTCGCCGGCTCGGTCTCACGCTCGACGGGTGCAGGCGCATCGCCGCGGCGGCGATGCCACCGGTCCCACAGGATCAGCAGGCTCGGCAGCACCAGCACGGCCGCGACCAGCGAGCAGCCCACCGCGATCGCGACGACGGTGCCGAGCTGCTGGAACGGCGGGAGGGACGAGAAGCGCAGCACCAGGAACCCCGCCATCGTCGTGAACGCCGAGCCGGCGAGCGCACCGCCGGTGAACCGCGTCGTCGACCTGACCGCGTCACCGGGGTCGTCGAACCGCACGCGGTCCTCCTGGAACCGGATCGCCACGTGGATGGTGAACGGGACGCCGATGCCGATCGCCAGCGCCGAGATCGTTGCGGTCACGGGCTGAACGCGATGCCGAGCGCGGCCATGAGCCCGAAGGTCCACAGCAGCACCAGACCCACCGGCAACACGGTCAGGACGCCGAGGAACGGCCGGCGCATCCGGACCCAGAACACGATGATCAGGAGGATCATCGCGGCGAGCACCGTGATCACCAGCGACTGCACCTGCGCGTCCTGGATCTCCTGCACGACGACATCGCTGATGATCGCATCGGACGTGGGAGTGGCCTCCAGGCCGGCGTCGGTCACCGGCGCGAACGCCTCGGCGAGGGCGCCGGCGAGGGCGCCGGCGCCCTGCTCGCCGGCAGATGTCTGGACCTGTGCCTGTCCCGCGAACCCGTCGTCAGTCCTGGCCAGGACCGCTCCGGCCTCGTCCGGCGCGGCGTCGAGCAGCGCCTCGTACAGCGCGGCGACATCCGCGTCGTCGCTGACGCGCAGATCCCGGCCGAGGCCTGCTGCCTGCACAGCCTGCAGCAGCTCGGGTGGGGCCGCGGGGGTGCCCGGAGCGGACGCACCGCCGGGAGCCTGCGCACCCTCGCCATCGCCCGGCGCCTGCGTGGCGTCCTCGCCTGCGCCCTGCGGTGGACGCCCATCGGGCGGCGGTGCGAGCAGCTGACCGAGGATCGTGGGCGGCATGGTCGCCAGTGCGGACCCGCCCGCCGTGCGGACGTTGTCCACGTCGCTCAGGTTCTCCAACGCGTCGACCATCGCGTTGTGCGCCTCCGGCGTGGCGACGTCGCCGTCGAGCACCACCGATGTCGTCTCGCCGAAGCCCCCGCCAAAGTCGTCCTGCAGGGTCTCGAACGTCTCGAGGATCGGCTCGTCCTCGGCGATGAAGTCGGTGAAGCTGAACTCGGTCTTCAGTTGCGTGAGCCCGTACCCGCCGAGTGCGGCGAGCAGCACGGTCACGCCGAGGGTGACGTACGGCGTCCGCTCGGCAAGGACCGCCGTGCGTGACATCAACGTCGGCAGTGCCTTGTTCTGCGTGGAGTCCAATGAGCGTCGCGGCAACCGGTCGCCACGATCGGCGCGCCGGTCCAGCAGGAGCCGGATCGCCAGGACGAAGGTCATCAACACCAGGAACGCCGCGACGATGCCGACGGACGCCAGGATGCCGAAGTCCCGCAACGCGGGCAGTGGGTTGGTCAGGTTGGTCATGAAGCCGACGAACGTGGTGATCGTCGCGAGCACCAGCGCGACGCCGACCGTCGTCAACGATGTGCGGACGCCCTCGCCGACCGCGTCGCCGGCGCTGACCTCCTCGCGGTAGCGCGAGTTGAGGTGGATCGCATAGTCCACCCCGAGGCCGATGAGCAGGATCGGGATGATCTGCGTGATCGGGTTGAAGTAGCCGATCACGTCGAGGTAGTCGGGGCCGAGCAGCACGCCGATGCCGTTGGTCCACGTGATCGCGATGACGATCGCACCGAGCGTGATCGCCACGTCGGCGGCCGTCCGGCGCACCGCCGCGAGCCAGGACCCGTCGCCACGCGGACGCACCGCGTAGACGAACGTGAGCACCACCAGGATGATCAGCGCGGCGATCGCGAACAGGCGGGCGATCTCGGTGGCGACATCCTGCTGGTCGAACAGCAGTCCGAACGCGAAGGCGTCCGCGCTGATGTCCTCGGGAAGCTCGGCGGCGTTGACCGCCTCGACGACGCTGGTCTGCAGTTCGGTGACCGCCTCGAAGTCATCGGACTCGATATCGGCGGTGTCGAGGAACAGCAGCACCAGGGCCTTGCCACCCTCGGCCCGGGCGACGTCAGCGCCTTCCGCCACGAGTGGATCGATGAAGCCTCGCTGCTCTTCGGGAACCGACTGGTAGGCCTGCCGGTAGAACTCCTTGAGCTGCTGGTCGTCGAAGGACGACAGGTCGATGCCCTGCGCGCCGGCCACCTGCTCGGCGGGCGCGAACCAGGTGATGACGTTGTCGCGGCCGGGCTGTGCGGCGAGGCGGTCGCCGGCGTCACTGTCGCGGATCGCGCCGCGCAGCGTGGTCGCCGCCTCGTAGCCCTCGGCCGTGAACACATCGCCGGTGGACGATTCGACCACGACCTGCATCACCGTGTCGGTGCCACCGAACAGCTCGTTGGAGCGCTCGAGTGCGGTGAGCTCGGCGTTGTCGGGGGAGAACCCCTCGTTGCCCGTGACCTGCTGCTGCTGGCTGTTGAAGTAGCCAAGCACCAACGTGAGTACGATCACGATGCCAATGACGGTCCATGGTGCACGCAAGACCGCGGCGGCGATGGCCCTGACGATTCTGTTCATGTGCAGTTCCTCAACGGCCGCGACGCACGATGAGTCTCGCGCGCTTGTGCGTCTGTTCACAAGGTCTGGTCGAACTCTAGCGCTCCAGTGACGGGCGAATCGCCGGTGTGACGGCGCACCATGTCATCGGCGCACGCCACTGCGGCCGGCTCCCTCGGCGAGCGAAACTCCCACTGGCAGCGTCATTCGATCCACGGGTAATATATCTCTACGAACGAAAGGTTCAACCATCGAGAGGCATCGCCAACTGCCCGTGGTCGACCTGCGACATGGCGAGGTGCTCGACCTGCTGCGGGTCGTGAGCCGTCACATGGCCCGGATGGCGCATGGCATGGCGGCCCGCATGGGACTCCACCCGACCGACCTGTTCGCCATCATGGACATCAGCGACTTCCGGGAGCGGCATGGCCGGCCACCGACGATCGGCGAGCTCGGCGAGGTCACGGGCCTGTCGTCGGCGGCGGCGACTACCCTCGTCGACCGGCTCGAGCGCGCGGGGTACGTCGAACGCGTGCGTGACACGCTGGACCGCCGACGGGTCCACCTGCAGCTGACGCCACGACACATGGAGGCGGCAGCCCCGATGCTGCGCGGCTACCTCGAGCGGCTCACGGCCGCGCTGGATCGCATCAGCGACGAGGAGCTGCGCGCCGCCGCCACAGTGCTGGCGGCGACGCGCGACGCCATGGAGGGCACCCGATGATCAGGGTTGCGCCGTCGACCGCATGGCGTCGATCGATCACCATGGGGCGTCGTCGAACCGGGCACCATCGTGTGCACGCAGCCACCGGCGCGCGTCCCGCCGCCCCAACCGGATGAGCTCGGTATGGAACGCCACGTCGAAGAGCACGATGCTGAGCACCTCGCCCTGGGACGGGTTGTCACCGCCCAGCAGTCGGTGGATGATCTCGGTGTCCGGGTCCCGCAGTCCCCGCCAACCGCGGTAGCGCTCGCGGAGCATCTGCAGCGCCAGGTCACCGATCTCGTACGGGTCGTCGGGGGTGATCGCAATGATCGGGGTCCGACGGTACGGCGGTCGGTCCTGCGCGCGCCGCAGGCTGCGGACGGCCGCGTGTTCGGGCCCGTCGCCCACGAGGTGGTGGTGACGTGGCCGAACCAGATCCCGCCGCCACGAGTCCTCGACCATGGCGTGCAGCAGCGCGACCGCCGAGTCGCCCAGGTCGACGGT
>JAHWKT010000008.1:25716-32414 GCA_019347695.1 Actinomycetota bacterium | reverse complement strand
GTGCAGCCGGGTGGAGCCGTCGACGTACCACCCGGCGACATCCGCCGGCGTGGCGATCCACACGGGCGGGAACAGCGCAGGTATCGCTGCGGAGGCCATCACGTGATCCGCGCCGAGCCTCGCGTCGCGATGGTCCCACCCGCCCGCCGGCTGCGGCGCGCCTCCGGATGCCCGTTCGACGAAGGTGATGCTGCGCCCGGTCGTGATCTCCGTCGTGGTGACGGCGATCGCGGACACCGCGCCGTTGGCGACGTTGGCGTGCAGCTGCTGCCAGTCGATCCGCCGTTCGAGCGTACGCCGCAGGGGTGCGGCGTCGAGCAGCCCGCGAAGCGCAAGCCCGGGCACACCGAGGGCCTCGCCGCCGTACCGAACCGCCACGGTCGGCAGCTGACGCCACAGCGGTCACAGCACATCCGACCTCGACGTCGTGGACCAGTGCCCCAGCAGCGTCTCGGCCTGATGCTGCGGCGTCTCATGGGCCGTCGCGGCGAGCAACACGCCGGTGAGGGCGCCGACGCTCGTGCCGGTGATGACCTCGGGCGTCGCGCCGTCGACCGCCAGCACGGGCAGCAGCTCGGCCAGCACGCCCGCCTGGTACGCACCGCGAGCGCCACCTGCCGCCAGCACGAGACCGGTCGTCTCCCGTCGGGCCATACGCCTCACCACATCATGTCGTCGCACGTGGCACGTCTGTCCACGCAGTTGGGTATACCGGGGGTACCGCGCCCCATGCCCGCGCAAGCGGCGGTTGCACGCCCGGTGGTGGACCGCCCGACCGGAGGCTGATCGACACATGCAGATCGCGCTGTTCGTGACGTGCCTGGCGGACACGATATTCCCCGATGTGGGCATGGCGACGGTCCGGCTGCTCGAGCGCCTCGGTCACCGGGTGGTCTTTCCCACGGCGCAGACGTGCTGTGGGCAGATGCACGTCAACACCGGCTACCAGCGGGAGGCGATCCCGCTGGTCCGCCGGTATGTGGACGGGTTCGAACCGTTCGATGTGATCGTGGCGCCGTCGGGGTCGTGCATCGGATCGATCCGCCACCAGCACGCGATGGTGGCGCGCAACTTCGGTGACGACGCGCTGGCTGCGCGTGCCGAACGGGTCGCGGAGCGCAGCTACGAGCTGTCCGAGCTACTGGTCGACGTGCTCGGCGTCACCGACGTCGGCGCCCACTTCCCGCACCGGGTCACCTATCACCCGACGTGCCACTCGCTGCGGATGCTGCGGGTCGGCGACCGACCGCTGCAGCTGCTGCGCGCCGTCGCGGGCATCGATTTCGTGGAGCTGGCGGACGCCGACGAGTGCTGCGGGTTCGGGGGGACGTTCGCGCTGAAGAATGCTGACGTGTCGACGGCGATGCTCGCCGACAAGATGCGCAACGTGCTGTCGACCGACGCCGAGTACGCCGCCGCAAGCGACGCGTCGTGCCTGATGCAGATCGGTGGTGGGCTGTCGCGGCTGCGCACCGGCGTCCGTACGGTGCATCTCGCCCAGGTGCTGGCCGGCACCGTCGACCGGCCGTGGGAGGTCGCGTCATGGTCATGATCGAGGGCGGCCCGTTCCGCCACGACGCCGATCCGAACACCGCGACCGCACCGCGGGGTGTCGGGCACCTCCGCGGTGACGTGGCGTTTCCCACCGCGGCACGCGCGGCGTTGACCGACAGCCAGCTGCGACGCAACATCGGCAAGGCCACCGGCACGATCCGCGCGAAACGTGCGGACGTGGTCGCCGAGGTCGCCGACTGGGAACAGCTGCGCGAGGCTGGGCGGGCATGCAAGGCCGCGACGATGGCGCGGCTGCCTGAGCTGCTCGTCCAGCTCGAGGAACGGGTCGTCGCCGCTGGCGGCACGGTGCACTGGGCCCGCGACGCTGTGGAGGCCAACGCCATCGTGGTCGACCTGGTCCGCGCGACCGGCAGCGACGAGGTCGTCAAGGTCAAGTCGATGGCGACCCAGGAGATCGGGCTCAACGAGGCGCTGGCCGAGGCGGGGATCGCGGCGCTCGAGACCGATCTCGCCGAGCTGATCGTGCAGCTCGGCGACGACACCCCGAGCCACATCCTCGTGCCGGCGATCCACCGCAACCGTGCCGAGATCCGCGAGATCTTCCTGCGGGAGATGCCCGGCGTCGACCCGGAGCTGACCGACGAGCCGCGGCGGCTTGCGATGGCGGCCCGCACGCACCTGCGACGTAGGTTCCTTTCCGCCCGCGTCGGGGTGTCGGGCGCGAACTTCGCCGTGGCCGAGACCGGCACGCTGTCGGTCGTGGAGTCCGAGGGCAACGGGCGGATGTGCCTGACCCTGCCCGACACGCTGATCACCGTGATGGGCATTGAGAAGATCGTCCCGACGTGGCGCGATCTCGAGGTCTTCCTGCAGCTGCTGCCGCGGTCGTCGACCGGTGAGCGGATGAACCCCTACACGTCGATGTGGACGGGGGTGCACCCTGGTGACGGACCCCAGGACGTCCATCTGGTGCTGCTCGACAACGGCCGGACCGCCACGCTGGCCGACGAGGTCGGCCGTCAGGCGCTGGCGTGCATCCGCTGCTCGGCGTGCCTCAACGTCTGCCCTGTCTACGAGCGCACCGGCGGGCACGCCTACGGCTCGGTGTATCCGGGTCCGATCGGCGCGATCCTGTCGCCCCAGCTCACCGGCATCGCCGACAACGCCTCTCTGCCGTTCGCGTCGTCGCTGTGCGGCGCCTGCTACGACGTGTGCCCGGTCAAGATCAACATCCCCGAGGTTCTGGTGCATCTGCGCGCCCGGCACGTCGAGGAACGCCGCGCGAGCCGGACGGTGCCCAACGCCGAGGAGCTGTCGATGGCGGCCGTCGGCTGGGTGATGGCCGAGCCGCGCCGGTACGCGGCAGCGCAGCGTGCCGCTCGCGCGGGACGGATGCTCGCCGGCGGCCGCGGACGCATCCGGTCGCTGCCGCCGCCACTGTCGGCGTGGACCGCCAGCCGGGACCTGCCGGCACCCCCGACCGAGACCTTCCGCGACTGGTGGGCCCGCACCCACGCCGACGACGACCGTAGTGATCACACATCCCGTGCCTCAAGTAGCGACAGCGGTAGGCACACATCATGAGTGCGCGCGACGATGTCCTCGCCCGCGTCCGTCGCGCGCTCGCCACGGACGAGCCGTCCATCGGTGACGTGCCGCGCACCTACCGGCAGCGCGGCGATCGACCCCCAGGCGATCCGGCGCTCATCGACCTGTTCGTCGAACGCCTCACCGACTACCGCGCCCACGCACGCCGCACGACGACCGACGACGTCGCCGGCCATGTCGCCCGGGCCATCAGCGAGGGACTCGACCAACCGGGACGAGACAGGCACGCACCGCCCCGCATCGTCGTGCCGTCCGGCCTGCCGACCAACTGGCTGTCAGCCACCGACGCCGACGTGATCCCCGACGCCGGCCTGACCGTCGACGAGCTCGACGCCTGCGACGGCGTGGTGACCGCCGCGAGCGTGGCGATCGCCGAGACCGGCACGATCGTGCTGGATGGTGAATCCGACCAGGGTCGACGCGCGATCAGCCTCGTGCCCGACCTGCACGTCTGCGTTGTCCGCACCGACCAGATCGTGGAGACCGTCCCAGAGGGCGTCGCCCGTCTCGACCCCGGCCGTCCACTCACCTGGATCAGCGGCCCGTCGGCCACCAGCGACATCGAGCTCGACCGCGTCGAGGGCGTCCACGGACCCCGCACCCTTCATGTCGTGCTGCTCGACGGCTGACCAGGTCGCTCGCACCCGGATCGGGACCAGGCCGATGGCGCGGGGACCCGAGGGACGGTCCCCGCGCCATCGTGTGAGGTCGGCCTACTCGAGGAACCGGCCGCAGAGCGGCATCGCGCTGCGGCTGCTTCCGTAACCAGCGAGGACTGGGTCAATGACCGAGATCGACAGCTACTGGCGCAGCTACATCGGCGGGCGGTGGGTCGACGCCGCCGACGGGCGGCGGCGCACCCTGATCGACCCCGCTACCGCCGAATCGCTCGCGGAAGTGGCTTTGGCGGGCCAGGCCGACGTCGACGCTGCGGTGTCGGCGGCACGGGCGTGCGTGGCGGCGCGCGCCCTCGTGTCGGTCCGCCCCGCCGAGCGGCTGCGCTGGGTCATGGGCATCGGCCGCGAACTCGCCGCCCGCCGCGATCGTGCGGCGCGGGTGCTCAGCCGCGACTCCGGCAAGGCGCTGTCGGAGGCGTACACCGAGATCGACGGCGCCATCCGCTACTTCGAGTACTACGGGTCTATGGCCGACAAGCTCGAGGGCACGTACATCCCGCTCGGCGACGGCTACGTCGACTACACCATCCCGGTGCCCCACGGCGTGTCGGCGCACGTGATCCCGTGGAACTACCCGGCCGAGATGGTCGGGCGCGGCGTCGCGCCCGCGCTCGCCGCCGGCAACGCGGTGGTGATCAAGGCACCCGAGCTCGATCCGCTCGGCTGCCACGTCATCGTCGAGGCGGTGGAAGCCGCCGGCCTCCCGCCTGGGGCGGTCAACCTGATCTGCGGTGATGGCCCTGTCGCGGGTGCGGCGCTGGTGGGCCACCCCGGCGTCGACCACATCGTGTTCACCGGTTCGGTGGCGACCGGGCAGTCGATCCTGCACGCGGCCGCCGACCGGGTCGTGCCGACCGTCATGGAGCTCGGGGGCAAGTCGGCCGCGATCGTGTTCGACGACGCCGATCTCGACGCGCTCGTGGAGTCGACCCGGTGGGGCATCTTCATGAACGCCGGGCAGGTGTGCTCGGCGATGTCGCGGATGATCGTGACCCCGACGGTCCACGACGAGGTCGTCGACCGCGTGGCGTCGCTCGGCCAGCGGCTGCGGGTCGGCGCCGGGATCGACGACGCCGAGCTGACCCCGGTCGTGTCGGCGTCGCAGCTTGCCCGTGTCACCGGCTTCGCCGAGCGGGCGGTTGCGGCGGGCGCGTCGACCGCAACGGGTGGCACGGTGATCGACCGCCCCGGCTACTTCATGTCGCCGACAGTGCTGGTGGACGTTGATCCGACCGACGAGGTCGCCCGGGACGAGGTCTTCGGTCCGGTGCTCACGGTGCTGGCGACCGACTCCGCCCAAGAGGCGATCGACATCGCGAACGGCACCGACTACGGGTTGGCGGCGGGCGTGTTCACGCGCGACCTCGACCGCGCGCTGTGGACCGCCGACCGGCTCGCCGCCGGACAGGTGTTCGTCAACGAGTGGTACGCGGGTGGCGTCGAGACGCCGTTCGGCGGGATCAAGCGCTCTGGCTTCGGCCGCGAGAAGGGCCAGGAGGCACTTCGCAACTACTGGCAGACCAAGAACGTCGGCATCCGCGTCGCTGACCCACGCTGATCGATCTACGTCGGAGCGCCTCCGCGGCGTTGCAGGCCGATCGCTCTCCGTTCGACCGGCTGGGATGGGACCGGCACATCTCATCGCCAACGCCGAGGATCCCGACGCAAGTATCGGACCGGCGGGCGACGCCGTCCAGCGCAGGCGGCGCGGCGGCACCACCGGGCGCCGTCACCGGGCATCATGGGTCCGTGGACAGCGATGGCCTCGGACGGGTACTCATCGTCGCCGGCGTGGTGGCGATCGTCGTCGGACTGCTCGTGCGAGTCGGCGCCCTCGGGTGGTTCGGCAATCTGCCCGGCGACATCCGCATCGAGTCCGACCGTACCCGTGTGTTCATCCCGGTCACGTCGATGGTGATCGTGTCGGTCGTCCTCAGCGTCCTGCTGTCACTGCTACGCCGGTGACGGTGCTCGTCACCCGCCGCCGGGGATGAGGAACTCGTCGCCGATGTCGATGGCGTCGGGGTCGGCGATGTCGTTTGCCTCTACGATCGCCTCGACGGTCGTGTCGAACCGCTGCGCGATCGCCGACAGCGTGTCGCCGGATTCGACCACGTAGGTCTGCTCTTCACCGGCACCGTCGCCGCCCCCCGAGTCCTGTGGTTCGGACGCCTCGCTGGACTCGGCCACGGCAGGTGCCGATGCCTCCTCGCTCGGCGCCGCACTCGATTCCGGGGTGCTCTCGTCACCGCCGCCGCAGCCTGCGGCCACCAGGGCCAGGACGACGAGCCAACTCGATCCACGGCTGATCCGGCCTGCCATGTCGGATCCTTCCACCCGGGAGCGGAACCGGCGTCAGCCGGTCTCCCACCAAGTGTGCACCATGTCGTCAACGAAACTGACGCACCACCCCGCGACCACTGGCATCCGAGGAATGACGGCCGAGTAGGCCACACCGATTTCCTCGATCTGGTCAACGCGCCGCAGGAGGTCGAGACCGGCGAGAAACTGGCCGACAGCATCGCCAAGCTCCTCCCGGGTCAGTCGAGCGCCCCGACACTCGCGCCATTGCGGCGCGCCTTCATGTTGGTCGGTGGCTTCCCTGAGCTGCTCACCACGGCGGTCGTGCGGGACAACAACGAGGTCGACAGCCTCCTCGAGTCACAGCAGGTTCTGCGAAACGACGCGATCGAGCGAGCCATCTACAAGGACATCCACAGTCCTTCGGCGTCGACAATCCGATGCTGCTCGAACGACTGCTGTACGTCCTCGCAGCGCAGATTTGCGGACTGTTGTCTCCCTCGAGCATCGGCAAAGACCTCGGACTGTCGCGCCCACGTTCGATCGCCCATCTGTCGCGCGCGTTCCTCCCCCGCGCATGCGAGGGCAGTGGAGCGT
>JAHWKT010000008.1:13167-25616 GCA_019347695.1 Actinomycetota bacterium | reverse complement strand
CCCGCGCATGCGAGGGCAGTGGAGCGTGGCCTTCGGCAGGACCGGTCGGTGGCACAGCCCACGGCCGGGCGGTCGCCGTAGCATGCCGACGATGTCTGACAGCACACGCTCCGCAGCGCGCGCCAGCACCCATCCGCCGGGGCGGCGGCGACTGGTCGAGACCAGTGGTGGGACGCTCACCGACGCATTCGGACTGACCGAGTGGGGGCTGCTCGGTGGCATCGCCGTGATCTGGGGGTCGTCGTTCCTCCTGATGGAGATCGGGCTGACGGCGTTCCGGCCCGGGGTCGTCACCATGGCGCGTGTGGCACTCGGCGCGGCGGCGTTGGCGCTGGTGCCGCGCGCCCGCCGCCCGATCGACCGCGACGACCTGCCCCGGGTCGGGCTGCTCGGCGTGCTGTGGGTCGCGATCCCGCTCAGCTTGTTCCCGATCGCGCAGCAGTGGATCGACTCGTCGGTCGCCGGCATGATCAACGGGGCCGTGCCCATCACCACTGCCGCATGGGCTACGCTGCTGCTGCGCCGCGTCCCAGGCCGGATCCAGCTGCTGGGCATCATGCTGGGCTTCGGCGGCGTCGTCGCGATCTTCTACCCGGAGCTGCGAGGGTCGTCAGCGACGACGCTGGGCGCATCGCTGGTCGTCCTGGCGATCGTGCTGTACGGGCTGTCGGCGAACATGGTGGTACCGCTGCAACAGCGCTACGGGGCGCTGCCGGTGCTGCTGCGCGCACAGCTGGCGGCGCTGGCGGTCGTGGTCCCGATCGGCGTGTGGCAGCTGCCCGGGTCGACCTTCTCGTGGGGTCCGGCCCTGGCGATGGTGCCGCTCGGCATGCTCAGCACGGGGCTGGCGTTCGTGTTCATGGCGACCCTCGTGGGCCGGGTCGGCGGTCCACGCGGGTCGGTCGCGATCTACTTCGTGCCGGTCGTCGCCGTGTTCCTGGGTGTGTTCGTGCTCGGCGAGCGTGTGGAGCCGCTCGCCGTCGCCGGCACCGTCCTGGTGCTGCTCGGTGCCTGGTTCACGTCACGGCGTGAGGTCTGAGCGGCGCTGCGGCAGCAGCAGGCAGGCGTCGCCGAACTCGTGCCACAGGTAGTGTCCATCGATGGCGGCGGCGTACGCCCGGTCCACGAGCGCGGCGCCGGCGACGGCGTCGAGCAGCTGCAGATGTGACGCGTCGGCCTCGTGCCAGCCGGTCAGCAGCGCGTCGACGACTCGCGCGGACCGATCGGGACTGAGCACGAGCCGGGTCCACCCTGCGCCCGATCTGACCGTTCCGTCGTCGGCGGCGACGGTTTCCAGCGCCCGGGTGACCGTCGTGCCGACAGCGATGACACGACCACCGGCACGGTGGGTGTGCCGCACCAGGGCGGCCGTGGCGGGCGGCACCTCGTACCACTCACTGCCTGGCGGTTCGTGCCGTTCGGGCGACGAGACGCCGGCGTGCAGCGTGATCGGCGCAATCGCCACGCCATGGGTGACGAGCTCGGTCACGGTCCGATGGCTGAACGGTCGGCCCGCCGACGGCATCTCGGCGCTGCCGGGTCGCCGGGCGAACACGGTCTGGTACGCGGCGAGCGGCCAGCGTCGCGCCTGCGGCCCGTACGTGATCGGACGGCCGTGCACGGCCATGAAGACGGCGATGTCATCGTTGGGGACCGTGAGCATCGCGTGACGCAATCGCGTGCCGGGCGCCACCGCCGGCCGCAGGAGGCGGACGCTGCCACCCCCGGCCAGCCAGACGGTGTCGTCGTTGACGGGGCCCAGCAGCGGTCCGGATCCGTCCGCCCGGCGCAGCTCGACCATCCATGCCCCGTCGTCGAGCGCGGTCGACAGGTGCACCACCACCGGCCGGGCATGCAGGAATCCGTCGATCGCCGCGGGCCGGGTCGCCGAGTCGTTGACGACCACCAGATCGCCGGCACGCAACACCGCGGGCAGCGCGTCGAACCGGAGGTGGTCGACGCTGCCGGGACGGGCCACGAGCAGCCTGATGTGGTCACGTGCGCGGTCGCGGTGCTCCGGCGGCGAGGTTGCGATGCGTGACGGCGGCACCTCGAAGCGCCGACGCGTCGCGACCAGCGCGGTCACGACCCCACCAGGTCGCCGGCGGGATCCCACGGCAGCTCGGCCGCGCGATAGCGGCCGCTGGCCGGCCGCCGGTCGACCAGCGACAGGATCGCGGGAACGACCGTCGCCGGCTCGGGCCGATCGGAGATGTCGTCTCCCGGGAACGCGACCTGGTGCATGTCGGTGCGCATATCGCCCGGGTCGACGGCGTACACCGCGAGCGACGGATGCTCGGATCCCAGCACGCCGGTGAGCTGCTCCAGCGCCGCCTTGGACGATCCGTAGACGCCCCACCCCGGCCATGCGCCGCCCGCCGCATCCGAGGTGACGTTGATGACCGTCCCGTCGACGGTCTCGAGCGCATCGCGGACCGCCTGGAACAGCAGCAGCGGGGCGATGGCGTTGACACGATAGACGTCTGCCAGAGTCTGTTCGTCGACCGACGCCAACGACGGCAGCGGACTCGGACCGAGTGTGCTGGCGTTGTTGACCAGCAGGTCCAGGCGGCCGGCCGCGTGCACCGCGGACGCGAGCGCTGCCCGGTGCCGCGGGTCACCGACGTCGCCGCACAGCGCGGTGACCACGGTGGCGCGGGCGAGAGCGGTGGTCGCGGCGTCGAGCGTCGCGCGGTCACGACCGTCGATGATCAGCCGCCAGCCCCGCTGTGCGAGTCCGGTCGCGAGTGCGTGCCCGAGCCCGCGCGAGGCGCCGGTGACGAGTGCGGTCGGGGTGGTGTTGTGTGCGGTTTGCGTCATCATGCGTGAGATGGTAGAACTTGAAGTTGACTTCAAGTCAAGAGCAATCCCATGATGGCCGACCCGCGGATCCGCCGCGGCCGACCGGCTCCGCCGGACAGGAGGTTCGCGTGGCCGATCAGCTCACCGTCGCCGAGGTGGCAGCACGCAGCGGGTTCGCCCCTTCGGCACTGCGGTTCTACGAACGGCGGGGGCTGATCGAGGCCGGGCGCACGAGCGGCAACCAACGCCGGTACCACCGCGACGTGCTGCGTCGTCTGGCCTTCATCGCCGCGGCCCGCCACGTCGGACTCACCCTCGACGAGATCCGCGCGGCGCTCGACACCCTGCCGGAGGGTCGGTCGCCGACCCGACGGGACTGGACGCGGATCTCGCGGCATTGGCGGGCGCGGCTCGACGCCGAGATCGACGCGCTCCGGCAGCTGCGTGACGGCCTCGACGGCTGCATCGGCTGCGGCTGCCTGTCGCTGGACCGGTGCGTGATCTCGAATCCCGATGACACCGTCGCGCCACGTGGACCCGGTGCGGTGTTCCTCCCACGACCCCTGCACCCACCGGTCGAGGACCTGTGAGCCGCACGGACGGTCAGGCTGCCGACGTCAGCCCGAGCTCGATCGCCCGGTCGTAGTCGTCGTCGATCAGCACCGGTGTGCGCCCCGCTCGGGCGAGCAGCGAGGCCGCGATCGACGCCCGATAGCCCGACTGGCAGTGGACCCACACCTCGCCGTCGGGCACCTGTCGCATCGAACGTTCCAGGCGGTGCAGCGGCACGTGGACCGCGTCGGCGACCCGGCTGTCGGACCACTCGTCGTCGCGGCGGACATCGAGGACGACCGGCGTCGCGCCATCGTCGAGGACGTCGCGCAATGTGGAGAAGTCGACGATGCGGTATGCCCCACGCTCGCCATGTGCCCCGAAGGCGTCCACGCCCCCTGCGGCGGCGGCCGCGGGACGATCGATGCCGATCCGCACCAACTGCCGCTGCGCGCTGGCGATCTCCTCGGCCGTGTCGCCGACCAGCGTCACCGGCAGGTTCCACGGCACCAACCATCCGACGTAGGTGGAGAACGAGTCCGCGATGCCGACGTTGACGGTGCCGATCAGGAAGTCTTCGGCGTACAGCGTGCGGTCGCGAAGGTCGACCACCCACTCGCCGGCGTGGATCCGCGACCGCACCTCGGCGGCATCGGCCTCGACCGGCGGCGACAGATCGATCGGCTCGGGACCCAGGGTGTTGCGCGGCGCCATGTGCACGTAGTACCGCGGGTACGCGTCGAGCCCACCCAGCAGCTGCTCGACGAAGCGGTCCTCGTCGGTGATCGTCAGCGCCATGTTCGCACTGCGCTCGTCGCCGATCGTCGAGGTGTCGCCGGCCTCGACCACCGCCGACGAGCAGAAGCTGCCGAACCCGTGGGTCGGCATGACCGCAACATCGTCGGCAAGCTCGTCGGCGAGCCGTCGCACCGAGCGGTGCTGTCGCCGCGTCAGCTCCTCGGCCATCGCCCGGCTGATCAGATCGGTCCGACCGACCGTGCCGTACAGCATCGAGCCGCCGGTGAACACGGCCACATCACGGCCGTCGGCGTGCACGACGTACGACAGATGTGTCGGCGTGTGGCCGGGGGTGTGCACCGCGGTGGTGCGAAGGTCGCCGACCTCGACGTCGTCGCCGTCGGTCAGGCCGACCCGTTCGAAGTCGACCTCGTCGTCGGCGTGCAGGTGGTATGCCGCGCCCGTTGCTCGGGCGAGCTGGTAGCCGCCGGTGATGTAGTCGTTGTGCACGTGCGTCTCGAAGACCCCGGCGATCTCCACTCCCCGGTCAGCCGCGACCTCGAGGACCCGGTCGATGTCGCGCTGAGGATCGATCACCGCGGCGAGAACGCCGTCGGTCACCAGATAGCTGCGGTCCCCGAGGCTGCTCGTCTCGATGGTGATGATGTCGACCACGTCACGCTCCTCGCTGAGGCGTTGACACGCCCAGCGTCGTTCGGCAACTATAGTGCGAACATTTTGTACGGACGATTTGTCCGGCCACTCATCACGCGGCTCGGAGCGACACATGGATGTGGTCCCCGACCATCCCGTGCGAGCGTTGCCCTTGGCAGGCACGGACGACCAGGCCCCGCGGTGGGTCAAGGTCCTCGACCAGACGCGCTGCATCGGCTGTCACGCCTGCACGACGGCGTGCAAGTCGGAACATGAGGTGCCGGTGGGCGTCACCCGCACGTACGTCAAGGCCGTTGACGTCGGCGAGTTCCCGCAGGTGCGGCGCAACTTCCAGGTCACGCGGTGCAACCAGTGTGCGGACGCGCCGTGCGTGACCGCGTGCCCGACGTCGGCGATGTTCACGCGCGACGACGGCATCGTCGACTTCGACAAGCAGGCGTGCATCGGCTGCAAGGCCTGCATGGCGGCGTGTCCGTACGATGCGATCTTCATCAACCCCGACGACCACGCGGCGGAGAAGTGCAACTTCTGCGCCCACCGCATCGACATGGGCCTCGAACCGGCCTGCGTGGTGGTGTGTCCGGTCGAGGCGATCCTCGTGGGCGACATCAATGACCCGACATCGCGGGTCGCCGGTGAGATCGGGCGGCACCCGACGGTGGTGCGCCGCCCCGAGAAGGACACCCGCCCCGCGGTCCTCTACAAGGGCGCGAGCCAGGCCACGCTGGATCCGCTGGCCGCCCAGCGTCCCGACGTCGACATCTTCGCATGGGCGCAGCAACATCCCGACAGCGATCCCCACCGCATCAACTCCGGCGCCCCGGTCGATCCGGTCGCGCTGCGCGACAACGGCGGCACGCCGGCGGGGACGTCGTCGGCGGCCGCGCTGCTCAGCTATGACATCGGCCACGACGTCCCGTGGGACTGGCGCGTCGGACTGTACACGTGGACCAAGTCCATCGCTGCCGGCATCTACCTGGTCGCCGCGCTGCTGCTGGCGCTGGGCCACATCGATGGTGGCGGCGCGCTGTGGCGATGGGCGGTACCGGTGGTCTCGGCGGCCTTCCTGGCGTTGACCGGCGCGGT
Source organism: Actinomycetota bacterium (assembly GCA_019347695.1). Lineage (GTDB taxonomy): Bacteria > Actinomycetota > Nitriliruptoria > Euzebyales > JAHELV01 > JAHELV01. The sequence continues at coordinate 19,763 of JAHWKT010000008.1, read as the reverse complement.
CCTGATCTGGGACCTCGAACACCCCGCGCGGTTCTACTACATCTTCACCCGGCCGCAGTGGCGGTCCTGGCTCGTCCGCGGCGGTGTGATCATCGCGGCCTTCGGCGTGGTGCTGGCACTGCACCTGCTGGCGAGCCTTGTCGGTGCGCGCACGGTGCAGACGGCGCTGCTGGCGCTCGGCGTGCCGGCGGCGCTCATGACCGCCGTATACACCGCGTTCCTATTCGCGCAGGCCCGCGCGCGCGATCTGTGGCAGAACCCGCTGTTGCCGCCCCACTTCACGGTGCAGGCCGTGGTGGCCGGCGCCGCGGTGGGGTTGGCGCTGTCGGTGCGGCTGCAACCCGGCGCCACCGCGGCCACGGCCGTGGTGCTGGCTGTCGCGGTCGCCGTGCACCTGCTGCTGGTGCTGGGGGAGCTCACGCTGGCGCATCCCACCGCGCACGCCCGGATGGCGGCGCACGCGCTGGTCGCCGGTCGCCCCGCGAGGCCGTTCTGGGCGGGTGTCGTGCTTGCCGCGGCCGGACTGCTCGCGCCATGGCTCGGCGTGGCCACCACACCCCTGGTGCTGGCCGGCCTGCTCGCCCATGAGCACGCGTACGTCCAGGCCGGGCAGTCGGTGCCGCTGGCGTGACGGTGACGGGCGACGACGACGTTCGCGGCGGGTCCGACCTGGCGCCGACGGTGGACGTTGACCTCGATGCGCTCAACGCGCGGGTGTCGGCGGCACGCGCCGCGACCGAGGCGCGCGGCGAGACGTTCTATCCCGGCCCGAGCCGGGTCCACCTGGCGATGTTCCCCCCGAAGGAGCGCTGGAACGACTGGGTCGAGTACGACGCGGCGGCGTGGCCGCGCAAGTCCGAGCGTCGCTTCATGCTCGTGCCGACGACCTGCTTCAACTGCGAGGCCGCCTGTGGGCTGCTGGCCTACGTGGACCGCGACTCGCTACAGGTCCGCAAGTTCGAGGGCAATCCCGAAGCACCGGGGTCACGGGGCCGCAACTGCGCGAAGGGCCCGGCGACCATCAACCAGGTGACCGACCCCGACCGGATCCTGCACCCACTGCGGCGGGCCGGCGAGCGCGGTGGCGGACGGTGGGAGCGCGTGTCGTGGGACGAGGCCCTGGACGACATCGCGGCGCGCATCCGCACCGCGCTGGTCGGGGAGCGCCGCGACGAGATCGTCTATCACGTGGGACGTCCCGGTGAGCTCGGGTTCGCCGAGGAGGTGCTCGCCGCCTGGGGTGTCGACGGTCACAACTCCCACACCAACGTCTGCTCCTCGGGTGCCCGCGCCGGGTTCCAGTTCTGGTGCGGACAGGACCGGCCGAGCCCCGACCACGCGAACGCCGACGTGATCCTGCTGATCTCCAGCCATCTGGAGACCGGTCACTACTTCAACCCGCACGCCCAGCGGATCATGGAGGCCAGAGCCAACGGCGCCAAGCTGATCGTGATGGACGTCCGCCTGTCGAACACCGCCACCCACGCGACGCACTGGCTGGCGCCGTGGCCGGGCTCGGAGGCCGCGATCTGCCTGGCGATCGCCAACCACCTCATCCAGACGGACGGCTACGACCGCGAGTTCGTGCGCCGCTGGTGGAACTGGGAGGAGTACCTGCGGGCGGAGCATCCCGACCGCGCCCCGACGTTCGCGGTCTTCGAAGAGATCCTCGCGACGCTGTACGCCGGGTACACGTTCGAGTTCGCCGCCGCCGAGTCGGGCATCGACGCGGCCAGCCTGCGGGCGGTCGCCGACGACGTCGCCGGTGCCGGCACGCGGCTGTCGACCCACAACTGGCGGTCAGCGGCGGCCGGCAACGAAGGCGGCTGGCAGGTCGCGCGCACGCTGTTCCTGCTCAACGCGCTGCTCGGTGCCGTCGCGGTGCCGGGCGGCTTCTATCCCAACGGCTGGCACAAGGTGTCGCCGAAGACACCAGTCAACCCCGAGCATCCCGCCGTGTGGAACGAACTGGCGCTACCGCTGGAGTATCCGCTGGCGATGTACGAGCTGTCGTTCCTGCTCCCGCACTTCCTCGCGGAGGGGCGCGGACGCATCGACACCTACTTCACCCGCGTGTACAACCCGGTGTGGACGAACCCCGACGGATTCAGCTGGATCGAGGCGCTGACCGACACCGACAAGGTCGGCTGCCACATCGCGCTCACCCCGACCTGGAACGAGACGGCCTACTTCGCCGACTACGTGCTGCCCATGGGCCACAGCTCCGAGCGTCACGACATCGTGTCCTACGAGCAGTACGACGGGCAGTGGATCGGGTTCCGCCAACCCGTCGTGCGGGCCGCACGCCAACGCCTGGGCGAGACGATCACCGACACCCGCCAGACCAACCCCGGGCAGGTCTGGGAGGAGAACGAGTTCTGGATCGAGTTGACCTGGCGGATCGACCCCGACGGGTCGCTGGGCATCCGCCAACACTACGAGGCACCCGACCGGCCCGGCGAGAAGCTGACCGTCGACGACTACTACGGGTGGGTGTTCGCCCACGGCGTACCGGGCCTGCCCGAGGCCGCCGCAGCCGAAGGATTGACGCCGCTGGAGTACATGCGGCACTACGGTGGGTTCGAGGTCACGCGCGGTGTCGGCCAGATCCACGAGCAGATCGTGCCCGACGTCGAGCTCGACGACGTCGCCGTGACCGAGCTCGGCAGGGTCTACAGTCGCGCGCCGGCCCCGCACGTGTCCTACTCGACCGGCGCGAGCCCCGACCCCGACGACGAAGGTCGCCGGGCGGCCGGCGTGCTCGTCGACGGGGTGGTGCGCCGCGGGTTCCCCACACCCTCGGGACGGCTGGAGTTCTGGTCGTCGACGCTGGCCGCCTGGGGGTGGCCCGAGTACGCGCTGCCGACCTACATCCGCAGCCACGTCCACCCCGAGCGGCTCGAAGACGGCGAGGTACCGCTGATCTCCACCTTCCGCCTGCCCGTGCAGATCCACACCCGCGGGTCCAACGCCAAGTGGCTCAACGAACTGGCGCACACCAACCCACTGTGGATCCATCCCAGCCACGCCCGCCAGCTCGACATCGCGACCGGTGACCTGGTCCGGGTGGAGACCCACGCGGGCCACTACGTCGTCAAGGCCTGGGTGACCGAGGGGATCCGTCCCGGCGTCGTCGCCTGCAGCCATCACATGGGCCGGTGGAAGCCCAACCGCGAGACGGAGGGCAACGACGCGCCGCGACCGCGGATGCAGACGTCGGATGTGACACTCGACCACGACGGCGACAACTGGCAGCTGGGCGGGCGCGCACCGCACCGCGCCGGCGTGACGGGCGACGCCGACCAGCGCCGCATCTGGTGGTCCGACATCGGTGTCCACCAGAACATGACGTTCCCGGTGCACCCCGATCCGATCTCGGGTCAGCACTGCTGGCATCAGGCGGTGCGGATCCGTCGCGCCGGCCCGTCGGACGCCTACGGTGACGTGGTGGCCGACACCGCCCGCATGCGCGAGATCTACCGGCAGTGGCTGTCCAAGACCCGATCCGCGACGCTGGTGTCGCCAACCGGTGAACGCCGCCCGCACTGGCTCAAGCGGCCGCTACGCCCGCAGCGGGAGGCCTGGACGATCCCCACGGAGTCGGCAGGCGTGACCAGTGATGACCAGTGATGGATCTGCTCGATGCCCTCGCGGTGTTCGCCGAGGAGCCCGCCCCCACGCACGAACGGCTCCGCGAACTGCTCGGCCTGTCGTGCACCCCTGACGCCGCAACCTTCGCGGAGCTGTTCGCGTTCAGCCTGTACCCGTACGCCAGCGTGTACCTCGGTGCCGAGGGCAAGCTCGGTGGCGTCGCCCGCGACCGCGTCGCGGGCTTCTTCCGGGCGCTGGGCGCCACCCCGCCGGCCGAGCCCGATCACCTGACCGTCCTGCTGTCCGCATACGCGCGGCTGCGTCGTGACGCGCCGGCTGCACACGCCGCCGACGCCCTCCTGCACGAGCACGTGCTGTCGTGGCTGCCGCTGTACCTGTCGCGGGTCCGCGCGCTCGCGCCTGCACCCTATCCGCAGTGGGCGGACCTGCTCGCTCGGACGCTCATGGCCGACGCGCGGCAGGCCGGAGATCTATCGCGCCGCTGCCTGCATCTGCGGACCGCGCCGACACTGGCAGATCCTCGCGTGGATGGGCAGGACGCGTTCATCGCCGGCATGTTGGCGCCCGTGTGCGCGGGCATGGTGCTCACCGGTGCCGACCTGCGGCGAGCGGCCAGAGACCTGCAGGTCGGGGTGCGCGTCGGGGAGCGGCGGTTCGTGCTCACGTCACTGTTCGCGCAATGTCCCGCCGCCCTGCTGCGCTGGCTCGCGGCACACACGCACACGACGATCGACGCGTGGCGGCCCTGGGCCGCGGTCGCGCCCGACACCACCCGATGGTGGACCACCAGAGCGACCACCACCCGCGCACATCTGCTCGATCTTGCCGACCACGTCGCACACGCCGACCCCGCCACGACCGGAGCGGGGCCATGAGCACCCTGGTCCTTGCGCTGCTGTCGTTCGGCGCCGCCGGCATCGGCGCACTCGGTGGACTGGGCGGCGCCGTGCTTCTGGTCCCCGCGCTGGTGGTCGCCGGCATGGCACCCGTCGACGCCGCGCCGCTCGGTCTGTTGACGGTGGCGGCCGGCTCGCTGTCCGCGTCGTCGACACAGCTCGACGAGGACACCGTGAACCATCGCGTGGGCGTCACACTCGAGGTCTCGGCGAGCGCGGGCGCGGCGATCGGTGCGCTGCTGTCGGCCGTGGTCAGTGCCACGACGTTGCGTTGGCTGCTCGCGGCCGCGGCGGTCGGTGCGGGCATCGCGACCGCCGCCCGCAGCGGGTCGCGGCGCCGCGCCTCGCAGCACTCGGACGCGAAACCGGGTGAGCGCAGGGGCCGATTGGCCGGCGCGTCCACCGAGGACCACGGCGTCGTGGAGTACGAAGCGCGGCATTTGCCCGTCGGCGTGACGGCGAGCGGCGTCGCCGGACTGGTCGCGGGCATGACCGGCACCAGCGGCGGCGTCGCCAAGACACCGATCATGACGGAGCTCATGCGCCTGCCGGTCAAGGTGGCCGCGGCCACCACCGTGTTCATGGTCGGGGTCACCGCCGCGTCCGCGCTCATCGTGTACGCGGTTCAGGGTCGGATCGATCTGTCCGCGGCGGGCGCGATCGTCGTGGGCGGTCTCGCCGGCGGCAGGCTCGGCGCGATGCTTCAGGCCCATCTGCCGCCCGTCCTGGTCCGTCGGTTCCTCGGCACCGTACTGGTGGTCGTCGGCGTCGTGCTGGTGGTCCGCACCTGATGGCCCGCTCGCGGAATCCCGCCAGGCGTCGCCTGAGCACCGTGCTCAACGGCGAGGTGCCGATAGTGCTCGTGCTGGGTGTGGTCGCCTGGCTGGCGCCCGCGCCGGTGTCGCGCTGGAGTGGGTGGGCAATGGTGTCCGTGCTCGTCCTGACGCCGATCGGACGGGTGGCCTGGCTGTCGGCGCGGTGGATGCGCTTCGATCGCTCGTTCGCCTGGGTGGGTGTCGCGCTGCTCGTGACGGTGGGAGCAGCGGCCGCCATCGCCGTGGTGCTGCGCTGATGGTCCGCGTGCGCGCGATACTCGACGGTGCAGGACGTGGCTGCGCAGGAGGACCGCACCGATGACCGCCAGCACCGAGCCGCTGTGGCAGCAGGTGCTCGATGACATCAAGCGCAGGCTGGCGTCTGGCGAGATCCGCGACAGGTTTCCGACCGACCGGGAGCTGGTCGAGACGTACGGCGTCAGCCGTCACACCGTGCGGGAGGCGGTCCGCAGGCTCCATGCGTTGGGTGTCATCGAACGGGAGCGCGGTCGCGGCAGCATCGTGCGTCAGACCGGCTTCGTGCAGCCGCTGGGCACGCTCTACAGCCTGTTCCGGGCGATCGAGGCGCAGGGCGTGTCGCAGCGCAGTACCGTCCTTTCGTTCGGCACCTCGCCGGATGCTGGAGCCGCCGCCTACTTCGGTCTTGACCCGCATACCGACATCGTGCACCTCGAACGGATCCGTCACGCCGGCGATCAGCCGCTGGCGCTCGACACCGTGTGGCTCGACCCCCGCGTCGGCACGGCCCTGCTCGACGCCGACATGACACACACCGCGCTGTACGACGAACTCGAGCGTCGGGTCGGCGTACGGATGACCGGTGGCGAGGAACGCATCAGCGCGCGCGTGCCTGATCCACAGCTCCGCGAGGTGCTCGAGCTCGATGACGACGAGGCGGTGTTACGCGTCGACCGCCTGGGGGAGTCCGAGGGCAAGGTGATCGAGTGCCGCGTGACGCTCGTCAGGGCGTCGCTGTTCGCACTGGTGATGCGCTGGCCGAGCTACGGTGCGGTCGCATCGCGGTTCGCCGGCACCGACCACGAGCAATGACCGTCTGAATCGCGTGATCCTCGTCCAGTCCTTGCGGTCTGAACGGGGACCCGTCGCGGTCGTTCGCTCGTAGCTGCGGGATCGACCGGCCGGCTGATCGCCTGCCGGCTGTCGATCTCGACGATTCGAGGTTGCGCATCCGCAGCGCTCGCCGGACCCGCGATGGGCTGTCACCGCCGAGGCACGCCCACGCGCGTGCACG
>JAHWKT010000008.1:0-13067 GCA_019347695.1 Actinomycetota bacterium | reverse complement strand
CACGATCCCAGAGCAGTGCGTGAGCCGCGAGCTCCCGGACCGAGCGATCGTTGGAGTGCAGGGTTCTGCCGACATGACGTCCTCCCGCAAGGGTCAACGGCAAGGCATTCGTACTAAGAGCTCGCTCTAAGGCAGGCGGCAGTTTGGTCGAAGTCGAACTTCTTTTCGACTCATGACGGGTTAATTCATGAATGGTTCATGTTTACCATGAGGTCCCCGTCGACTACGGTGCTGACCTGTAAAGGCCGGGGCCACGATCGGCGGCTCCGCGTGCTGGGACCCGTTGCCGGCAGGGTGTGGCACGCTACGCCGTGACTCCCGGGGACAGGAGGCCGTCGTGACCGACGAGGGGGTGCAGTTCCCGCAGGTCGGTGGACAGCGCAGCACGCAACGAACCGGCCAGGACGTGTTCGCCGCCGCCGCCGCGAGCGTCGACCCGGGACTAGCAGCGCGTATCCGAGCGGAACGCGCGTGGCGCTCCGCCTATCCCACCCACCTGCGTCAGCTGACGGAGGCGGGCGCCGTCTCCCCAGCCGCCGGCACCGCGATCGCACGCGCCGGACTCGACCGCATCCATGCCACCTTCGAGTACGTCGACGGCAAGGAGACCCGCAGGGTCGCCGACGCGGTGGCGGCAACGCCAGCGACCCAACTCGGCACGCGAGTCGTGACTGGCACCGACGATCGCCAGACCAGGCTCGCGATCCCGTATCGGGGCCGCCTGGCGTCCGGCGCCGACCTCCAGGCCGTCGTCGACGACTGGATCGATCGCCGTGTCGTCGAACCCACGCTGCGCGCCGTCGTCGACCGACTGATCGCGCAGCCCGACTGGCTCGATCTCCGCGACCGCTGGTTCGTGGTGCTGGGTGCAGGCGCCGAGATGGCACCGACCGGACAGCTGCTGCGCTGGGGTGCGAACGTCGTGGCCGTCGATGTCACGCGAGACGCCGTTTGGCGCCGCCTCGAGCGGGCGGCGGTCGAGGGGAGCGGTCGTCTGCACATCCCGACGGCGGACGACCGGGCGTATCCACTCGGCGCGGATCTGCTCACCGACACCGCGGCGATCCACGCGTGGCTGCAGCGCTTCGGCCACCCGATGATCCTGGGCAACTACGCCTACGCGGATGGCGCGACCTTCGCGCGGCTGTCCGTCGCGGCAGACGCGGTGATCGGTGCGCTTCGACAGGACCGCCCGGATCATGGCGTCGTGTGCCTGGCGACCCCCACCGATGTGTTCGCGGTGCCGGTGGAGGTCGTGCGAGACACCCGCCGTCGGCGTCCCAGCACGTGGTCGCGAACGCTCGCACCGGTGGTGCGGCCCGCGACCGGTGGCCGACTGCTGGTGCCCAACCATCGCGACACGGTGCAAACCGCGGCCGGCGACGAGCTCGGTATCGCCGACAGCCTCGTGCCGCAGCAGGGACCGAACTACGCGCTGGCGAAGCGGATGCAGCGGTGGCGGGCGTTGGTCAGCCATGCGGACCACACCTTCGGCGCCGTGCATGTGGCGCCACCGACCCGCACGGCGTCGGTGGTCAAGAACCGCGTGCTCGCTGCGGCGTACGACGGCGCGTCGCTGTTCGGCGTCGAGATCTTCGAGCCCGCGACGAGCAGTGCGCTGATGGCGGCCCTGCTCGTGCACGATCTGCGGGCCGACGAGCATGCCTCGCCGGGCGAACCGCGCGGTGAGCACGAGCTGACGGCAGCGGCGGCCCACGGTGGACTGTGGCGGGTGCCGTGGGAGCCCAGGAGCGCGCTGCCGTTCACCGTGGTCCGGGGTGCGCCTGCCATGCTCGCGCCGCGCCGGTCGTCGCGATCCTGACGGTCGCCACGCCCGTACGGCCGCCCCTCGCGCACCGGACGTGGGTCCGGCGCGCGTCAGCCCCTGATGCGGTCCCGCCACTCGACCAGGCGACGCACGGCAGCCTCGTCGAAGTCGGCGGGCTGCATCCCGAGGATGACGTGGGTCAGGCCCGCCGCGTGGAGCTCATCGAGCTGGTCGAGCTGCGAGCGATCGTTGATCGCGATCGACCGGGTGATCTCGTCTGGCTCCCTGCCGACCTGCGCACACCAGCGCGACAGGACCTCGTCCTTCGCCCTGAACGCCGCGGCGTCCTTGAAGAAGAAGTTCCAGATGTGCGCGTGCTCGGCCACGAGCCGCAGCGTCGTCCGCTCGCCGCCACCACCGATGAGGATCGGCAACGGCGACGACACCGGCGGTGGTACCAGACGGTCGAGTCGCTCGACGATCCGTGGCACCGCCTCGGAGAACCACTGGGCGCGCGACGACACGTCGCCGTAGTCGAACCCGTACTCCCGATGGTCGCGTTCGTTCCATCCGGCGCCGAGGCCCAGGATCGCCCGTCCGTCGGACACATGATCAACCGTCGCGACCATGTCGGCGAGCAGATCCGGGTTGCGGTAGCCCACCGACGTCACCAACGTGCCGACGCGGACGCGCTCGGTCGCCTCGGCCATGGCCGCGAGCAGCGTCCATCCCTCGAAGTGGGGGCCGTCGGGATCCCCGGAGAGCGGAAAGAAGTGATCCCAGGTGAACACGTCGTCGACGCCGAGCTCCTCGCACCGCAGCCACGTCGACCGTTGCGCCGCGAAGGTGCTGTGCTGCGGCCACACCTGCACCGCGACCTGCACCGACGCTTCAGCGTTCATCCCTGTCCCTCCGCTCGCCTGGGGTGCCGCCACGCCACGTCCGGCCCACACGCCGTGCGGGCCGTCCGTCGGTTCCTGGCATGCCGGATGGCACCCAAATACGATAGCCAGCCTGCGCGGGGCGCGTGACGGCACCGCATGACCGGGGGACAACGCATGTGGCGGTCAGTGGCACTCGGCGCGATCACGGGTATGCGCTCCCAGTTGCCGGCGGCCCTGCTGGCCTGGCGGCAGGCGCAGGAGGCGCTGCCCGAGGGCATCGCCGGACCCGGCCGGATCTTCCGACGTCGCGGCGCCGTTCCGCTGCTGGCCCTGTTCGCCGTCGGGGAACTGATCGCCGACAAGCTGCCGATGACACCCAGCCGCATGGAGGCGGGCCCGTTGCTCGGCCGACTCGCGCTCGGCGCCACCGCCGGCGCGGGCATCGCGTCGGCGCTCGGTCGCTCACGGATCGTGGGCGGGCTGCTCGGCGGCGTCGGCGCAGCGGCCGGTGCCCTGCTCGGATCACGCTATCGCGAGTACGCGGCGCAGCAGACCGACACGCCGGACGCCGTGTGGGCGCTGCTCGAGGATGTCGTCGCGGTCGCCATCGGGCTCGTCGCGACGCGTGGCCCAGCGTCCTAGCTCACCACCGGCACCGGCTCAGGCCGGGAACCGGTGCTGCGGTCGCGGGCGGGTGTTCTGCCAGATGTGCTTGGTCTGTCGGTACTCGTCGAGTCCCGTGGGTCCCAGCTCCCGCCCGATGCCCGACTGGCGGTAGCCGCCCCACTCCGCCTGCGGCACGTACGGGTGGTAGTCGTTGATCCAGATGGTGCCGTGACGCAGCCGCTGCGCGACCCGCTGGGCCCGACCCGCGTCGCCGGTCCAGACCGCGCCGGCAAGTCCGTAGTGGGTGTCGTTGGCGATGCGTACCGCGTCGTCCTCGGACCCGAACCGCTCGACGGTCAGCACGGGCCCGAACGACTCCTCGCGCACGACCTGCATGTCCGATCGGCAGTCGTCGAGCACGGTCGGCCGGAAGTAGGGGCCGTCGGACAGCGCGGGGTCGTCCGGGCGGCCGCCGCCGCACCGCAGCACGGCGCCCTCGGCGATGCCGGTGGCGACGTAGTCGGCGACCTTGCGGTGGTGCTCGGCGGAGATCAGCGGACCGGCCTGCGCGGACGCGTCGAACGGCCCGCCGAGTCGGATCTTGTCGGCGCGCCGCACGATCTCGTCGACGACCGCGTCGTGCGCGCGGTCCTCGATCACGAGCCTGGCGCCCGCGGAGCACACCTGGCCGGAGTGCAGGAAGACGGCGGTCAGCGCATAGTCGATCGCGGTCTCAAGGTCGGCATCGGCGAACACCACGTTGGGGTTCTTGCCGCCGAGCTCGAGGGCGATGTTCTTGACCGTCGCCGCCGCGGCGGCCATGATCCGCCGCCCGGTCTCGAGCCCGCCGGTGAACGAGATCAGGTCGACATCGGGGTGCTCCGTCAGGGGCGCGCCGACCTCGGCCCCGTCGCCGAGCACGAGGTTGGCCACACCCGGTGGGAGCCCGGCCTCGGTCAAGGTGTCCATCAGCAGCATCGCCGTGGACGGTGTCAGCTCGCTCGGCTTGAGTACGAACGTGTTGCCCGCCGCCAGCGCAGGCGCGACCTTCCAGGCGGTCTGCAGCAGCGGGTAGTTCCACGGCGTGATGAGGCCGCAGACCCCCAACGGCTCGTGGACGACCCGGCTGACCGTGTCGGCCATGCCCGTGTCGACGACCCGGCCGGCGTCGGTTCCCGCCAGCCGCCCGTAGTAGCGGAAGCAGGCGGCGATGTCGTCGATGTCCAGCTCGCTCTCGACCACCCGCTTGCCGGTGTCGAGCGACTCCGCTCTGGCATAGGTGTCCTTGTCACGTTCGAGGAGGTCGGCGACGCCCAGCAGCAGCGCGCCGCGTTCGGCGGCCGGCGTCGACGGCCACCCGCCGTCGTCGAAGGCCGCCCGCGCGGCGGCGACCGCCGCGACCGTGTCGGACCGATCAGCCTCGGCGACGGTCGCGACCAGCGTGCCGTCGGCTGGGCACCGGAACTCGCGTGTGCCGTGGCCGCCGGGCGCGGTCCACTGCCCGCCGATGAACAGCGCGGTCATGTCGTGCCTGCCTCTCGTTGGTGCGGTCAGCCAGTGCGGTGCCGGTGGAACTCGAGCGGTACCGGCGGCAGCGATCTGTCGCCACGGATCAGGTCCGCAGCCTTCTCGGCGATCATCATGACCGGCGCGTAGATGTTGCTGTTGGTGATGGTCGGCATCACCGACGCGTCGACCACCCGCAGCCCGCGGACGCCGTGCACCTGCATCGACGAGGGGTCGACGACCGACAGCTGGTCCGTCCCCATCCTTGCGGTGCACGACGGGTGCAGCGCCGTCTCGCTCTCGCGGGCAACCCATCGCAGGATCTGCTCGTCGGTCTGGACCGACGGACCTGGACTGAGCTCGCCGGCGTCGAACGGGTCCATCGCCGGCTGCGACAGGATGTGGCGCGCGCACCGGATCGCCTCGACCCACTCGCGACGGTCCTGCGCGGTCGACAGGTAGTTGAAGCGCAGCGCGGGATGCTCACGAGGGTCGGCGCTGCGGATCTTCACCGATCCGCGGGCATCGGAGTACATCGTGCCGACGTGCGCCTGGTAGCCGTGGCCCTCGCCGGATGACGACCCGTCGTAGCGGACCGCCAGCGGCAGGAAGTGGAACATCAGGTTCGGATAGTCGACCTCGTCGTTGCTGCGGACGAAGCCACCGGCCTCGAAGTGGTTGGTCGCGCCTGGACCGGAGCGCAGGAACAGCCAGCGCGCACCGATCCACGGCCGTCGCCACCAGCGTAGGTTCGGCTGCATCGACACAGGCTGGGCGCAGGCGTGCTGGACGTACACCTCGAGGTGGTCCTGCAGGTTCTCACCGACGCCGGGCACATCGGCGACGACGTCGATGCCGAGCCGGCGCAGGTCGGCGGCGGCGCCGATGCCGGAGAGCTGCAGCAGCTGGGGGGTGTTGATGGCACCACCGCACAGGATGACCTCGCCGGCGTCGACCCGGTGCATCCGACGGCCACGGACGAACTCGACGCCGGTCGCACGGCCGCCGGAGCACCGGACCTTGGTGACGAACGTCCGCGTGCGGACCTCGAGGTTGCGGCGGCGGCGCACCGGATGCAGGTACGCCCGCGAGGCCGAGAGCCGTCGTCCACGGTGCACGTTGCGGTCGAACGCCGCGAAGCCCTCCTGGCGGCGACCGTTCACGTCGTCGGTCAGCGGGTATCCCGCCTGCTGCACCGCGGCGAACAGCGCCGAGAACAGGGGACCGGTCGCCGGTCCCCGCTCCAGCACCAGGGGGCCGGCGTGTCCGCGGTACGGGTCGTCGGGGTCGGCCGCGAGACAGGTCTCCATCCGGTTGAAGTACGGCACGCAGTGCGCGTAGTCCCACGCCGCCATGCCCGGCGCACACGCCCACCGCTCGTAGTCGATCGGGTTGCCGCGCTGGAAGATCATCCCGTTGATGCTGCTCGACCCGCCCAGCACCTTGCCACGCGCGTGGGAGATGCGTCGCCCGTCCATGTGGGGTTCAGGTTCCGACTCGTATCGCCAGTCGTAGAACCGGCTGCCGATCGGAAACGCCAGCGCCGCCGGCATGTGGATGAACACGTCGAACCGCCAGTCCCGCCGGCCCGCCTCCAGCACGAGCACGCGGATCGTCGGATCGACCGACAGGCGGTTCGCCAGCACGCTGCCGGCCGACCCCCCGCCCACGATCACGACGTCGTACCGCATGGCTCGCCCCACCGGTGGTGCACAATTGCGCCATACGGTATCGCTCGGACCACCATTGTGGCCAGTCTTACGACAATCTCACGACACCAGATCACTGTCATGAAACTTCTCGCCTGGCTCGTCGGGCGCCGAACCGGCCATCCACGTGGCTGAGGTCGACGTCCAGGCCGACACACCGCGACAGCGTCTCGGACGTCAGCGTCGTGCCCAATGGTCCGGCGGCGACGACGGCACCCTCGGTGAGCAGCAGCACATGGGTGAACCCGGGCGGGATCTCCTCGACGTGGTGGGTGACGAAGACGATCGCGCCGAGGTGGCGATCGCCGGCCAGCGCGGTGAGCACCTCGAGCAACCGTTCGCGTCCCGCGATGTCGAGACCGGCCGCCGGCTCGTCGAGCAGCAGCAGATCGGGCTCGGCCATCAGGGCGCGGGCGATCTGCACCCGCCGGCGTTCACCCTCCGACAGCGACGCGATGCGCCGCCTGGCCATCGGCCCGACACCCAGGTCACGGAGCAGCGCCGCCGCCCGCTGATGGTCGACGTCCCGGTAGACCCCACGCCACCGCACCAGCACCGCCGCCAACGCCGAGACGACCGCGTCGTGTGCCGTCAGACGATCATCCAGCATGCGTTCGAGCTCGGCGCTGGCGTAGCCAACGCGGCGGCGCAACTGCCGCACATCGACGCGACCGACCCGCTCGTCGAGCACCCACACCGCGCCGCGTGAGGGATACCGGTACGTGCTGGCGACCTGCAGCAGGGTGGTCTTGCCGGCGCCGTTGGGCCCGAGCACCACCCAGCGCTCGCCCCGCCGTACCCGCCAGGTGATGTCGTCGAGCAGCGTCGCACCGCCGACGGTGACCGACACCTCCTCGAGTGCGAGCAGGGCGGGCTGCGCGTCGTTCATGGCTCCCACACTCGCAGCCTGCCGTGGCCACGCTGGTCGACATCCGTGCTCGTGCATCATGCCGGCCCACCGTGTGGCGGTGGGCGGGTCAGGCCCAGCCGAGAGCGTGCAGGCGGTCGTCGTCGATGCCGAAGTGGTGGGCGATCTCGTGTACCACGGTGATCGCGACCTGTTGCTCGACCTCGTCGACCGATGCGCACCTGCGGAGGATCGGTTCGCGGAAGATCGTGATGCGATCGGGCAGCCGGCCCGCGTCCGACCAGCCGTCGCGCACGACCAGCGGCACGCCCTCGTACAACCCCAGCAGCTCCGGCCCGTCGGGTGGGCTGTCGTCCTCCACGACGATCGCGACGTTGTCGACGGCAGCGAGCAGTTCGTCCGGTATGGTCGCCAGCCCCGCGGTGACCGCGCGGTCGAACGCCGCCGACGACATCTCGATCATGGCCGCGTCAGCTCACCCCACCAGCGGGATCGTGAAGGGGTAGCGGTAGTCCTCGCCGCGTGACGCCGCCAAGGTGGCGCGGATCGTGACAACCAGGTAGCCGACGAACGCGACCAGACCGAGCGGCACCACGACGAGCAGCAACAGCCCGAGCGTCACGATCGACAGCACGACCGCCGCGATCGAGTAGATGATGACCGACAGGTTGAAGTTCAACGCGTGGCGCGCGTGTGCGGTGGCGAACGGGTCGTGCGCGTCGCGTCGCAACAACCAGATGATGAGCGGGCCCAGGAACGCGGGCAGGCCGCCGAGCAGCACGCCAGCCAGTGCGCTGGCGTGGGCGGCCACCGCCCAGTTGCGTGATTCGGCGGTCACGTCAGGTGATCTGTCACCGCCCAAAGGCTCCGCCGGTGGCAGGGTCGACGGCGTTCCCAGCGGTGGCGGAATCCGGTCGGTCGCTGTCGCGCCGGAGTCAGCGGTCGCCGCGTCGTCGTGTGCCGGATCTGGGATGTAGGCGCGGCCACAGTCCGCACACGTCGTGGCGTCGGCAGCGATGGCACCGCCGCAGTGCGCGCACGGTCGTCGGTCGTGGTGTGGAGCTTCCATCCCGCCACGGTAGGTCCACCGGTCCGTCGAGGAACTCGGGAATGTCCCCGATCTTGGATGCGCAGGGGTTCAGACAACCGCTACCGCACTACTCGCCGTATCTCGCCGTCAGATCGATCGGCCAGACAGCCGTGGGGCCGATCGAGCGCCGCAGGCCTTCGATGCGTTGCGTCGTCAGGCCAGATTCGCTGTCGGCGGTGATGATCGCGGTGGCCAGCGAGCGGAAGCCGGCGCGGAAGTGATGGCTGGACTTCAGCGCGACGATGTGGCAGCGCGTGACATCGACACCGTGCAGCAGGAACACCTCGGGATCGAACGTCTGCTGCACCCGGGAGACCACGATGACGTCGATGCCGCCGACCTGCAGCCGCGCCGTCCGCCCGAGGTTGACCTCGAGGCCCGGCGCGTAGAACGACAGGCGGTACCGGCCGTCGGTCAGGCCCTTGACGTACGCGGTGACCGCCAGTGGCGATCGGGCGCGCCGGTCGCTTTTGCCACCGAGCTCGAGCGCGACGGTCGCGCCCACCCCGGCCACATGTGCCGCGTCGACCGACTCGGCGTCGCAGATGAACCCGAAGCACGACCCGGTGACGCCGGCGGCGAGCATGGCCGCGAGCAACTGCATGTCGTCACCCCGCGTGCCCCCGCCCGGGTTGTCGGCGGTGTCGTTGATGATCACGGGCCCGCCGGGTACCTCCAGCGCGGCGGCGACCGCCTCGTCGGGAGACAGGCCGGTCGGTCGGAAGGCCTCCCGCCGCTGCCACACGTAGGCACCGACCTCCCGCGCGAGCTCGACCGCGGCGGCGGCGTCGGCGTCGACGGTGCACACGACGCGGGCGCCGACGTCCGGCCCGTCGGCGTACGGGAAGCCGTGGAAGAACGTGCAGTCGATCACACCCGGCCGTCGCTCGACGGCTGCGCAGCGCGCGTTGACATCCGCCGCTGGACCGGCATCGGTCGTGGTCAACGGCAGCAGCATGGGCAGCGGTTCGACGTGGGATGCCGGCTTGAGCGCGCCCGTCACCAGCGACGGGAGCAGCCGCACGGCCTCGGCGCCGCGGTCGTGCATGTCGGTGTGCGGGTTGAGGTGGACGCCGAGCAGCACGTCGGCGTGCTCGACCATGCGCGTGGTCACGTTGGCGTGCAGGTCGAGCGTCACGACGATCGGCACCGACGAGCCGACGAGGTGGCGAACCTCGGCGAGCAGCTGGCCCTCCAGATCGCCGGTCGTCTCGGTGACGCCGGCACCATGCAGCTCCATCGCGACGGCGTCGACCGGCAGTGCCGCACGCAGGGTCGCCAGCAGCTCGTCGCGCAGCTGCGCGTAGGCGGCAGTGGTCACCGTGCCCGAGGGTTCGCCGATCGCGAAGAAGGTCGGTACGGCCGCGGCCCCCAGCTCGTCGAGCGCGTCGAGCATGCCGCCGATGTAGGTGGCCGTTCCGCGGTACCTCGCGATGATCTCATCGCCGCGGTAGCGATCGAACGACCCGACCTCGGTCAGACCCGACGCCTCGACGGCGTACGTGTTGCTCTCGTGGGAGATGCCGGCGATCGCCACGCGCAAGACCGACGGCAACCCGTTGCCCACCGTTGCACGCATTGCGACCTCCCAGATGAGTGACGGATGCAGCCGGTTCAGCCATCGAAACCGCGGTCAGCGTAGTGGGGTCGTGGGGGCCCTGCGACGCCGCTGTGCTAGCCGACCCGGGCGTCGTGCGCGAGCCGAACGATCCGGTCGCAGGCCTCGGGGAGGTCCATGCCCGCGCCCTTCGCCGATTTCGGGAACAGGCTGGTCGACGTCATGCCGGGCAGTCCGTTGCACTCGAGGAAGTAGAACTGGCCGTCGTCGTCCTGCAGGAAGTCCATGCGCGACGGCGAGTTCGGACCCTGCGCCAGGATCCGGTGTGCTGCGACCGCCAGCCGTTGCAGCTCGTCGCGCTCATTGTCGTCCTGGGGTGCGGGACAGACTTCCTCGGCGGCGTCCTCCTGGTACTTGGCGACGTAGTCGAACAGCTCACGGTCGGTGCTGATCTCCACGACGGCGAGCGCCTCGTCGCCGATGACGCCGAGGCTGAACTCGCGACCGTCGATCCGGCGCTCGACGAGGGCGTCGGCCCCGTACTCGCGGCTCGACTCGATGGCTGCCGCCAGCTCGTCGCGGTCGCTGGCCAGCGCGACACCGATCGTCGATCCGCCCCGGACGGGCTTGACGACCCACGGGCCCTCCAGGTCGACGTCGGCTGCGGTGCCCGCATGGTCGAGCACCACCCACTCCGGTGTCGGAAGCCCGCCGTCGCGACACAACCGTTTGGCGGTCAGCTTGTCGAACGAGATGGCACACCCCAGCGGTGCCGGACCGACGTAGGGGATGTCGCACAGCTCCATGACGGCCTGGATGTAGCCACCTTCACCCTCGTCGCTGTAGACCAGCGGATACACCAGGTCGGCGTGCTGGCACACGTCGATCACCCCGGGCGCGAACACCGTGTGCGGGTACCGGTCGCGCAAGCGCCTGATCTCCTCGTTGGTCGGCGGCTCGCGGTCAACGTCCATGTCCCACCCGGGGGGATCGGTCGAGACGAACAGCGCATCCACGCCGTCGTCGGCGTCAACCGCGGTCGCCAGGTCGACGTTGGCGACGTCGTGACCGGCCTTCCGCAGCGCGCTGGCAACCTCGGTACCCGACGCCAGTGAGACATCGCGTTCCGTGTTGGCGCCGCCCATGAGCATGGCGATCCGCATATGGGCACCATTGCCAGGATCACGCTGCCGTAACCCGTCACGCGGCGTGCGCCGCCCGATCCACGCCGTGTCATGCTACGACGTCATAGGCGCTCACGTGTCGTTCTTGACCGACGACGTGAACCGCCGAAACAGCGCCCAGACCTCATCGAGCGTGGCTACGAGGCGGCGCCCTCGCGGTCGGCTGTCACGTTCGGGGCGCGGGATGGTTCGTGGCCCGGCGCCACGGTGACATAGACCAGGTCGGCGATCGCGTCGTCGAGCTCGATGGCCTCGCCGTTGACGGTCACCCGTGTGCCGCCCTCCGTCTGCACGGCACGGGCACGTGCACCGGGCAGCAGGCCGTGCTCGTGGAACCGTCGCATCGTGTCGACGTCCGCTTGGAGGTGCTCGGACATCCGAGCGATGCTGACGTCGACGCCACCGGGTATGGCTGCGTCGGTCAGGCTGATCAGCGCAGAACCTGCGGTGACGGTGGTGGCCTCCGCGCCGGGGATCGGGTTACCGTGCGCATCATGCGTGGGTGCATCGAGCACGGCCACGAGCCGACGCTCGGCGGCGTCGGAGATGACGTGCTCCCAGCGGCACGCCTCGACGTGCACGAGCGGCCAGTCGAGTCCGATGACGTCGACGAGCAGTCGTTCGGCGAGGCGATGCTTGCGCATGACGCTGACAGCCCGCTGGCGACCGAGGGCGGTCAGCTCGACTGTGCGGTCGTCGCGCAGCCGCAGCAGCTCCTCCGCCTCGAGCCTGGCCACGGTCTCGCTGACTGCGGGTGCCGACAGGTGCAGCCGTTCGACGAGCCGTGCGCGGATGGGCCGTATGCCCTCCTCCTCGAGCTCCCAGATCGTGCGCAGATACATCTCGGTCGAGTCGATCAGGTCGTTCATCGCGCTCTCCTGACCAGCGGTTCCGCGCGTGCCCGGTGGTCGTGCAATGGTACCGGGTGGCGGCGACCGATGGTTGGCGTCCTCCGCCGACGCGCACCGGCCACCACGCGATCAGGTTATGCTCACCTGCATCATGCGGACGGGCGGCGACGGTGGGACGCGAGTGGACCCACGGACCGTCCGTGTCGGCCTCGAAGCCGAATTCGCCCTGGTCGACGATGGCGGGCGGCTGGCCGACTTCCGCTCGCTACCCTTCACGGCGGCACAGGCTGTGGTCGACCGCCTGGACCCCCAGGCCCATCCCGCGCTGCGCAAGGGTGACCTGGGCATCAAGCGGGGGCGCTGGTACGTGGAGGGCGACGAGCGCTTCGACGACACGGGGCAGCTGCTCGATTGCGCGCCGAAGGGCGTCGAGACCAGGACGCCACCCGCCGTCGGCATCGACGACGCTGTCGAGGCCCTGCGCCACCAGAGCGCTGCGCTGGGCGCCGCGGCGGCGGCCGACGGCTACCGATTGGCCTCGATCGGTTGGAACCCGTTCGCCGAGCGGTACTGCCCGCGACCGCCGTACGGCGCGTGGGAGCGCGCGATGCGTGCATGTGAGCCGGTGTATCTGGCACCCGACGTCTACATGATGTCGTACGGGCCCGACGTCAACCTGTCGCACCCGTCGTGGGACGACAGCGACGTCGTGCTCATCGCACGACGGTTGACCGCGCTGAGCCCAGTGCTCGTGCCGTTCAGCTTCAGTGCGCCCTTCGCGGTGGGCGGGCGGGCTGGCCCCTGGTCGATCCGCACGGGCGCCCGCACCGGCCGGCGGCCTGCAGCGACGGCATTCGTCGCGTCGCACGCGGTGCCGGACCAGCAACCGTCGCCGCCGCTGATCCGTCCGGCTCGCATCCCGGCCGAGCGGGGGCGGATCGAGTTCAAGGCCTTCGACGCGGTCGTCGACCCGGCGTGGTACCCGGCGCTGGTGGCGCTGGTCATCGGCGTCGCGCTGTCACAGATCGGTGGCATCGGCGCCC
>JAHWKT010000110.1 GCA_019347695.1 Actinomycetota bacterium | reverse complement strand
CAGCTCCTCCGGGCGCTGCGTCTCCTCGCGCAGGAACCGCGGCAGCGCCAGCTCCACCAGCGCCCACGCGTTGGGGTGCGCGCTGCCGTGCGACGCCACCGCCGCGCCGGCGGACTCGAGCAGCGACGAGATCGCCACGGCACCGTCGCCGACGCAGAGCACGTCCTCACGCACCGCCTCGATCTCGCCGGCGAGCTTCTCGGCCTGCCCGACCCGCAGGTCGGTGACCCGCTGCACGCCGCCGAGCGACGGCCGGTAGAACGCCCAGAACAGCTCGGACCGGCGCGCGTCGATCACGGCGCAGATCAGGCGGTCGCTGCGGACGTAGCGCACCGGGAAGGCCAGCAGATCCAGCGCGTTCAGCCCGACCACCGGCAGCTGACGGGCGTGCGCCAGCGTCTGTGCCGTCGCGATGCCGACCCGCATGCCCGTGAACAGCCCCGGCCCGAGCCCCACCGCGATGCCCGCGACGCTCGATACCGACACGTCGGCGCGGCGCAGGCAGAAGTCGATCGCCGGTGTCAGGAACTCCGCGTGCGCGCGGCCGCGGCCCAGGCTGGCCGCGGCGAGCGGCCCGCGTTCGGTGCCCAGGCAGACGCTCGACTGCATGGTGGACGTCTCGATGCCGAGGATCAGCACTTGTCGTCTCGCTTCGCCATCGTGTGACAACCCAAGGATTCGCTCGACTCCCAACGGCCCAGGGACCGCCTTCGGCGGGCGAAGTGCATCAGAGCTCCAGCGCATCGAGCCGGGTGGGGCCGCCGTCGCCGCGCCACGGTCCGCAGTCGACCGCCAGGCTCACGATCCGCCGCCGCCAGTCGGCGCCCCGCGGACGGAGCACGACCCGGCGGATCTCGTCGCCGCCCAACGCCGGCTCGTCGAGCGTCGCACTGAACACGATCTCCAGGTGGTCGGCGGGCAGCAGCGGTTGCATCGCGTCGCCCCATTCGATGAACGTCACGCACATACCGACGTCGTCGAGCCCGAGCTCGGCGGCCTCCTGCAACGTGTCGAGACGGTACACGTCGAGGTGCACGATCGGCACCCGCCCCTCGTACTCGCGTCGCAGCAGGAAGGTGGGGCTGGTCACCCGCTCGGTGACCCCGAGCGCCGCGGCGGCGCCCTGCACGAAGCAGGTCTTGCCCGCGCCCAGCTCGCCGGTCAGCGAGACGACGTCGCCGACACGCAGGGTGCCGGCGACGGTCGCGGCGAGTCGGCGCGTGTCGGCCGCGCCGCTCGTCGTGAGCTCCAGCTGCCGCTTCACGCCACCTCCGGTTGCGTTGGGCCCGATGAGTGCCCGAGATTGTATTCCGTCGCATTCGTCGCACGGACCGCTCGCGCGTCAGAATCGACCGCGGTCCCGCCTGTCCCCAACCGCTCGGAGCTGCCGATGGCCCTCGTCGAGACCACCGACCACGACGCGCGGGTGCGCGAGCTCCGCCTCAACGACCCCGACCGCCGCAACGCCATGAGCACGGCACTGGGCGATGCGCTGCGTACCGCCGCCGCGCAGTGCATCGCCGACGAGGTGCGCGTCGTCGTGCTGACCGGCGCCGGCACCGCGTTCTGCGCCGGGGCCGACCTGCCCGAGCTGTTCGGCGACACCGAGCAGCCGCAGCCGCAGATGCGCGAGCGCCTCACCGAGTACTACCGAGCGTTCCTCGACGTGTACGAGCTGCCAATGCCGACGATCGCCGCCGTCAACGGCCCGGCGGTCGGTGCCGGGCTCAACCTCGCGCTCGCGTGCGACATGCGCGTCGCCGGCCACGACGCGACGTTCGGCGCCACCTTCGCGCGGATCGGGCTGCACCCCGGCGGCGGCTGCACCTGGTTCCTGGTGCAGCAGATGGGCTACGCCCGCGCGGTACAGACCCTGCTGCGCGGGGAGACGCTGGACGCCTCCCGGGCGGTCGCCGACGGCATCGCGGACGGCCCGCACCGCAACCCGCTGGAGCACGCGCTGACGATCGCCGACGAGATCGCGTCCGCCGAGCCGCCGCTCGCCGCCCAGATCAAGTCGACCGCCCGGCTGGCGGCGTCCGGTGCCAACTTCGCCGCCGTGCTCGACGCCGAGACCGCCGCGCAGGCCGCGTCGACCCGGTCCGAACGCCTGCGCTCCTGGGTCGACCGCTTCCGCCGCTGACCCATGCCCACCACCCCGACGCTCCACCACCACCCCGAGCTCTGTCGACCACCTTCCGACGCGAACGTCGGGGTGGTCGACATCTGCCGTACCAGGGCCTCCCTTGGGCCACCACCCCGACGGATGACGACCACCTTCGCCGAGACCCGCCGACCGGCTGCGACGACCGGCTCAGTGGGCGCGCGGGTCGGCCGGGAAGCCGGGCATGCCGTCGGCGTGGCGCACCGCCGAGCGGATCGCGGCGGCCACCGCGCGGGCGCCGAGGTCGGCCACGAGATCGACGCTGGCGTCGACCTGCTGCGCCGACAGCAGGAACAACGCGTCGCCGTCCATGCTGGTGTGGGCCGGACTGATCGAGCGGGCGATGCCGGTGTGCGCCAGGTCGGCGGCGCGCACCGCATCGGGTTTGCTGAGCCGCGCGTTGGTCACCAGACACCCGATGACAGTGTGCTCCAGGGCGACGTCGGCGACGTCGGCGGCGTGCGCCGCATCGGCGGGTGGGGGGCCCAGCGACGTCGCGGCCGGGTACCTGACGACGTCGTCGGGTGCGCGCGACCCGGCGAGTACGTCGCCGCGCTCGTCGAGCACGTCACCGAGCGCGTTGACCGCCATCAGCGCGCCGACCCGGATGCCGGCGGCCTCCTGGACCGCCCACCCCTGGCCGCCCTTCGAACCCCACTCCAGCCCGCCGATCTTGCCGACGGTGCAGCCGGCACCCACGCCGACCGACCCCTGTGGCGGATCGTCCTCGCCGGCGGCCTCGCAGGCGGACCAGCCGGCGTCGCGACCCGGCCGCGGCCCGTCCGGAGTTCGCAGGTCGAAGACGATGGCGGCACCGACGATCGGGATGACCGCCACCGTCTTGTCGTAGCCGATGCCGTGGGCGGCGCACCAGTCGACCACCCCGTCCGCCGTCGCGAGCCCGAACGCGCTGCCGCCGGACAGCACGACCGCGTGGCACTCGCGGACGTTGCCGGTGGCGCCGAGCGCCGCGGCCTCCCGGGTGCCCGGCGCTCCGCCGCGGACCGCGATCGCGC
The DNA here is from genome assembly GCA_019347695.1 of Actinomycetota bacterium. Lineage (GTDB taxonomy): Bacteria > Actinomycetota > Nitriliruptoria > Euzebyales > JAHELV01 > JAHELV01. The sequence goes on along the minus strand of JAHWKT010000110.1, from coordinate 9,376 downwards.
CCTGGCTGCCGGGCGCCGACAGCACCACCGTGCAGCCCGTGTGGTTGGTGCGGTCGGTCCAGCATCCCACCCTGGTGCCGGCGACACCGAGCGCCATGTCAGCCGCCCTCACCGGCGAGGCGGCGGACCTGCTGTGCGATCACGGCCGCGCCGGCGGGACCCATGCACACGGTGTAGTGGTTGCTGTCGGGCACCCGGACGATCTCCAATGGTCCCGTTTGGGTGGCGAGCCCGTCGACGGCGTCGGCGTGGTACAGCGGCTCGGGGCCGTCGAGCATGCCGCGCTCGGCGAGCACCAGCACCGCAGGCACGGCGATGTCGGCAACCGCGGACCGTACGTCGTCGTTGATCAGTGAGTCGCGCGCGTCGGCACGCACCGCGTCGGCCGAGACCTTCGATCGTAGGTCGCCGTCCGGCCCGTGGAGATCGTGGTCGGCGTACGCAGCGATGCGGTCGGGGTCCACGTCGCTGTCGCGGAAGGCCGGATGCTCGAGCCAGAACCGCCGGTACTCCTCGGCGGTCGCGAACCGGCGCGCGAGTCGGTCCATGGCGGGCCCGATCACCTGCGCCAGCACGGCGTCGATGTCGACGTCGTCGGGCAGCGGATCGCCCAGCGCCGGGCCGCCGTCGACGAGCACCACTCCCTCGGTGCGGCCCGGGAACAGCGTGGCGAAGGCGGCCATCACGAACCCGCCCATCGAGTGGCCGACCAGCACCGCGCGATCGGCCCGCGCGTCGTCGAGCACGGCGGCGAGATCGCTGGCGTGCTGCGCCATGCCGTACGGGCCGGGCAGCGCCGTGCTGTCGCCGCGGCCCCGTAGATCCGGCGCGATGAGCGACAGGTCGTCCGGCAGCGTGTCGGCCAGTGTCGCCCACGCCTGATGTGACGCGGTGATCCCGTGGGCGGCCAAAACGATGTGGTCGGCTTCGCCCCAGCGGGTGACCGCGAGGTCGCCGCCGGCGACCGCCACCCGGTAGCGCTGCAGCTGGGTCGTCACCTGCGCACCACCTCGTGTCGACTCACCGGGTTGCGTACCGTAGCGTCTGCAGTCCCACGGCGTCAGTCAGCGCGGGGTCGTTCGCGTCGTGCCGGCGGGGACGCTGAGCGCGCGGTGGGCGAACGCCTCCAGCGAGCTGCTGACGTCGTCGGGTCGTTCGAGCATCGCGACGTGGCCGACGTCGGGCAGCAGCAGCAGCTCGGCGTCGGGCAGCGTGGCCGCCAGTCGCCGCGAGTGATCCGGTGGGAGCACCCGGTCGCGCGCCCCGCCGATCACCAGGCTGGGTACCGTGATCAGCCGCGCACCGTCGACCAGGTCCACCGTGCCGGCGGTCCGCCACAGCTCCGCGGCGACGTGCGCACGGCTGGCGAGCACCAGCCGACGCACGAGCTCGACCGCGTCGTCCCGACCGTTCGGCCCCACGCCGAGCATCCGGGTGACCACGGTCGCGAGATCGTTGCCGCGCGGGTTGCCCTCGGCGTCGAGGCCGCCGTAGATCATGCGCCCGACCAGCGACGAGCGGGCACGTTCACGGACGAACGCGACGCCCGCCAGCATCGAACGGGGACCCACACCCGCCACAACCGCCGACGCTGCGCTGTTGACCAGCACCACTCCGGCGACCTGCTGGCCGACCAGGTCCGGCCGGCCAGCCAGGCCGGCGAGCACTGCCATGCCGCCCATCGAGTGGCCGACCAGCACGCACCGCTGACCGCCCACCGCGTCGAGCACGGTGGTGATGTCCGATCCGATCGCACAGAGGCTGTAGTCGCCGGTGGCCGCGTCGGCACTGTCGCCGTGACCGCGCAGGTCGACCGTGACGACCCGGTACGCGGGCTCGAGGGCGCGGCGCTGGGCGGCCCAGATCTCCCGGGACAGCGACAGCCCGTGCACCAGCACGATGCGCGGCGCGTCCTCGGGACCGCTGACGCGGCCCGCGAGCTCCGTGCCGTCGGGTGTCGTGAAGGTCACGCGGTGGCCGTCGGTGTCCTCGGTCGCGGCCTCGAGCGCCGGATCGACCACCGTCCGCTCCGCCAGGTAGCCGAGGACCGCGCCGCCGATCGCCCCGGCGGTGAGCGCGGCGGCTCCGAGCAGGGACTGGCGCATCAGCGAGCGTTCCCGTCGGCACCACCACCGGCAGCGGAACCACCGTCGACGCCGCCCGAGTAGACACGGGGCACCCGCGGACCGACCGTGCACACGATCTCGTAGGTGATCGTGTCGAGCCACGCCGCCCAGTCGTCGGCGGTCACCGCGGCGTCGCCCTGGGCGCCGAGCAACACGACCTCGTCGCCGATCGCGATCTCGTCATCGCCGGCGTCGAAGACGAGCTGGTCCATGCACACGCGGCCGACCATCGGGCGGCGGCCGCCACCGACGACCACGTCACCGCGGCCGCCCAGGATGCGGGTCACGCCGTCGGCGTAACCGGCCGGCACGGTGCCGATCGTGGTGTCCCGTGGCGCCCGCCACGCGTGCCCGTAGCTGACGGCCTCGCCCGCGGTCAGCCGCTTGACGAGCGAGACCTGCGACACCCACCGCATCGCGGGCCGCACGGGCACGTCGCCGATGACGCCGTTGCCGGGATCCAGCCCGTACACGGCGATGCCGCAGCGCACGAGGTCGTAGTGGTCCTGCGGGCGTGTCAGCGTCCCCGCCGAGTTGCACAGGTGCAGCAGGTCAGGTGCCAACCCGCAGTCTCGTGCCGCGGCCACCCCCTGCGCGAACGTCCGCGACTGGTGCTCGATCGACGGGTGGCCGGGCTCGTCGGCGCACGCGAAGTGGCTCCACAACCCCGCGACGCGCAGACCGTCGCAGCCGGCCAGCAGCTGCATGACGGCCGGCCAGTCGGGCTCGGGTACCCCGACCCGGCGCATCCCCGTATCGAGCTTGCAGTGGACGTCCACCGGGCGGGCGTCACGCTGCCGGGCGGCGGTGTCGAGCGCCGTGATGAACGACGGGGAGTACACCGTCGGTGTGGCCTCGGCGTCGAGCAGCGCCGGGATGGCCGCGACGGGCGGCTCGGTGAGCAGCAGGATCGGCGCGGTGACGCCGTCGGACCGCAGAATGCGGGCCTCCTCGATGAGGGCCACACCGAGCCAGTCGGCTCCGCCCGCCAGGGCGGCATGGGCCACCGGCAGCAACCCGTGCCCGTAGCCGTCGGCCTTGACGACCGCCATGAACCGACTGTCGCCGGCGACCGCGCGCAACACCCGGATGTTGTCGGTGATCGCGCCGAGGTCGATCTCGGCCCACGTCGGTCGCAGGCCCGGGGGCGCAGCCGGCGCGGTGAGCCGGACATCCTGCAGGTGGGTGCGCGTCTGGTCACGTGCCCGACCGCTGGCGCTGTTCGAGGTCACGGCGCATGCCCCGACGCCGCCTTCATCGCTCGCCGCAGCGCCGTCGGCACGGCCGTGGCGACGTCGAGTGACGTCACCGACCGGACGTCGCGCCACTCGGCCGCCACCCGACCCGCCAGGCCGTGCAGCGCGACCGTCGCCGCCACCCGCGCAGGATCACGACCGGCGGCCAGCGCGGCGACGGTCATGCCGGTCAGGACATCGCCGGTGCCGCCGGTCGCCAGCGCCGGCGTGCCGGTCGCGTTGACCCACACCCGCCCGTCGGGCGCCGCGGTCACCGTGCCGGGCCCCTTGGCGACGATCGTCGCGCCCCACTCCCCCGCCAGCTCCGGCACCGTCTCGATGCGCCGCTCCCACAGCTCACCCGCGTCGTCGGGATCGGCGATGCGGGTGAGCTCGGCACGGTGCGGCGTGAGCACGAGGTCGGGCGTGCAGTGCTCGGCCAGCGCCGCGGCGTCGTGGCGGAAGGCGTTGCAGCCGTCGGCGTCGAGCACGGTCGGCACGTCGAGCTCGGCGACGCACCGCCGCACCAGACGAACCTGGGGGTCGTCGTGACCGATGCCGGGACCGATCGCGAGCGCATCGGCCTGGGCGCAGGCGTCGGCCACCCGCGCGAAGGCCTCGTCGGGATCGTCGTCGGGCAGCGCGAGCGTCATCGCCTCCGGCACGTTGGGCGCCACGAAGTGTCGGGCCAGCGTCGTCGTGGCCACCGTCACCAGCCCGGCACCGGCGGCAAGCGCACCCCGGGCGGCGAGCACCGCCGCGCCGGACATGTCATCGGAGCCCGCCACGATGACGACCACCCCGCGCGCACGCTTGTCGGCGGCAGCGGACGGCGCGCGCAACACGGCGGCGACGTCGTCGGCGTCCACCAGATGCGCAGCCGGGGCGTCGTCAGCCGGACGGATGCCGATGTCGCCCAACCGCAGCTCGCCGACATGACCCCGGGCCGGCCACAGCGCCAGGCCACGCTTGTGCGCGCCCAGGCTGAGCGTGACGACGGCGTTCACCGCCTGGGCGACGACCGCGCCAGTGTCGGCGTTGACGCCCGACGGCAGATCGCAGGCGACGACGGGCGCGTCGTGCGCGTTGAGCTGGTCGATCGCGGTGTCGTAGGGGGCTCGTGGCGCGCCGGTCGCGCCGGTCCCCAGCAGGCAGTCGACGATGACGTCGGCGGAGCGCAGGGCGTCCGGCACGGAATCGGTCACGCGGCCGCCGACGGCACGCCAGCGGCGCAGCTGGACCGCCGCATCGTCCGACAGGTCGTCCGGATCGGCCAGCAGGCAGACGACCGGCCAGGCACCCGCGGCACGCAGCCGGCGGGCCGCCGCGATGCCGTCGCCGCCGTTGTTGCCCTTGCCGCACAGCACGGCGACCCGGACCCCGTACGCGGCGCCGGCGACGTCGGTCGTCGTCCGCGCGAGATGACCGGCGGCACGCTCCATCAACGTCAGCGACGGCGTGCCGGCAGCGATCGCCGCCTCATCCATCGCCCGCACCTGCGTCGGGGCGAACAGGGGCGTCATGCGTCGTTTCCGATGGCGTGTCCCATGTCCGTAACTGTAACGAGCGGGCGGCGCGGACCCGCGCGGGCCGCTGCCACCTGTGACCCGGACCTTGCCGGCGGGTCAACTGCCATGGCACAACGTCTTGCCAATTCCCGACCGACCGGTTACACATTTGGGTCTCCGACCGCGCTAGTGGCCCGGAGACCGTTCGCCGTTGTGAGGAGCGACCGTGCGTACATCCCGATTCATGCGTCAGCGTCACCTGCTCGCCCTGTTGGCCCTGCTCGCGCTCGTCGCGGCGGCATGCGGCAGCGGCACCACGGCCAGCGACGCCGGCGACAGCGGCGGCGACACCGGGACCGAGGCGGCCGACGGCAGCGAGGCGGCCGCGGGCGGTGGTGACTCCTCGACGCTCGTGGTCGGCGCGACGGAGGTCCCCGGCAACATCGACCCGGCGCGGGTCTACGCGCTGTTCGCCTCGAACGTGCTGTTCAACACCACCAACCGGCTGGTCGAGTTCCAGCCGGGCACCGGCGAGATCGGTCCCGGCCTGGCCGAGGAGTGGGAGATCTCCGAGGACGGCACGACCTACACGTTCACGCTGCGCGAAGGCGTGACGTTCCACGACGGCTCGGAGATGACCAGCGAGGACGTCAAGTGGTCGCTGGAGCGGGCGCTCAACATCAACCACCCCGACGGCGCCTCGTTCCTCATCGAGGGCATCGAGTCGATCGAGACGCCCGACGACACGACGGTCGAGATCACGATCGCCGAGGAGAACACCACGTTCCTGTCGCGGCTGAACTACACGGTCGCGTCGATCCTGCCCAGCGACAGCGACGCCTACGACGCACCCGATGAGTTGATGTCGGAGCCGGCGGTCGAGGAGGCCGACGAGTTCCTGCAGAACGAGCAGATCATCGGTACCGGCCCGTATCAGCTGACCAGCTACACGCCCGGCGAGTCGATGACGCTGGAGGCGTTCGTCGACTACTGGGGTGAGGCGCCGGCGATCGACACCGTGCAGATCCAGTTCTTCGAGGAGTCCGCGCAGATGAAGAACGCGCTGGACGCCGGCGAGATCGACTTCAACTACAACGAGTTCACGCCGGCCGAGCGCAACTCGCTGGAGGCCACCGAGGGCATCACCGTGATGTCCGAGGAGGGTGGGCGCATCCGCTACATCGTCCTCGACGTGACCCAGGACCCCTACACCGACGTGCAGGTCCGCCGGGCCATGTCGGCGGCGATCGACCGCCAGCGCATCGTCGACGAGGTTTTCGAGGGCGCAGGCAACCCGCTGTTCTCGATGATCCCCAGCAACTTCGACGCCCACAAGGACTACATGTCCGACATCGAGGCCGAGGTGCCCGAGGGCACGCAGATCGAGCTGTGGTACCCGCTCAACAAGTACGGGGACACCGAGCCCGACGTCGCCGAGAGCATCTCGCGGTCGTTGAGCGAGGCCGGGTTCGAGGTCACGACCAAGAGCGCCGACTGGGCCGCGGAGTACTCCGGCAACCTCAACAACGGCACGTACGCCGCCTACCTGCTGGGCTGGTACCCCGACTACCTCGACCCGGATGACTACATCGAGCCCTTCTACTCCGAGGACGGCTTCGTCGGCTTCTACTCCAACCCCGAGATGGAGGATCTGATCGACGAGGAGCAGTCGCAGGAGATCGGGTCCGAGGAGCGGGCACAGACCTTCGACGAGATCCAGCAGCTCGCCGCCGAGGACATGCCCTACATCCCCCTGTACTCCGAGGGGCAGACCGCCTACTTCAACGACAGCGTCGAGGGTGTGGAGAACACGTTGACACCGGCACAGCAGCTGTGGTTCTTCGTGCTGTCGAAGTCGGACGGCTAGTGCTCGGCGGCCTCGAGGGCTAGATGACGGGAGGCGCGTGGCCAGCGACGGGTCGGGCAGCAGGGGACTTCGACGCTATCTGCTGACCCGGCTCGCGCTGGCGCCGCTGTTCCTGTTCACCCTGCTGACCACGCTGTTCGTGCTGCTGCGCCTGGCGCCCGGCGATCCGGTGATCGCGGCGCTCGGCGGGCGGGCGTCGCCGGAGCGGATCGAACGGGCACGCCAGGCGCTCGGGCTCGATGACCCGCTGTTCGTGCAGTACGGGCGGTACCTGGCCGACGTCGTCCGCGGCGACTTCGGACAGCCGATCACCGACCCGCGCACGGTCACCGAGATCATCGCCACGCGCTTCCCCGCGACGGTCGAGCTGACGGTGTTCGCGCTGATCGTCGCGGTCACCCTGGGTGTGGTGGTCGGCGCCTTCGCCGCGCAGCGCCGCGACACCGTGTTCGACATCGGCGGTCGGCTGCTCGGGATCGTGGTGTACGCCGCGCCCGTGTTCTGGACCGGCATCCTCGCCCAGCTGCTGTTCGCCAACCAGCTCGACCTGCTGCCGACCGGCAACCGGCTGTCGGCACGGATCGTGGCGGACGCGCCGACCGGCTTCTACCTGCTCGACGGGATCATCACGGTCAACGGCGAGCTGTTCTTCGGCGCGCTCGAGCACCTCGTGCTACCCGGCGTCACGCTCGGCCTGCTGATCGGCGGCGTCTTCATCCGCATGGTGCGGGTCAACATGCTGCAGACGCTGCGGTCGGACTACGTGGAGTCGGCCCGCGCCCGCGGCGTCATCGAGAACCGGGTGCTGTTCCACCACGCGTTCCGCAACGCGCTGATCCCGATCATCACGATCATGGGGCTGCAGGCGGCGTTGCTGCTCGGCGGCGCGATCCTGACCGAGACGACCTTCTCGTGGCCGGGACTCGGCAGCGCGCTCGTCGACTTCGTCAGGGCGCGCGACTACGCGGCGGCGCAGGGCATCGCCACCTTCTTCGCGCTGGTCGTGTTCGTCGTGAGCCTGCTCATCGACGTCGTCAACGGGATCATCGATCCACGGGTGCGGTACTGACGTGGCCAGGGTGAAGGCGAGCGACAGCGAGCCGGCGGGCGGGGACCTGGCCGAGACCACTTCGACCGACCTCACGTCGCCCGACGGCGAGGCGCCCCCCGCGCCACCCGAGGGTCGGATGGCCGCGCTGCGCGCGCGCGTCGGTCACGCGACGCGCCCGTGGTACGCGGCGAACCGGATGGCGCGCGGCTTCGTGATCTCCGGCGTGCTCATCACACTGGTCTTCCTGGTGATGGCGATCTTCGCCGATCAGATCGCGCCGTACGGCGAGGACCAGTACCGCATCCAGACCGGCGTCGACGCCGAGGGCGAACCCGAGTTCGCCGACGAGCAGATCCCGCGCCGCGCGCCGCCGTCGGCCGCGCACCCGTTCGGCACGAGCTCGGCACGGTTCGACGTGCTCAGCCGTATCATCCACGGCGCGCGGATCGCGTTCGGCGTGATCGCGCTGTCGACGATCGTCGCGATGGGCGTCGGCGTGCCGCTGGGACTGCTGTCTGGGTACCACGGCGGGCGCATGGACCGTGTGCTGGTGTTCCTGATGGACGCCGTGTACGCGTTCCCACCGCTGATCCTGGCGATCATCTTCGCGTTCGTGCTGCAGCAGTACATGAGTCCCGGTGTGCCGACGGCGGCGATCGCGGTCGGCGCGACCTACATCCCCCAGTACTTCCGGGTGATCCGCAACCACACCTTGTCGGTCAAGGAGGAGACGTTCGTCGAGGCGGCCCGGTAGCTGGGTGCGTCACCGACCACCGTGATCACCAGGTACGTGTTCTTCAACGTCATCCAGAGCGTGCCGGTGATCTTCACGCTCAACGCCGCCGACGGCGTGCTGACGCTGGCCGCGCTGGGGTTCCTCGGCTTCGGCATCGACTACCCCGCCGCCGAGTGGGGACTGGATGTCTCGCGCGCGATCAGCGACGTGGTCAGCGGGTTCTGGTGGACGGCGTTCTTCCCCGGCATGGCGATCACCACGCTCGTCGTCGGGTTGACGCTGGTCGGCGAGGGGCTCAACGACATCGTCAACCCGCTGCTGCGGACCCAGGCCTACGAGGGCTCCGTCGACGCCAAGGACGACGCATGAGGCCTCACCCATGAGCGGGGCGGAGTCCGAGACGCGGCCGGTCCTGCGCGTGCGGGACCTCCAGGTCGCGTACGGCACCGTCCGAGGGTCGTTGGCGGCGGTCGACGGCGTCAGCTTCGATCTCGCGCCCGGTGAGAGCCTCGGCCTGGTCGGCGAGTCCGGCTGCGGCAAGTCGACGCTCGGGCGGGGTCTCATGCAGCTGCTACCGGACGGTGCGGCCGTCGGCGGCAGCGTCGAGCTGGACGGACGGCAGCTGATCGGCCTCAGCCGCGGCGAGCTGCGCCGAGTCCGCTCGGAGGAGCTCGCGCTGGTCTTCCAGGAGCCGATGAGCAGGCTGAACCCGCTGATGAAGATCTCGTCGCACTTCAGCGAGACGATCCGCACCCACCGGCCCGAGATCGACAAGGACGAGGCGCGTCAGATGGGCCGTGAGGCGCTGCGCCAGATGGGCATCCCGCCGACGCGCGTCAACGACTATCCCCAC
>JAHWKT010000007.1:34078-45139 GCA_019347695.1 Actinomycetota bacterium | reverse complement strand
CGTCGAAGGACCCTACGTCGACCGGCTCGCGTCGAAGTACGGCACGACGACCGCGCAGGCCCAGGCGATGATCGATCGCATGACCGCGCAGGCGGCGGCCGAGGGCCTGGCGTTCGATTTCGACGCGGCGCAGCCGGGAAACACGTTCGACGCCCACCGTCTGCTGCAGCTGGCGGCCGACCGCGGGGTTCAGCGTGAGGTCAAGACCCGGTTCCTCGCGGGCTACCTGTCCGAGGGGGCGGCGATCGGCACCGCCGACGCGCTGCGTGCCCTGGCGACCGACGGCGGCCTGGACGCTGCGGCAGTCGATGCTGTGCTCGCCGGTGACCGCTACGCCGACGCGGTCCGCGCCGACGAGCGCCAGGCCCGGGCGTACGGCATCTCCGGTGTGCCGTTCTTCGTGTTCGACCGCCGCATCGGCGTGTCCGGCGCCCAGCCCCCCGAGCTGTTGCATCAGGCGCTCGCACAGACCTGGCAGACCACCGCCGACACCCCGGAGACGCAACCCACGTCGAGTTCGTCCTCGCGCGCCGGCCACGACGCAGCAGCGTGCGCCGACGGTAGCTGCGCGGTCCACAGCTGAACGACCGCGTTGGGGAGTCAAACAATCGGATACCGCCGGACGGCTCCCCAATCCGCCGATCGATCAGCGGGTGATGGTGACCTCGGTCATGATCGGGCGGTGGTCGGAGTGCGCGAACGAGCCGACCTCGCGCGTGACGGCGGCGACGTCCTCGCTGAGCAGGACGTGGTCGAGTGGGATGCCGATGAGGGGTGCGCCGAACGTCGGCGCGACCGTGGGTGCCCGCACGCCGGCGTCGAGCAGGCGGCGCATCGACGGCGACCACGGCGCCGAGTTGCAGTCACACGCCACCACGTAGGGGACGTCGCGCGGCAGCACGGTGTCGACCATGGCGGTGATCGAGCGGTCGTGGCTGTCGGACCACGCGCGCGTGATCGGTGGCAGCGGATGGAACGCCACGATGTCGAGCGGGGCACCGTCGACGTCGACGCTGACGACGGCCGCCGGCCGCGTGTCCGCCAGGGGGACCACCTGCACCGGCCACCGGCGGTGTGCCAGCACGGCGGGAGGCGGGCGGTTGCGATCGGTGCTGGGCGACGTCGGCAGCCGCATCAGACCGTCGAGGCGGTCGGCGATCTCGTCGGCGATCTCGGCGCTCTCGAGCAGCACCACGACGTCGGCGTCGAGCTCGGCGATGGCGGCGGCGAACTCGTCGACGTCGCCGCGTCCGGCGCCGGTGTTGTAGACGGCGATGCGGACAGTCTCCTCGGCCGGCGCGTCGACCGTCGTCAGGGCGGTCCACGGCGCCGCGACGCTCACGATCAGCCCGGCGGCGACGATCGCGGAAACGACACCGCTGCGCCACCACCGCACGTACAGCAATACGCCGGCCGCGGCGGTGCCGACGATCGTCTGCGGCCACCGCAGGTACGACGCGAAGGCCCACGGCCACTGGCCGCCCGACAGGATCCCGCCGAGCACGCTGAGCGCCACGATGGTGGCGATGGTCACCGCGATGATGCCGGCGGCCCGTTCGCGTCGCCGCCGGGCGCGAACCGCCCGCCGACGCGCCCGGGTGCGTGGCGTGACCTGCGTCCGTGTCACGGCACCGAGACCGCGGTTCGGACCGCCGCCACGCACGCGTCAAGGTCGACGAGCTCGCGTTCGATCGCGCCCTGCGGGGTGAGGAACACGAAGACGACCCGGGCGACGCGCTCGCCGGTGGCGGCCTGCACTGCCAGCGCGTACGCGCCACCCTGCGTGCGGTACCGCGCGACCCGCGCGTCGAGGTCGTCGGCGGACGATGCGGTCTTGTAGTCGACGACCACGAGCCCCTCGTCGGTGCGGTACAGCAGGTCGATGTAGCCCTCGAGGGTGCGATCGCCCACCGGGGTCGCGACGAACGTCTCACGCCACCGGGGACAGGTCGTCGCCTCACGCACCGCCGGTGCGGTCAACGCCGCCCCGGCGAGCCGCGCGACGTCGGCCTCACGCCCGATGATCCCTTCGGCAGCCGCCTGTGCGGCGGCGACCGCGTCGAGGCCGTCGCCGGTGGCCAGATCGACGGACTGCAGCACCCCGTGGACGGCACGGCCGACCGCGGTGCCGTACCGGCCCTTCAGCCACGGCGCCAGGTCGAGGTCTCGGGGGCGCTTGTCGGCACCGGCGGTCGTCTCGTCGTCCAGCATCGCGGCGGCGACCATCGCGACGTCGGTGGCGCCCACCGTGCGCCGGCGCGCGCTGGCCTCCAGCGCCCGGGTGCGTTCGGCCGCCCAGTCGGCGAAGGCCGGCAGCGGCGAAGGTGTCGCCGGGACTGCGGCGCCGGCGTCCGGCGTCGAACCCGCGGACTCCTCCAGTGCGACCGCGTGCGATGCACCGTCGGCGGCACGCGCGATGAGCTCGGCGTTCGTGTACTTGCGTTCGGCATCCGGCGGGTTGGCGCGCGCCTTTCGGTGAACCGACACGACCAGGTGGTCGCGTGCGCGGGTGCACGCGACGTAGAGGAGCCGCAGGCGCTCGTGGTGGCTCATCTGCTCGTCGACCGGTTGGAAGTCCTCGAACTCCGGCGTGGCCAGATCGCGGCCGATGCGCAGGCCCATCGGTCGACCGGGCGGGAACGCCACCCGCACCCGCCCGCGGTCCGCCCGCGCGGCCGTCGACATGCCCGACAGGACCGCAATCGGGAACTCCAGGCCCTTGGAGGCGTGGACGGTCATGATCCGGACCGAGTCGTCGTCGGTCTCGGGCAGGATGACCTCGGCCACCCGCGTCGTCTCCGACGCCTGCATCCGTGCCCACTCGGCGTACTGACGCAGGGTGCCGCCCTGCGCGGCGCTCCACGCCCGCGCCTGGTCGATCACGAACCGCACCCGACGCCACAGGTCGCGGGGACGGTGGTGCGCATACCCCAGCTCCAGCAGCCGCCGATCGCGCACGATGCGGTCGAGCACCTCCGACGGCGTTGACCACGGCAGCTGCCCATGCAGGTCCAACAGGTAGCGCAGCGCGGCGGCGACCGGATGATCACCCTCGCGTTCGGCGAGGCCCGGATCGCGGTAGCTCAGCGCCCCACCCAGCCCGAGCAGGTAGGTGACGAGGTCGTCGTCGCTGCAGGCGAACAGCGGCGACCGCAGGGCGGTCACCAACGACAGCCGGTCGGTGGGGTCGGCCAGCGCACGCACCGCGGCCAGCAGCTCACGGATCTCGCGCGTCGCATACACCAGCGAGCTCGTCTCCGCACGATACGATATGCCGGCATCGTCGAGCGCACGCTCCAGCGACGGCAGCGACGTCCGGGCCGGCAGCAGGATGGCGACATCGCCGGGGCGCGCCTGGCGCCACTGCCCCGTCGCGGGGTCACTGACCTGCCACCCGAGCGCCGCCTCGACGGCGGCGGCGACATCCGCGGCCTCGCGGTGGCGCAGGGTGTCGGCGTCGGGTCGGTCATGGTGCTCGTCACCGAGCAGCAGGACACCGGGTCCCGAGGGGGTGGGCTGGCGCCCCGGTTCAGCGGCCAGCGGCTCGTAGGCCGGTTGAGATCCGCGTTCGGCGCGGATCAGCTCGCCGAAGGTGTGGTTGAGCCAGGTGATGACTGTCGGCGACGACCGGAAGTTGGTCGTCAGCGACAGCACCGGGTCGCCCAACGTGTCGCGCGCCTGAAGGAAGACCTCGACATCGGCGCGTCGGAAGCGGTAGATCGACTGCTTGGGATCGCCGACGAAGAACAGCCTGCCGGGCTCGACCCGCACCTGCGGCCAGGGTCGCTGCGCCGCGTCGGCTTCGTTCGACGCGATGAGCACGGCCAGCTCGATCTGGATCGGGTCGGTGTCCTGGAACTCGTCGAGCAGCAGGCGTTGGTAGCGGTCACGCAGTTGACTGCGCACCGCGGGACCACGGTCAGGGTCACGCAGCAGATCGCGGGCCATGACCAGCAGGTCGTGGAACTCCAGGCGTCCGTCGGCGCGGCGTTCCTCGGCGGCGACGAGCGTGAAGTCGGCGACGTCCAGCGCGATCCGGCGCATCGCGCCCTCGGTGACCGCGCGCACCAGACGCGTCCGCAGGTCGCGGGCGGCGGCGAGCTCGTCGACCACCGCCTGCTTGTCTTCCCAGTTGCCCTTCCGGCCGCGCGAGCATCGCAGCGTCAGCCGGTCGGCGAGCAGCAGCCCGAGCAGCTCGAACTCGTCGGTCGCGTTGCGCAGCCGCTCGAGGTACGGCGCCACCTCGTCCTGCAGGTAGCCGCGCAGGTTGTCGGTGTCGTCGCGGCACTCGCTGCACCGCGCGACCAGAGTCGCGAGCGCGTCGATCAGCGGGCCGGCGTCGCACGGGGGCGGCTCGGCGCGTTCCCACGGCAGCCGGCCCGGCTCGGTCACCAGGTCCCAGTTGTCGTCGAGGACGGCGGCGAGATGCCGCAGGTCGTCGAGCCGGATGCCGGCGCTCAGCGCCAGCAGGATCGTGCGCCGCAGCGCCGGCGTGTCGAGCAGACGGTCCCGGAAGCGCCGCCACCGGTCGGCGAAGGCCAGCTGGGACGCCACCTCGTCGAGCACCTCGACGTCGGGTGGCAGTCGCGCCTCGATGGGATGCTCGGTCAGGATCCGCTGCGCGAACGCGTGCAACGTCGAGATTGCCGCGGCATCCACCTGCTCCAGCGCCACGCGGAACCGCTCGGCGTGCGGGTGCTCGGCGTCGCCGGCCGCTGCCACCAGCCGCTGCCTGACCCGGTCGCGCAGCTCGGTGGCCGCCTTGTCGGTGAACGTGATCGCCGCGATCGTGCGCATCTGCACACCGGAACGGATCAGCGCCTCGACGCGATCCACGAGTGCCCGCGTCTTGCCCGAGCCGGCGCCGGCCTCCACGAACAGGGTGCGGTCCAGATCGTCGCGCACCCGACGGCGGGCGGCGTCGTCGGGCAGACCCGTCACGATCCACCCCCACCCGGCGCGGTCGCGTCGTCGGGCAGCGCATCGGGTTCGACGGCGGTCACGTAGCTGCGCAGCGCCGGATCGGTGCGGATCCGCTCCCACTCGCGGTACAGCTGGGCCGTGCCGAGGCCGTCGGGGTCGCAGTAGGCGCACTGGACGTGGCTGCCGTACGACGGCTTGGCCGGGGGACGCATCGGGTACAGCCCGGCATCGATGCCGTCGGCGATCAGCGTGAGGGCCGCCCGCAGCTGCGCGACGACCGCGTCGGTGAGCCAGTAGCCGATGCGCTCGCCGCGACCGACGTGGGTGACGAACCAGTACTCGGTGTGGACCGCGGGGGCGCCGCCGCGGTGCTGGCGCATCGCGAGGCCATAGATCGGCAGCTGCAGCCGCGACCAGCCACCGAGCGGGTCCTCCTCGGTGAGACCGGTGTAGTACGTCGACTTGCCGGTCTTGTAGTCGATGACGTGCACGGTGCCGTCGGCGGTGACGTCGACCCGGTCGATGCGACCGCGGATGTGCACGGAGCGGCCGTCGCCGAGATTGACCGTCAGCTCCGGCGCCCCGGCAACGAACCCGAACGGCAGCTCCGTCGCATCGGGCGTGAGGCCCTCTGCGCTGCGGCGCGCGTCATCACGCCCGATGAACTCCTCGAGATCCGCCGCGATCCGAGTGCGGTCGAGGTCCCAGAGCACCGGGTGGCCGGTGACGCCACGTTGGTCGGCGTCGTCGAGCGCCGCCGACGCCAGCGACCGCAGCTGGGCGACCGCGTCGTTGGGCCACGGCGTGTCCGGCGCCGGCGGGCCGGCGGCGATGCGGGACCGCAGCCATCGGTCGAGGACGTCGTGCACCAGCGAACCGGCGTCGAGGGCGGAGATGCGCAGCAGCTCCTCGGGGTTGTCGACCGTCTTGACGCCCAGCACGTGGCGCAGCAGAAACGCGTGGGGACATCCCAGCCACTGCTCCAACGCGGTCGCCGAGACGGGCCGACGCCAGGTGTGGTTGGCGGCGAGCTTCGCGGCCGGTTCCGACAGGCGACCGGTGAAGGGGCCGAACTGGCCGCCGGCACGCTGGCGCAGCGCGGTGGCCGCCTGGTGCAGCTCGGCGTCGTCGGCGATGTGGGGATGAATGGGCAGGCCGCTGGCCGCGCGACCAGCGGCGGCTGCGGCGTCCGCCAGCGCGCGCAGCGTGTAGAGCCGGGCGGTCGCCGGAAGCGGCGTGGTCCGGACTCGCGCGGCGAACGACGGCACCTGTTCGAACCATGGCGCCCGTGCCGGCAGCGTGCGCTGCCCCGCGAGCCGTTCGACCGCGTCGGCCAGCCAGCGCGACGGCACCTGCCCGGTGCTGCGGCGCAGGTCTCCGCGCGGGAACACCAGCACGCGGCGGCGGCGGGCGGCCGCGAGCGCGGCCAGCAGGTGGCGGTGCTCCACGCCGCTGCGTTCGTCTCGTGGCCGCAGCTGCGCGCCGACGACCCGGCGTGCCGCGTCCGGCAGCAGCGAGTCCTCCCGCGGTCTGGTCGGAGCCAGCCCCTCGGCCATGCCGAGCGCCACCACCACGTCGAGGTCGACGCCGACCGCCGCGCCGGGCGTACCCACCAGCACGCCGGAGCCGAGCGCACCGACCCGGCCCAGGTCGTCATCGAGCTCGGCCGCCAACGCCCGCCGGAACGTCGCCAGGTCGGTCGACGCCTCGACCCCGTCAAGGCCCGCCAGCCGATCCAGCGCCGCGTCCACACGGTCCGCGGCGTCGCGCTCGAGCTCCGGCCAGCCGTCATGGCGGCGGCTGATCCACCGGTCGAGCATCCGTCGGCACCAGGCGGACAGGCCGCCCCAACTGGTCGCGCGGCGCGCGGCGTCGAGGTCGGCGATCAGCGTGCCGACGGTGGTCGCGAGCTGGCGCGCCCGGCGTGCCTGCTCGAGATCGCGCTCGACCATCCACTCCTCGGCGTCAGGGTCGGGCTGCTCGCCGCGCTGCTGACACGCCTCGGCGTGGCGCGTCAGACGCTGTTCCCACTCGCCGCGCCCGCGGACCACGCCGGCGTCGCGGGTGATGCGCTCCCACGCGGCGGTGGGCAGTGACGCCCCGTCGGCGCGGACGACCGGCGCCGACGTCAGCAGGCCCATCACCGCCGGCCGCGCGTAGTCGCGTTCGGGCAGATCGAGCAGGTCGAGCAGCCAGCGCCCCACCATGCGGTCGGCCAGAGGCCGCACGGCCGCGCCGTTCCACTCGATGCCGGCGGCGGCGAGGTGCTCCGCGAGGATCCTTGCGTACGGCTCCGGCTGGGGGTACAGCACCGCGATCCGCGACAACGAGACGCCGTCGCGGACCGCGGCGAGCACCCGATCGACCGCGGAGCGCACCTCCTCCTCCGCGTCGGACACCGACACGATCTCGTGCACCGTCGGGGGTGGGGTGGCGGTGGGCGGCGGCGCTGCCACGCCCAGCCGCTCGATGGACCGCAGGACATCCGCGTCGGCGTCGGGCACCCCGGTCATGCCGGCCACGATCTCGACCCGCACGGCGTCGGCGAGGGTGCGCAGCAGCGCCGCGGCGGGAAGCGACAGATCGTCGGGCAGGTAGACGATGACCGTGCCGAGATCGTCGAGCACCGGCGAACCCGTCGTCGCCGCGCGGGCCGCGGCGGCCATCAGGTCGGCCTCGTCGTACCACCGCTCCACGAGCCGGGCGCGAACGGCGCGGTGGATCCGCACGACGTGGCGCACCCGCTCGACGGGACCCGCCGCCAGAGTGGCCAGCGCGTCCGGCGTCAGCTCGGACAGCTCGCGGTAGGCGCGGACGAGCGCCTGCTCGGTGGACGGGTGGTCGACGACGGGGGCGAAGATCCCCGGGTGGTCGCGGAGCGCCTGGCGGACGGTCGCGCCGAGCAGCGGCGTCGAGATCGGCCGGCGTCCCCGCGCCGCCAGGGTCGGGGCGCCGAGCAGCTCGGCGAGCCGGTACACCGTCAGCAGGGTCAGCCCGGCGATACCCGTGCCCCGGGCCGTCACCGCTCCAAGCTCGCCGGACGCCAGCAGCCGGCGGGTCGACACACCGACATAGTTCGTCGGGACAAGGACGCCGACCGGTCGAAGGGGATCCTCCGCCTTCGCGGCGGCGAGCCGGTCCCGCAACAGCACTGCGGCCGGGCGGCCGTAGGGCGCGACGAACAGCTGGGGACCCGACATGGCGACCAAGGATAGGAGGTCGCGCCGGTAGGGGGCTCGATCAGGGAGCGTGGGTCCAGGTCGCACCGTGGACTCCGACCGGGCGTATCGCACGGTAGGAGTCCGCGTTCGGGCGACCCGCGGACCGACGGGGACGCACTCCGGCGTGGAGGGGTGCGGCCTACACGTCGGAGTCGGGAGAGAACTCGAAGCGCATCAGTACATCGCCGTCGCGGTCGGTCACGTCGACGCGCGCGAGCTCGGAGCGGTCGATGGAGCTGGCCCCACGGACGCGCGCATTGCCCGACGACGTCACGCCCCACGTGCCCGCCTGCTCGCGGCGCCCGTCGTCGGCGACCGCCCACAGCACGTAGGCGTCGCGCCGCGGCAGATCGGCGGCCTGCAGCTCGACCGTCGTCCCCCACTCCCAGGCGGTCGCCGCGACCTGGCCGGTGGCCGCCGTCGAAACCGTGGATGCCGGATCGGCCGCGACGATCACGCGGTCGGGCTCGGACTCCCACGGCGCCACCGCGACGACGACGGCCACCAGTGCGGCGAGGCACGCGGCCACAGCGGTCAGGCGCCAGCGCCGCAGTCGTGTGCCCAGGATCCGCTCCTGGTCTGCCAGGCGGCGGATCACCCCGTCGAGCAGATCCTGCGACGGCACAAGCAGCCCGGCCTGGACCTCCTGCTCGCTGACGCGGCCCAGCATGCCCGGCAGCGCGCTGAGCCGGGCGAGCTCGTCGGTGCAGTCCCGGCACCCGTGCAGGTGCTGCTCGAGGTGGCGACGCTCGGCCGGATCGAGTGCACCGACGACGTAGGCGCCCAGCGCCTCGCGCTGCTGCTGATGCTCGGGAGTCATCCGACCACCCCCATCTCCTCGAGCCGGAGCCGCAATGCCCGCAGGCCGTAGTACAGCCGCGACTTGATCGTGCCGGCGGGCGCCCCGAGCAGCGCCGCGGCCTCCGTCACGGTGAGACCACGGTAGTGGCAGGCGAGGATCGCCTCGCGGTGCGCGACCGACAGGCCCGACATCGCGTCCGCAACCTGCCATGTCTCCAGCATCCGATCGATCTCGTCGACGGGATCTGTCAGCCCCGCCGGCAGCATCGCCTGCTCCGGTCGGGTGGCACTCCGCCGGATCCGGTCGGTGACCAGGTTGCGGGCGATCGTGAACAGCCATGGGGCGACCGGCCCGCGGGTCTCGTCGTAACGCTCCCTGGCACGCCAGGCCCGCACGAGCGTGTCCTGCACCACCTCCTCGGCGGCCTGCGCGTCGCGCAGACGGCGGTACGCGAACACATAGAGCGGGCCGGCGTACGCGTCATGCAGCGTCCGCACCGAGCCGAGCTCCTGCGTACCCACGTGGGTGTGTCCTCCGTCGTTGTGCCCTCCAGTGACCCGACGTCAGTAGCCGAGGCTCGCGGAATCCTCCTCGCCGGTGATCTTCTGCCCGTCGGGCCCGACGACCCACCAGATGCCGCCGACGCCCTGGCCGTTCGTGTCGCCCGCCGCCTCGTCGCCGGCGAAGTAGTACAGCGGCTGGTCGTCGTAGGTGACCTGGGCGGTGCCGTCCTCGCGCTCGGTCATGCCCAGCAGGCTGTCGTCGACGCCGTCACCCGCCGACACCTCGGCGGTCAGCGGCGGCCAGGTGCTCGCGCAGTCTCCCGTGCACGAGCTCTCCCCGCCGCTGTCGTTGTCGAACACGTACAGGGTCATGTCCTCGCCGTCGGTGAGGATCTGTCCCAGGTCGGTGTCGGCGACCTCGACGGTGACCGTGTCGTCGCCCGCCGGCTCGGATGCCGCCGCCGGCTCCGACGCTGCCGCGGGCTCGGAGGCGGTCGCCGGCTCCGCGGCGGCGGGTTCGGATGCCGCCGTGTCCGCGGCGTCGCCCGCCGCGTCGTCGGCAGTGCCACCGCAGGCGGCGAGCAGCAGCAGCACCGCCAGCAGCAGCGCGAGTCGTCGGGCGTTCATCAGGGCTCCTCGTGTGTCATCGGGTCCAGTACGAACTTCTACGTCATTCGTGGCGAGATGGTTCACCGATGGGTCGGGTGTGATCGCGCACCGCTCAGTGCGGTGGCGGCCGCCAGTCGTAGAGCGACCCGTCGAAGGGTGGCTGGCGGCGCGAGATCAGCCCGCGGACCTCGTCGACCGCGGCCCATGCGCGATCGACCGGCGCCCCGGTGTCCCGTCGCGTGCGCCATCCAAGCCTAGACGTGCAGAGTCAACAGCTGCGTGCACCGCTACCAGCATGGCTGTGCGGCCGACCACACCGACTGCACCAGGTGCTGCAGAGCTCCTCGACGGCGCAGTGCCGCGCGGTCGCCGCGCGGTACCCGTGTGACCCAATGTGGCGCTGACCTGCGGGTTCGCGACCGCCGCAGCGGACGACCGGTCGCGCCTGCCCGAGCGGGCAGCTGCCGGTGCCGTATGGCTGAGCCATGCCCACCCGACCGGACTCGTGGCCGCAAGCCACGGCGCACCGACGGTGTCATCGTCGAGTACGACTTCGAACCCGACGGTACGAGCAGTCCGCTCGCCGGCTGGAGCGGCGCCGGCACCGCCACGCTCGACGTCGACGACAGCGTGGCGTTCCGAGGCGACCGTTCGCTGCGCGACGGGTCCACGCCCGACGCCACACCGGAGCGCGGAACCCACGACGAGGTGTACGTGCCGGCGCTCCCGCCGCTACCCGAACAGGACCGGTCCGCGCGGCCGACACCCGACGACGACCGGTCCGACGGTGGCGGTGGCTCCGGCGGCCGGGACGAACCCGCAGGTGACGGTGACACCAACGCCGAGCCTGGCGCGCCCGATCCGGCGACGCCGCCATCCGGACGGGTGCTGCTGCGCGACTTCGAGGACTCTGCCGACGCGCTGGACGGTAATGGCGACCGAAGGCTCGGCCGTGATCGGCATCGACGACACCACGGCCCTGCACGGGCAACGGTCGCTGCGC
>JAHWKT010000007.1:28919-33978 GCA_019347695.1 Actinomycetota bacterium | reverse complement strand
TCGGTGCCCGTCAGCCCACCAGGTCGTCGATCGCCCGCTGCACCCGCTCCGGCGACACGCGGTAGGCGGCACCCACGGACTGCGCGAACAGACTGACCCGCAGCTCCTCGATCATCCAGGGGATCTCGAGGACATCGGGTGCGGACCGACGTGCGGGCGGCAGGCGTGCGAGCTGGTCCCGGTATGCGCGGGTGACGGCGGCAACGGCGTCCGTGCGATCCCGGTCCCGGTCGGGGTCCCGCGCCAGGGTGTCGATGCGGTGGCGCAACGCCCGCAGGTACCGCAGCAGATCCGGCAGCCGCCGCACGCTCTTCGCGGTGATGAACCCGGCGTGCACCAGCCCGCCGAGCTGGGTGGTCATGTCGGTGACCGCCAGGCGCGTCCCGTCGACCTCCCAGGTGGCCAGCTGGTCCCTGATCTCGCCGGCGACCGTCACGATGTCGGCGACGGTGCACAGGACGTCGACCAGCAGGTCGTCGAGCGCGGCGCGGACGGCCGTCTGGAGCTGCGCGAACGCGTCGGCGTCCCACACCGGGCCGCCGTGCCGGCGCAGCAGCTCGTCGACCGCGGCGGTGCGTGCATCGTCGAGCAGCGCCGCGATGCTGCCGTGCGGAGCCGTCGTGAGCGCCAGCTTGGTCGGCGTGTCGAGTCGACGCTCGATGCGGGCGGCCGACGTCGTGTCGGTGAGCAACAGCAGGCGCCGCACCCCGGTCCACATCGCGATCTGCTGCTCGCGCGGGGTGGCGAGTACGCGGATGGCCACGCTGTCACCCTCGTCGATCAGTGCGGGGTAGCCCACGACGCGGCGTCCCGCCCGCTCGCGGCTGAAGGTGCGCGGCAGCTCGCCGAAGGTCCACGCGCGCAGACCCCGCCGCTCGATGCCCGCTGCCGAGGTCAGCGTGGCCTGCACACGGGGCGCGAGACGCTGCTGCAGGTCGGACAGGCGTTCGCCCTCGCCAAGGACCTGCCCGCGCTCGTCGGTGACCCGAAACCGCGGGCGCAGGTGCTCCGGCAGCTGCTCTGGCCGCCACTCGTCGCCAGCCACCGTGACCCCCGCGACCCGCTGCACGGCACGGGTCATCGCCTCCGGCAGGGGTCCGGCGCCCGCGTCGAGCTCGGCCAGCACGGCGCGAGCCGTGTGGGGCATTGGCACCAGCGCGCGGCGCGTGGCCTTCGGCAGCGACCGCAGCAGCTCGGTGACCAGCTCGGCGCGCAGGCCCGGCACCAGCCACACCAGCCCGTCGGGGTCGACGCGGTGCAGTGCGTCCAGCGGCACGTCGACGGTGAGGCCATCGCTGGTCGCGCCGGGATCGAAGCGGTAGCTGACCGGCAGCTCGAGCTCACCCAGGCGCACGTGGTCGGGGAACTGTTCGCGCCGCTCGTCGACGTCGCCAACCAGCAGCTCCCACGGCAGGTCGAGCAGGTCGGGCTGCTCGCGCCGCGCCCACTTCCACCAGCCGTCGAAGTGGCGGGTCGAGATGACATCCGCGCCGACACGCGCGTCGTAGAACGCGAACAGCGTGTCGTCGTCGACCACCACGTCGCGGCGACGCAGCTTGTCCTCGAGCGCCTCCGCGTCGGCGATCCGCTGCTGGTTGCGCCGCCAGAACGCGTGCTGCGGGCGCCAATCGCCCTCGACCAGGGCGTGGCGGATGAACAGCCCGCGCGCCGCCTCGGCATCGACCGGTCCGTACTCCACCGTGCGTCCCGTCACCAGCCCCAGCCCGTACAGCCGCACCGTCTCGTCCGCCACGGCCGTCCCCCGCGACGCCGACCAGCGTGGATCGCTGTACGTGCGGGTGACCAGGTGGCCCGCGAGCTGCTCGGCCCACTGCGGCTGGATGCGCGCGACCGTCCGCGCCCACAACCGGGTCGTCTCGACCAGCTCACCGGCCATCACCCAGTCGGGTCCCCGCCCCCCGGCTCGCTGCCGCTCGCCCGCGCCCGGCGGCGCCGCCTTGAACAGCACCGAGCCGGGCTGGATCGCGAAGGTCGCACCCCGCGCACCCCGGTAGGTGAACCCGTCGCCGTCGCGGACCCCGATCTGCGACAGCAGTCCGGCCAGCAGCGACCGGTGGATCGCCTCGGGCGCCGCCGGCTCGTCGCTGCGGGGCATGCCGGTGTCGCGCGTGACGCGCCGCAGCTGGGTGTACAGGTCCTGCCACTCGCGGACCCGCAGATAGTGCAGGTACTCGGTGCGGCACAGCTTGCGGAACTGGCTCGAGGACCGTTGGTCCCGCTGCTCGCGCAGGTACCGCCACAGGTTGAGCCACGACAGGAAGTCCGAGCCGTCGGCGGCGAACCTCGCATGCAGCGCGTCAGCGGCCTGTTGTGCGTCGGTGGGTCGCTGCCGCGGATCCGGGATCGACAGGGCGGCGGTGATCACCAGTACCTCGTCGAGGCAGGCGTTGCGGTCGGCTTCGATCAGCATGCGTCCCAGTCGTGGGTCCACCGGCAGGCGTGCCAGTGTGCGGCCCACCGGCGTGAGTTCCGGTCCCCGTGCGGCGGTGGGGCGGCGGTGGCCGCGTCGGCCGCGCCGCCGGCGGTCGGGTGCCGGTGCGGCGTCGGGGTCGACGGCGCCCAGCTCGTGCAGCAGCGCCAGCCCGTCGCGGACCTGCCGGGCGTCCGGTGCATCGAGGAAGGGGAACGCTGCGATGTCACCGAGCCCCAACGCGGCCATCTGCAGCAGGACCGATGCCAGGTTGGTGCGCAGGATCTCGGGCTCGGTGAACCGTGGTCGGGTGTCGAAGTCGTCCTCGCGGTACAGGCGGATGCAGATTCCGTCGGCGGTGCGGCCGCAGCGGCCCGTGCGCTGCTCCGCAGACGCCTGTGAGATCTTCTCGATCGGCAGGCGCTGCACCTTCCGGCGCGCGCTGTAGCGGGAGATCCGGGCGTAGCCGGGGTCTACGACGTAGCGGACGCCCGGGACGGTCAGCGACGTCTCGGCGACGTTGGTCGCGAGCACGATCCGCTGGCGGTCGTGCGGCTGGAACACGCGGCGCTGCTGCGCCGCTGCGAGGCGCGAGTACAGCGGCAGGATCTCCGTGTCGGGCAGGTCGAGCTCGGCGAGCGCGTCGGCGGTGTCGCGGATCTCCCGCTCGCCCGACAGGAACACGAGGATGTCGCCGGGCCCCTCGACGCGCAGCTCGGTGACCGCGGCGGCGATGCCGTCGATCTGGTCGAGCTCACCGACGCCGCCGGCGGATCCCGTCGCTTGGCTGTCCACCGCGCCCTCGGCTGCCGCGTCGACCGCTGTGTCGAGGGGGCGGTAGCGCACCTCCACCGGGTACATCCGCCCCGACACCTCGACGATCGGCGCATCGCCGAAGTGCCGCGAGAAGCGCTCCGGGTCGATCGTGGCCGAGGTGATGATGACCTTGAGGTCCGGGCGGCGTGGCAGCAGCTGCGCCACGTAGCCGATCAGGAAGTCGATCGTGAGGCTGCGTTCGTGCGCCTCGTCGATGATCAGGGTGTCGTAGGCGGCCAGCGCCGGATCGGACTGGATGCCGGCGAGGAGGATGCCGTCGGTCATGATCGCCAGCAGCGTGTCGTCGCCGACGCGGCGGTTGAAGCGGAACTCGTACCCGACCGCGTCGCCGACCGGCACGTCGAGCTCGTCGGCGATCCGCTCGGCGACGGTCCGCGCCGCGATGCGCCGCGGCTGGGTGTGGCCGATCATGCCGCGGACACCGCGTCCCAGTTCGAGGCACAGCTTGGGCAGCTGCGTGGTCTTGCCGGAGCCGGTCTCTCCCGCCACGACGACCACCTGATGGCCGCCGATCGCCGACGCGAGCTCGTCGAGCCGTTCCACGATCGGCAGCTGCTGCGGGTACGTCACGGCCGGCACGGCGGCACGGCGGCGCGCGATGCGTCCCTCGGCCTCGGCGATGGCCGTCGCCGCGTCGGCGAGCGCCGCAGCGCGCCGCGCGGGATCGTCGTAGCGGGCGGCCCTGTCGAGCCGGCGCCGCAGCCGCCGCTCGTCGCGCAGCGTCAACGCCCGCAGACGCGCACGCAGATCGGCGACGGCAGTGGTCACGACGGTTCTGACGCTCCTCGGGTGTGCACGGTGTCCGCCCCGGCGAGGCCGATGCCCGACGACCCCTGTCCGGTGTGGCCGGCCGCGGCCGGCGACCCGTAGGGTAGGCGCGTTGCGCCCGCCCCGGCTCCGGAGGAAGCCGTCGTGCCACGCCTCGTGTCCCCTGTGGTGCCGGCCGGGACGCTGCGTGATCGATGCCGGCTGGGCCGTCGCGGACGCCCACGACGTGGTCGTGGGTCGTCGCGTCGAGCTGCGCGGCATCAACCTGGCGATCGGGCAGGCGGAGCTCGCGTTCTGGACGGACGGCTGGCACGACGTGCACGTGCACACGCGGTTCGCACGCGACAACTGACCGGCCGCTGCGGTCGAGCGACGTCACCGACCTGCGTCACACTGTGGGCGCCGCGGAACAGGAGCGCAGGTGGACAGCTGGAAGCAACGCGCGCGACGGGTCATCTTCGAAGCCGACACCCCCGGCGGCAAAGCGTTCGACGTCGCGCTGCTCGCGCTGATCGTCGCCAGCGTCCTGCTGGTGATGATCGAGAGCATCGGCGGTGTCCGGCAGCGCTACACGTCGACGCTGTTCGCGCTGGAGTGGGTCGTCACGATCATCTTCACGGTCGAGTACATCGCCCGGCTGCTGACGGCCGAGCACCCCGGCCGCTACGCGCGCAGCTTCTTCGGGATCATCGATCTCATGGCGATCCTGCCGGTATACATCGGCGTGCTCATCCCAGGGGCGCAGTCGCTGCTCGTCGTGCGATCGCTGCGGCTCCTGCGGGTGTTCCGGGTGTTCAAGATGGCGCAGTGGCTAGGGGAGGCCAACTACCTGCTCGCCGCGGTCCGCTCGAGCTCGCGCAAGGTCCTGGTGTTCCTGCTGACCGTGCTGCTGATCAACGTGATCGTCGGCTCGACGATGTACGTCGTCGAGGACGCCACGAACGGCTTCGACAGCATGTTCAGTGGCGTCTACTGGTCGATCGTCACGATGAGCACCGTCGGCTTCGGCGACATCGCGCCGCG
>JAHWKT010000007.1:0-28819 GCA_019347695.1 Actinomycetota bacterium | reverse complement strand
AGGTGCTCGACGCGTTCGACGGCACGCCACTGGTGCTCGGACCGCTCGACGACGCCGCGGCCCGGACGACCCTGACCGATCTCTGGGGCGCCCCGCCGGACGACCAGACGCTCGCGCGGCTCCTGGCGGCGACCGGTGGCAACCCACGGTTGCTGGTGGCGGTGGCCGGCACCGAGCCGACCACGGAGGTCGCCGGGACCGCCACGCTCGACGAGCTCGTCCGATCCGAGCGCCAGCGCCTCGACGAGGACAGCTGTGCGCTGCTGGATGCCATCGGCGTGCTGGCCGGTCTCGACATCTCGGTCCTCGCCGCGGCGGCGGACCTGCCGATCGATGCCGCGACCGACGCCGCCGCGCGGCTGGCGGGCGCGGGGCTGACGCTGGACGCGAGTGGACGCATGGCACCCGTGCTGGTGTCGACCGTACGGCAGCTCGTGCCCGCTACCGAGATCGCCACGCTGGTCGATCGTGCGGCGACGACCGCCGTACGGATGGGCCACGACCTCACGGGCATCGCCGAGCACATCCGCGGCAGCGTGGTCGCCAGCGCGGCGGCCGCCGCGTGTCTCATCGGCGCAGCACGCCAGGTGCTCGACGACGCACCGCACCGGGCGCAGATCTGGCTCGAGGCGGCCGGGCACGGCGGCGCCGCCGAGGGTGATCTGGCGGCAATGCGTGCATTGGTCGCCTTCCGACAGGACCGCGTCCGCGAGACCGTCACCGCGGTCGACGAGTTACTGCGCGTCGACCCCCAGTGGCACGAGGGCCCGCTGCGGCGCGAGGCCGTCGAGGCCGGTGCGGTGATGCTGGCCCGGCGCGGCGCGTGGGAGCGCAGCGCAGCGCTGGCCACGGCCGCCGGGCCCGACGTCGGCAACGCGGTCGCCTTGGCAGCCATCGCACGTGTCGCCCTCGGTGATGCGAAGGGTGTGCGGGCGCTCGGCGACGACGCCGCGGGTCCGACGGCGCCGCAGCTACGTGCGGCGGCGGCGGCCAGCCTGGCCCGCGGTCTCGTCATGACGTTCGACGACGACCCGACGCCCGCGCTGTCCCAGTTGCTCGACGCGACCAGGTTGTACGAGTTGTCGACGCCGACGGTCCGCCTGCCGATGGCGCCCCACGCCCTGGCGGCACTGGTCGCCTATCAGCTGTGGGAGTTCGACGTGGCCTGGCAGATCCTCGAGGATCCGCCGGCACAGGACGGTGGCGAGTCGGTGGGCGAACAGCTGCTGCGCGCATGGGTCGCGCTGCGCCGGGGTGACTGGGTGCGGGCGCTCGCAGCCGTCGAACAGCACCAGACCGCCGGCTACCGCGATCCACGCGACGCGCTGGTCGGTTACGCCGTGCAGGCCGGCGTCGCCCGTCGCCGGGGTGACCTGCAGGGCATGGACCGGGCGTGGCGCGACGCGCGGACGCTACTGCTGCGGCAGACCCCTGACCTGCTGATCGTTCAAGCGGTCGGTGAGCTGCTGATCACCGGTGCCCGGCTCGGCGACCGGGCGACGGTGCGCAGCAGCCTGCGCGCCATCCGCCAGCTGCTCGCACGCGCGGGTCACCCGCCCTTGTGGACGCTGCCCCACCTGTGGGACGAGATGCACATCGCGATCACCTGCGACGATCTCAAGGGCGCCCGCACCGCCGCGCAGACGGCCGCGTCGCTGCCGACCTCCATCGGTCGCGCCCGGGTCGTGACGGCCGCGGCGGCCTGTTGGGTCGATGCACTCGCCGAGACCGCAGGCACCGACCGCATCCGTGGCGCCGCCACCGGACTCGCCGACATCGGCCTCACGTGGGAGGCGTCCCGCCTCGCCGGCGCGGCGGCGATCCGCATGGCCGACAGCGCGGCCATGCGCAGCCTGCTGCAGTTCGCGCGCGGGTTGACCGCCGAGCGCACACCGCAGCTCACCACCACCACGAGCGATCTGTCGCCGCGGGAGCGCGACGTGGCCGCGCACCTGCTCGCCGGTCTGACCTACCGCGAGATCGGCGGGCAGCTGTACATCGCGCCGAAGACGGTCGAGCACCATGTGGCGCGCATCCGCCGTAAGCTGGGGGTCAAGACCCGCGCCGAGCTGCTGCTGGCGCTGCGGCGTCACGTCGCCATCGTCTGACGCGTGGCCGATAGCAGCCACCAGCGGGCCTCACCCGACACGCCCCGCGCCCGACCCCCCGACCGTGGCCGATAGCACCCACCAACGGGCCTCATCGGCCACAGCGTCAGTGGCGACTACGGACGCGGTCGTGCGGGCGAGACAGGTCCGCGAGGATGCCCTCGCAGCTACGCGCCACCAGGGCGGCGGCCTCGACGCTGGCGCGCGCCGCCAGCGGGTGTTCGGCCCGCCGCCGCCACCGGGTCAGCGCCGCGCCCGCCGCCTCGCGCACCAGTTCGTCAGCGACCGGCGTCGCCGGGTCATCGTCCTCGCCCAGCCCCAGGCGGGACGCCGGATCGTCCCCGAACCCGCCCAGCAGGCGTTCCGCCTCGGCCGCGGCATCGTCGTCGAGCACGACGGTGCCCGCGCGCAGTGCGTTGAGCAGCCGCGCCTCGGCGAACGCGTGGGTGCTCGTGGTGATCTCCTCGGTGGCCGCGGCCAGCTGCTCGCTGCCCGGCTGGGGATGCCGGTCCAGCACCGCCGACAGGACCGCGAGGCCGGACCGTGCCTTCAGCAGGTCCGCGCGGGCGGCGAACTGCGTGATCAGCGTCTCGCGCAGCGCGGCGACGCCGCTGCGGACCACGAGCTCGTGCGCCAGCGCGGCGGCGGTTGTCGTCTGCCCACTGCGGATCAGCGCGAGGCTGAGACGGATGCCGAACACGCCGAGACGGGCCAGCAGCGCCCGCCGTGCCCCGGCGTCGAGATCGGTGGGTGCATCGTCGGCGGCGAACCGGTCGACCGACAGCAGCAGCCGCTGTAGGGTCGCCCGGTCGACCGCGACCAGGGCCCCCAACGCGCGGAACTCGTCCTCTCGCAGCGTCGCACCGGTCTCGGCGAGCAGGCCCGCCACCGGTACGACGGTCTGGCACAGCCGCCGCACCTGCGGGTCGTTGCGGTAGCGACGTGCGATCCGCGCCGCCGACTCCAACGCCGCCAGCCTGCCGGCGCCGACCTCGTCGGCGCGCGCGAGCACCCCGATGGCGTTCATCGGCGCGGCCTGGGCGGCGACATCGTCGCGGAACGCCTCGAGGAAGCGCGCGTCGGCTCCGTGCAGGTGCCGCATCAGGTAACACACCGCGTCGGCGGCGCCGGGACCATCGTCGGGGGTCAGGGCCGCGTGCGTGCGGTCCGACACGTCGGTCGACAGCGACCCGATGCCCGGGGTGTCGATCAGCGTCATCGCGCGCAGCGTGGCCGACGGCCACTCGACGACCACCCGGTCGATCTCGGCGGGGTCCCGACCCTCGAGGTCGATCGTCAGTGCCCGCTCACCGCGGCGGAACGGCAACCGCCTGGGCGGGGCATTGCCACGGTCGTGCGCGATGACGGCGTACGTCAACCCGTCGCGGTACCAGGTGATGACCCGTGTGCACTCGCCCGCGTCGGTGGCCGCCAGCCGTTCGCCGACGAGCGCGTTGAGCAGCGTCGACTTGCCGGCCTTCACCTTGCCCGCGAGCGCGACGCGTAGCGGTTCGTCGATGCGCTCCCTGGCCGCCTGCAGCAGCGGCACCGCCGGCGTGCCGGCGTACCGGTGCTGCGCCTGGTCGAGCAGGTCGGCGACCCGGCGGCGGACAGTGGAGCCCGGCGAGGTCGTCATCGACCGGTGTCGTCGACCAGGTCACGTGCGGCGTCGCGCAGCTGGCGGATGCGAGCGAGCTCGGCGTCGACATCCTCGAGCCGTCGCGAGCGCTCCTGCTGATCGGCGCGCACCGCCTGCCTGGCGGCGTTCAACGCCTCGGTGGTGCTGTGTTGCAGGGTCTCGGCCTCCTCGGTGAACGCGTCGCGCAGGGTCCGCTGCAGTCGGCGCAACCCGTCGCGGGCGTCCTTGCTCACCGCGAAGGTCACATCGTCGACGTACGTCCGGCACACCTGCCGGGCCTGCTGTCGCCGCTGGCTGAGCGCACGCTCGCGTTCGTCGCGGATCGCCTTGCGCCCAAGCACAACACCAAAGCTGAGCGACACCGGGTTGAACAACCCGAAGCCGAGCACGCTGCCGGCGATGCCCACCATCATCACGCCGCCGTACGAACCGCGTAACGCGGTCAACCCGCGGCTGGCCACGCTGGCCGACTCCGGCTCGACGACGGTCGGCGGCCGCACCTGGTCCAGTCGCTCCAACGGCACATCGACACCGACGTCCGCGGGCGGCGCGCCCTGCTGCTCGGCGAAGTGCTCGGCCACCCGGGCGGCCAGCTCCTCAGCGCGTCCGGTCATCATCGCGTAGCTCGCGACGACCTCGGTGTTGACGGCGCGGTACAGCCACTGCTCCAGGTCGTCCCAGGCCACGCCCGGATCGATGTTGGCGATGGCGCCCTCAGCCGCGGCGACGACCTCGCGCGACCGCCGCCGCAGATCGTGATCGGCGTCGGCCGCGAGGTCGGCGATCCCGTCCGACAGCGTCTGCTGCCAGCGCGCGGCGCGCCCGCGCAGCTGTGTCACCCGCTCCTGCGTGCGCTCGAGATCTGCGACCAGGTTGGCCGACCCTGCCGGGTCGGTCAGCGCCTCCCGTTCGGCCCGATAGCGGGCCGCGAGCTGGTCGGCGACGCCCATCACGACCTGGGCGACCGCCCGGCGCGCCAGCCCGGCGACGTCGCCGGCCACCCGGTCGCGCAGGAACCCGAGCAGCACCGGGTAGCCGGACTCCAGGTTCAGCTCCCGGTCGTTGCCGGCGGCCGCCGCCGACCGCAGCGACGCCGAGGTCGGGATGAGCGGCGCGGTCAGCTGCCGGTGCTCGAGGTGTGCGCGATCGAGCTCGACGACGGCGCGCCACTCAGGGTAGAAGTCGGTCTTGGTGACCACGCACGCGATCGTGGGGCACAGGTCGCGGGCCATCGTCAGGAACTCCAGCTCCGGCTCGGTCAGCTCCTGCGACGCGTCGCTGCACAGCAGCACGGCGTCAGCCGACGGCAGCGTCGCGATCGTCGTGGCGCTGTGGGTCGACCCCAGGCCACCGACGCCGGGGGTGTCGACCAGCACCAGGCCGGACGCCAGCAGCGGCCGGGGCAGGCCGATCTCCACGCTTCGCAGATCGCGCCGGTTGCCGGGGTTGCCGGCCTCGGACACGAAGGCGGCGACGTCGTCGAGCGCGATCGGTTCCCGCCGGGGCGGTGCGTTGCCGCTGTCGGCGGCCCACACCGCGAACGCCTCCGGGCGGTCGGCGTGGCGCACCGCGGTCGGCACCGCGGTTGCCACGTCGTCGTCGACGGGGCACACCGGCGCGGCCACCAGCCCGTTGACCAGCGAGCTCTTGCCCTGCTTGAACTCGCCGACCACGAGCACGCGGATCTGCGGATCCGTGACGCGGTGCCGCACCCGCTCGACCTGGCGCAGCAGGTCCGGTCGCTCGTAGCCCGTCGCCGCCCGCTGGGCGAGGTCGAGCACCGCGACAGCGCGCTCGTCGGTGGGCGCGACGGTATCGGTGGCGCTCACTGGTGCTCGATCCCCGCTTGTCGACCCGTGGACGTGAAGACGGCTGGTGGCGATCGCCACCAGCCGTCGACCCTAGCGTGACCGTCGGCCGGTCACTCGGTCAGAGGGTCAGAGGGTCACGTCAACGTCGCCATCGAGGTCGACGCCGTCGTTGTCTTCGATGGTCGTGTCGCGGTCGATCAACTTGGTGTCGTTGTCCTCATAGGTGTTGGCCACGTCCTCGATGTCGACGTCGGTGTTGCCCGAGTCGTTGACCGAGTTGTCGCTGTTGTCGGAGTTGTCGCTGTTGTCCTGGAACGAGTCCTTGACCTTGACGTGGGTCGAGTGGTCGGACTGGTCGTTGAACGAGTCCTTGACCTTGAAGGAGTCGTTGATCGAGTTGTCGGTGTTGCCGGAGTCGTTGACGGAGTTGTCCGTGTTGAACGAGTCCTTGTAGCGGACCGAGTTGTCGGTCGAGTTGTCCTGGGCGATCCTGCCGTCGCCGAAGTTGATCGCCGAGTGGTCGGCGTCGACGTTGTACTGCGAGCCACCGACGTTGACGTCGTCGGCGGTCACAGCAGCGCCGCTCGCCGCGGCGATCCCGGCGTCGCCGTTGACGATCGCCGCGTTCTCGCCGTCACCGACGGCGGTGCCGTTGTTGTCGCCACCGATGAGGTTGGAGTCGCTGACGTCGCCGCCGACGAACTGGCCGTCGAAGTCACCGTCGATCACGTTGGAGTCGTTGGCGACCACGTTGTCGTCGCCGGTCTGCACGATCGAGTCGCTGACGTCGCCGGTCACGTTGCCGTCGCCGGTCACGTTGGTGACCTCGGCGCCGTACACGTCGTCGCCGGCGATGACCCCGTTGTTGGTGCCGGTGTTGACCGCGCCCTCGATGTCGTCACCGGCGGCCACGGCGCCGTCGCCGGTCGCCACGACCTGGTCGAGCCACACATCGCCGAGCGAGCTGATCGTCGTGGTGACGTCGCCGCTGTCGTCGATGTAGCTGTAGTTGTGCTCGGTGACGTTCTGGATCTTGTAGATGGTGCGGATGACCTCGTCCATCGACTCACCGTCGTGGTACGACTCGGCCGCCGCGACCTCGCCGGCGTGGTTGCCGCCGCCAGAGCCGCCCTGCGTGCCGCTCGGTGAGCCGCCACCCTGGCTGACCTCGAACGTGTTGCCGGTGTTGACGTTCGACTCGGCGTTGAGGTGCTCGTAGATCGCCTGCTGGTGCACCAGCGACAGATCCTCGCCGACGAGCGGCAGGCACGCTCGCAGCGTGTCGTAGTCGAGGTCTTCGTGCCCGTGCTCTTCGAGGGCGGCTCCGAGGTCGCCCTTGTAGTGGTCGCGGAAGCCCGCGTTGGTCAGCCACTCGACGAGGAAGTCGTGCAGCGTGCTGTAGGTCTCCTGTACACCCATGTGTGGTTCGCTCCTTCGCGACTGGGTTGCGTGTGCGTGTGTCGCCTCGGCGCGCACCCGAGGACAGCCACGACCGTATGGACCGGCGAGGCCGCCCGCGTCGGGGAAGTGCCCCCTCATGTCGGGACCCGACCGGGGTCGCGACCCGGGGGCGGATAGGGGTTCTGATCGCGTATTAGGGGGTCGATTAGGGGGACCCATGACATCGGGATCGGCAATGTTGGTGAGGCGTACCGGTCCTCGCCTGAGGACCCTCTACACAGGCGACAGGCGCGCCGGGGGCGACCGGACGCGGGCGATGTGAGGCGGGTTCCACCACATGAGCGCAGGAGGCAGCTACCAGCTGGGCGTCGATCTCGGCACGACCTACACGGCGGCAGCGATCGCCCGTGACGGTCAGTGCCGGATGGTCGGGCTCGGCAACCGGTCGGCGGCGATCCCGTCGGTGGTCCACGTGGCCGCCAACGGCGGCGTGCTGGCCGGCGAGGCCGCCGACCGCCGGGGACCGTCCGAGCCGGAGCGGGTGGCCCGTGAGTTCAAGCGCCGCGTCGGTGACCCCACCCCTCTGCTGCTCGGCGGCACGCCCTACTCGGCGGAGGCGCTGCTGGGTACGCTGCTCGACGCGGTGGTGGCGGGCGTGTCGAAGCTCGAGGGCGGACCGCCGAGCCATCTCGCCGTCACCCATCCGGCGAACTGGGGCCCGTACAAGCAGGAGCTGTTCACCCACTGCCTGCGGGTGGCCGACATCACCTCGTCGGGCACGCTGACCGAGCCGGAGGCCGCCGCCATCGGCTACGCCGCCAACGAGCGGGTGGAGCCGGGATCGCTCGTCGCCGTGTACGACCTGGGCGGTGGGACGTTCGATGTCGCCATCCTGCGCAAGACCATCGACGGGTTCGCCATCCTGGGGCGGCCCGACGGCATCGAACGCCTCGGTGGGATCGACTTCGACGAGGCCGTGGTCGGCCACGTGCGCGCCGCGCTGCGTGGTGCGCTCGACGCGGTCGACGTGTCCGACCCGACGGTGCTGACCGCCCTGACCAGGCTGCGGCGCGAGTGCATCGAGGCGAAGGAAGCGCTGTCGAGCGACACGGAGGTCACGATCCCGGTGCTGGTCCCCGGGGTGCAGACCGAGGTCCGGTTGACCCGGGCGGAGTTCGAACAGATGATCCGCCCGACGCTGGAGTCCACGATCGACGCGATGCGTCGCGCGCTGACCGCCGCAGCGGTCGAGCCGCACGAGATCAGCACCGTGCTGCTGGTCGGTGGCTCGTCGCGGATCCCGCTGATCGCCGAACTGGTGTCGCGCGCCTTCGGGCGGCCGATCGCCGTCGACGCGCACCCCAAGCACGCCATCGCGCTCGGCGCCGCCCACGCCGCGTCGCTGCTGACAACCGACGCCGCGGTGACGCCGCACGACGCGCAGGTCCTGCCGTTCTCGACCGCGGCCGGCGGAGCCGGCTCGGACTGGGCCGACAGCGACGACACCGTCGATCTGCGCGCGACCGCAGGCGACGTGGTCACCGCCGCGGCCGACCAGAACCCGCGCGGCGGTGCCGCCGAGCAGCCACCGGGCGCGGGTCGCCGCCACCGGCAGTGGGACCGCCCCCCCTACGACGACGCACCGACGGACGTACCCGACTGGGTCGCGGCGTCACGCGGTGCTCCCCGCTCCCGCCGGCGGTTGTGGACCGGGATCATCGCATTCGTGGTGCTGAGCGTGCTGACGATCGGCGCTGGAGCGTTCGTCACCTCGGACCCCAGATCCGAGGCCTTCGGCCGGACGCCGGCCGTCCGCGGCACGCCCGCCACGGAGTGGTTCGGCGACACTGCAGCAACCGACGATGATCCGACGACGGACGCAACGCCCGACGAGATCGACCGCCCTGACACGGCGGCGGCGAACGACGAAGGTGACCGTTCGGGCGTGTCCGCGGCTGCGCCGGCCGGCGACGACGGTCCGACCGGACGGTCGACGTCGGACGATCCGTCGACGAGCGGTGCGGGCGCCAGCGGCTCGGGCGCCGCCGGACCGGACCCTGGCACGCCGTCGAGCGAGCCCGACCCAGGTACCAGTACCGGCGGCGAGCCGCAACCGGATCCGGAGCCGGTCGAGTCGCCCGGCGATCCGGAGCCCACCGATCCTCCGAGCGACGACCCGACGGACTCCCCGTCCGAGTCGGGCGGTGGTACCGGCGGGGACGGTGGCAGCGACGCGCAGCAGCAGGCGGGCGCCAGCGAGAACCCGTTGACCCAGCCAGCCCCGGCGCAGTCCTGAGCGGCCGACGTCGGCCGCGTCCCTCCCTGGCGGACTAGACGTCCGCCGCGTACGGCGGTGCGGGATCGTACTGGAGGTAGCGCTGGGTGGCACGCGCGTGTGCCGGATCGTGCAGCTGCCCGACGAGCCACAGCGCCATGTCGATGCCGGCGGACACGCCCTGGCTGGTGACCACGTTGCCGTGGCGCACCCACCGCGCATCCCGGACGATGCGCACGTCGCCGAGCCGCGCGAACTCGTCCTCGAAGCTGTGGTGCGTCGCGACCCGGCGGTGCTTTGCGAGGCCACTGGCCCACAGCAGCAGTGACCCCGTGCAGACGCTGGTGATCCACCGCGCGTCGACACCGACGGCGGCCAGCCACGCGAGCAGGTCGGTGTCGTCGACCAGCGCCCGTGTCCCGCGACCGCCGGGCACGACGATCACGTCGAGCCGTGGGTGATCGTCGATGGTGTGATCGGGTAGGACCCGCAGACCCTTCGCACAGCCCACAGGGCCGGCGTCCCGGGCGATGGTCACGACCTCGTCGCCGGCGTCACCGGCCTCGTCGAGCAGCATCGCCGACGCCGTGAACACCTCCCACGGCCCGACGACGTCGAGCTCCTCGGCCTCGTTGAACAGCAGGATCCCGATCGTGGCCAGGGTGTTCCTCCTCGTGGGAGATGGCGCGTCGCGTCCATCCGTCACGCTTCCGACTGCACATCCACAGCTTCTCAGTCGGCCGCTCCGGTGCGCACCACAGCGCTGCCGGTCGCTCGACGATTGCGCCGTAGGACAACCGCCGCAAAGAAAGTACGCGATTATCCCATAACGATGTTTGACGCGCCGCGCAGCGGCCATGGTACGCCGGCAGAAACTGGCCCGGGGAAGCTCACGTT
This sequence comes from Actinomycetota bacterium, assembly GCA_019347695.1. GTDB lineage: Bacteria > Actinomycetota > Nitriliruptoria > Euzebyales > JAHELV01 > JAHELV01. The sequence continues at coordinate 18,688 of JAHWKT010000007.1, read as the reverse complement.
GCGAGGATGAATGTTGCTGACGCCTGCACACATCTCTGCCGACCTGTTGGGACCGCCGCTGCTCGCACAGGCACCGGAGCAGTTCGACCTGGCCACCATCGACTTCGCGATCGTCGTCGTCTACTTCGTCGGCGTGCTGTTTCATGGGTGGTGGGTCAGCCGGAAGGGCAACGAGGACAGCGAGGACTACTTCCTGGCTGGCAAGACGCTGCCGTGGTACCTCATCGGCTTCAGCCTCTACGCCTCGAACATGTCTGGCGCCAGCTTCGTCGGCTTGATGGGCGCGGCCTACAACAACGGCATCGCGGTGTTCAACTACGAGTGGACCGCGACGGTCGTTCTGATCTTCTTCTCGCTGTTCATGCTCCCGTACTTCCTGCGCGCCGGGCTCTTCACGATCCCCGAGTACCTGGAGACGCGGTTCGACAAGCGCTCGCGGTACGCCTTCAGCGCGTTCACGATCATGGCGATCATCTTCATCGACACCGCAGGCGCGCTGTACGCCGGCGGTCTGGTGATGACCCGCGTGTTCGCCGTGGACCTGTGGCTGGCCGTGGCGGTCCTGGCGTTCGTCGCCGGTGCCTACACGATCCTCGGCGGCCTGTCGGCCGTCGTCGTGACCGACACCGTGCAGTCGATCCTGCTGATCATCGGCGGCATCGCCATCTTCGTCCTCGCGCTGGGCGAGGTGGGCGGCTGGACGAGCTTCCTCAACCAGGTCTCCGAGGTGCAGCCGCGGGCGATGGAGCTGTATCGTCCAGCCGGCGCCGACTTCACCCCGTGGCTGGGACTGCCCGGCGTCATCCTGCTGGGCTTCTACTACTGGACGCTCAACCAGTTCATCGTCCAGCGCACGCTGGGCGCCGACAACCTCGACCAGGGCCGCAAGGGGGCGCTGTGGGCAGGGTTCCTCAAGATCCCCAACCTGTTCATCATCATCGTGCCGGGCGCCATCGCGATCCTGATCTACCCGAATCTGGAGAACGCCGACCTGGTCTTCCCAACGCTCGCGTTCGACCTCCTGCCGATCGGCTTGCGGGGTCTCGTGATGGCCGCGCTGATCGCGGCGATCATGTCGAGCCTTGACTCGGCCCTCAACGCGGCGTCGTCGTTGGTGACCATGGACTTCGTTGCCGAGCTGCGGCCCGCCACCAGCCAGCAGGCGCTCGTGCGGATCGGCCGGATCACCACGGCGATCATCATGGTGATCGCGGCCGTCTACGCCCCGTCCATCGCGTCGTTCCAGTCGCTGTTCGGCTACTTCCAATCGGCGTTGTCGTTCGTCACGCCGCCGATCATCGCCGTGTACCTCGCCGGGTTGTTCATCAAGCGCCTGAACGCAACCGCCGCGTTCTACACGATCCTGTCCGGGCTCGTCATCGGCACCCCGCTGTTCATCATGACCCAGGTGACGAGCTTCTGGACGGACACGCTGGGGCTGCCCACCTTCCAGTTCCTGTACTGGAACATGGCGATGTTCGTCCTCGGCTTCATCGCGATGCTCGTCATCAGCGCCGCGGGTGAGACCCCCGATCGGGAAGCGATGCGCGAGATCACGTTCACCCGCGACAACTGGGAGAAGGACGTCCTGATGAGGGATCAGGAGGAGGACCTCGTGTGGTACCGCGACTTCCGTGCGCAGTGCGTCATGCTCCTGGCGGTGACGGTGGCGGTCATCGGGTGGTTCTGGGTATGAGTCCGACACGGGCGACGACGCCGCGATCGACCAAGCGAGGTCTGTGATGAGCACCCCACCTTCCAACGGCGACCGGCCCGTCGTGATCGCCGTCAACGCGGCCGGGGTGGCCGCACTCGTGCTCGGTATCGTCGCGCTCATCGGCGCGTTCCTGCCCGTGATCGGCATCGTGCTGGGGATCCTGTTCGGGCTGGCGGGGCTCGTGGCGGGAATCATCGGACGTCGCCAGGCCGCCGACGACACCGACCCACGGCGTCAGAACCTAGGCATCGCGACCGGCGGCATCGTCGCGAGCAGCATCGCGCTGGTGATCGCCGTCCTGCAGATCGTGGGCATCGTCACGCTGACCGGTCTGGAGACGACCCAGTTCGACGAGTACGTCGACAGCCTCGGCAATCATGTGCCTGCCATCGACATCGACACGTCGGGGGGCTGACCGCCGGCCGTCAGGCACGTTCGAGGCCGGAGACGTCGGCCCGGATCTCGCCTGCCTCGGCGCTGGCCGGCAGGTCGACGGACGCGTCGAGGTACCACTCGCGATGGTCGGCGGGATCGAGGAGCACCTGACGCAGCTGCCAGGTCGTCGGGTCCGCGTCGTCGAGCTGGAACAGCGTCGGGCCGCGCGCGTCGCCGGTCGCCAGGATCTCGTCGTGCTCGGCGAAGTACTGGGCGAACGCGTCGGCGAGTCGCTGGGCTGACCATCCCCGGTCCCCCACCTCGGCCAGATCCTCGGCCAGCGCGTCCCACGACCGCATCGCGGCAAGCTGCACCCACCGAAACGCGCGCGTGCGCACCAGCGTCCGGAACGCGCGGCGGTCGGTGGTGATGTCATGCATCCGATCCCCACGTTCCGTCGCTGCGCTGAGGACCGCCGCCTGCGCATCCACCGCCGCGGGGTCCAGCAGCGCCTGCCATTCATCGACCAGGCTCGAGTCGGTCGCGCGGATCACCGCAGCCAGCCAGTCCAGCAGGTCCTCCACACCCTCGGTCTTGAGCTCGTCGGGCACGGTCCGCTCGCAGGTGCGCAGACAGTCCGACAGGTAGCGCAGCAGCCGGCCCTCGCTGCGTTTGAGCCCGTAGTGGCGGACGAACTCGGGGAAGTCCATGGCGCGGTCGAACATGTCGGCGACGACACCCTTTGGCGCTATGTTGCGGTCGTCGATCCACGCGTTGTCGGTGCGCCACCGGTCGAAGCGGTCGTAGATGAACTCGGCGAACGGCTGGGGCCAGCGGATCTGCTCGAGCAGCTCGATGCGCTGGTCGTACTCGATGCCCGCCGCCTTCATCTCGTCCATGGCTTGGTCGCGGGCCTTGTCCTGCTGCGCGTACAGGATCGGCCACGGCTGATCCAGCACGCTCTCGACCAACGCCAGCACCGCCAGCGGGTAGGCCTCCTCGTCGCGGTCCAGCGTCGGCAGCACGTGCAGCAGGAACGGCGCCAACGGCTGGTTGAGCGCGAAGTCGGACTGCAGGTCGCGGTCGACGACCACCACCCGCCCGTGCGCGTCCGGCATGTCGAGCCGGCGGACGACGCCGGCGTCGCGCAGCGCGCGGTAGAGCCCGATCGCCCGCCGGATGTGCGTGCGCTGGCACGACCTGGGCTCGTGGTTGTCGAGCAGCAGATCCCGCGCGGCCGCCCAGGTGTCGCCGGGCCGGTCGAGCAGCTGCAGGAGCATGCCGGGTGTCACCCTGAACGACGACTCCAGCTGCTCGGGCGGCGCCTCCCGCAGGCGCCGGAAGGTCTCGTCGTCGTAGTGCACGAAGCCCTTCGGTGCACTGGACCGGCGGAGCTTGCGTCGTTTCCTGGGATCGTCGGCCACCTTCGCGAGTGCGGCCTCGTTCTCGGTGACGTGCTCCGGCGCCTGGCAGACCACCAGCCCCTGCGTGTCGTACCCGGCGCGACCAGCCCGACCGGCGATCTGGTGGAACTCGCGCGCGGTCAGCAGGCGGTTCTCGGTGCCGTCGTACTTGTAGAGGCGGGTCAGCACCACGGTGCGGATCGGCAGGTTCACCCCGACGCCGAGCGTGTCGGTGCCCGACACCACGCGCAGCGCGCCCTGCTGGGTCAGGCGTTCGACGACCCGGCGGTACCGCGGCAGCATGCCGGCGTGGTGCACGCCGACACCGTTGCGCAGCAGGCGGGCGAGGTCGCGTCCGAACCCCGACGTCAGCTTGGCCTTCGCCAGCTCGTCGGCGACCGCCTGCTTGCGTTCGTCCGACAGCTTCTTCGTGACCGACGTGATTGCGTTGGCCTGCGCGACGGCGTCGGCCTGGCTGAAGCTCACGATGTACAGCGGTGCCGCATCACGGGCAAGCAGCGACTCGATCGTGTGGTGCAGCACGCTGCGGGCGTACTCGAACGACAGCGGCACCGGCCGTTCGGCGTCGGCGATCACCGCGGTGGGTCGTCCGGTGCGGTTGCTCAGGTCGTCGGCCAGGAAGGTGACGTCACCCAGCGTTGCCGACAGCAGCACGAACGCCGACTGCGGCAGGCTGAGCAGCGGCACCTGCCACGCCCACCCGCGGTCGGGATCGCCGTAGAAGTGGAACTCGTCGAGGACGACGGTGGCGGCGTCGGTCGCGTCGCCGTCGCGCAGCGCGAGGTTGGCCAGCACCTCCGTGGTGCAGCAGATGACCGGTGCGTCGGCGTTGAACGACGAGTCGCCGGTCATCATGCCCACGCACGCCGCGCCCAGCTCGTGGCACAGATCGAAGAACTTCTCGCTGACCAGGGCCTTGACGGGCGCGGTGTACCAGGAGCGTCCACCGCCGGTCACCGCCCGGGCGTGTGCGGCCAGCGCCACCAGCGACTTGCCGGAGCCCGTCGGAGTGGACAGCACCACGTTGCTGCCTGTCAGCACCTCGAGGATCGCCTCCTCCTGGTGCGGGTACAACGCCATGTCGCGAGCGGCCGCCCATGCGGTCAGCGCATCGAGCAGCGCCTCGGTGTCGGCGGGCGCTTCGGGCAGGTAGGACGACAGCGGGGTGGGCATGACCGCCCAGTGTGCCCGACGCCCAGGGCCGACCCCCGCGGCCTCGGGAGTTCACCGAACTGTTCACCGTGATCATCTGTTCGCGGTATGCGACGGGCTCCGGGGGTGCCTATCGTTGACCACGCGGACGATCGTGATCTTGTGATCGCCGGACGGGAAGGGATCCGTCATGCAAACGCACTGGTCCATGCCATCGACCACCGGCACGACGCCGGCGGTGGCGGTCATGCAGCGCCGGGAACGCTCGGCTGCCGACGAGGCCGGCGAGCTGCTCCCCCACGACGCCATCCCTGCGTGGGCACGCGACGTGGTCGCACGAGCCGCCCGCGACTGTGCGGCCGGACGCAACGATGCCGTGATCCGGGCCACCGACGGGCTCGACGCCACGGCGACCGTGGACGACCCCACCGCCCTGCTGCTGGTCTACCGGGCGGTCGCCCTGGCACGTGTCGGCCTGTTCCGGTCCGCGATGACGGTGTTCCGCCGCGTGCTCGGCGCCCACGATCGTGGGCGCGACCTCCGCCACTTCGCGTTGCGCCAGCGCGCCGAGGTCTACGCGGCGGAAGGTCGGCGCGCCCAGGCCCGCAGAGATCTGCGCGCAATCGTCACCGAGGATCCCACCGCTGCCGACGCGAAGGAGCGTCTCGTCCAGCTGCGCGCGCGCTGACCGCCCCCCCGCACCGGGTCGTCGCCGACCTGCGGTTGGCGGGTCGACGGGAGCGCCGTCGCCGCAGGTCGCGCCAACGGCGGCCTTGCCGGCGCCCACGTGGCCTGCGACCATTGCCTCGACCGCTGCGTAAGGGAGGCCCGTGGCCGAGCGCGACAACGTCCACTGGCACGAGCTGTACCACGAGGTGGTCGATACGGGCCTGTGCACGGGCTGCGCCGCCTGCGTCATGGCGTGCCCGCGCGATGTGCTCGGCTACACCGACGACTACTGGCCGGAGCAGATCGGCGAGGGCAACGCCTTCGACGGCTGCTGGATCGGGGACCGCGGCTGCGACATCTGCACCCGGGCGTGCCCGCGGTTCCGCGCGTGGGAGTCCGACCTCGACACCGAGCTGTTCGGCCGCGAGCGCGAGCCCGACGAGGTCTACGGCATCGCGCGCTCGTTGCTGTTGTGCCGGGCGACCGACGAAGCCGTCCACCAGGTGGGTCAGGACGGCGGGCTGGTGTCGGTGCTGCTCATCTGGGGCCTGGAGAACGACAAGATCGAGGCGGCGGCGACGTCGCAGATCGTCGACAAGCGGGGTCCGTTCGACTCGGAACCGTTCCTGGCGCGCACCCGCGACGAGGTGCTGGCCACCGCCGGGTCGCGCTACACGTACTCGGCCAACCCGCTGGCGCTGGAGCAGGCAGCCGACGAGAAGCTCAAGCAGGTCGCGCTGGTCGGCATGTCGTGCCAAGCGTCGATCAACGGCTCGCTGCCGGCGTACGGGGTCAACAAGTTCAAGAACAAGCTGGCGCTGACCATCGGGCTGCTGTGCTCCAAGACGTTCACCTACGACGGCCAGCAGGAGGTGCTGGCCGAGCACGGGATCGCCATCTCCGACGTCACGAAGATCAACATCAAGGGCCGGTACATGGTCTGGACCCGTGATGGTGGGTACCACGAGATCCCGCTCAAAGAGCTGCACCCCCACACCCGGGAGGGCTGCAAGAAGTGTCCGGACTTCGCGGCGGAGCACGCCGACATCTCGGTCGGTGGCATCGGCGCCGACGACAACTGGACGCTGACGATCGTACGCACCCAGCGCGGTGAGGAGTGGATGCAGGGCGTCATCGACGCCGGGCTCGTCGAGGCCAAGCCCGCCGAGGACGACGCCGTCGCGATGAAGCTGCTGCGCAACCTGTCGATCAAGTCGCGCAAGCGCTGGCCGACCGACGCGCTGCCCGAGGGGCACCGCGCGCCGGCGCTGCTGCCCATCGCGTCGACGAACTGACCAGCGGTCCGTGTAGCGGAGTCCGTATTCGAGGACTGGGCTTCACACCGGGGGCGCGACGAGGAGAGGTCAGGTGGCGCGGATCGCCGCGGTGAGCGCCTCGACGATCCGTGGGCCCCGACGCTGGTAGCCGAGCTCGCGCACCATCTCGTCGATCAGCTGGTCCTCGGTCCGCAGCAGGGTGTCCGACGTGATCCACCGGACCAGCTCGACGAGTTCCTCCTGGCTGTACTGGGTGATGGGCGTGCCGGCGCGGATCACCGGCCGGCGGCCGTGACGCGTGGGCGCTGCGGATGCTGGGGATGCTGGCGTCTCGGACACGGCGTCGGTCGTCCCTGCAGGCGCCCCGAGCACCGTCGGGTCGAGTTCGCGGCAGGCCTCGTCGTAGGCCATGGCGATCCGGTGTGCCTGATCGATGGGATCCGCGCTCCACTCGGTCGTCCAGACCCGGCGATGCCGCCATCCCAACCGTTCGAGCGCGTCGCGGCGCAGCCGGTTGCGGTCACGGGTGGTGGCGGACCGGTGGTAGGCGGCGCCGTCGGTCTCGACCGCGAGCACCATGCGGTCGGGGTCGTCGGGGTGGGCGATCGCGACGTCGATGCGCAGCGCCGACGAGCCGTAGCCCGCGGTGACGGGCAGACCGATGTGGGCGAGGTGGGTCGCGATGTCGGCCGCCACCGCGCCCACCGGCTCGGCGTCGCCTGCGCCCTCCAGGTGTCGCCCACCCGACTCGACGTACCGCAGATAGCGGCGCAGCATCGTCGCACCCGCGGCAGCCGACCGCCCCGGGTGCATGTCGGCCTGCGCGAACGACGACACGACCGTCATCCTGCGCCGCGCCCGGGTCATCGCGACGTTCAAACGGCGCTCGCCGCCCTCGGTCATGAGTGGACCGAACCGGTACCGCAGCCTGCCGTCGGACCCCCTGCCGTAGCCGATCGTGAGGATGATCGCGTCGCGCTCGTCGCCCTGGACCCGTTCGAGGTTCTTGACGAACGCACGCTCGTCTGCCGCATCGTCGAAGAACCGTTCGAGGGCCCGATCGCCCTCGGATGCCAGGCGATCGCGCAGCGCCGCCTCGACGCGGTCCGCGTGGTACTGGCCGAGCGCGATCACGCCGAGCGATTCGTCGGGGCGGTCGCGGGCGTGCTCGAGCATCAGATCGATCACGCGACGCACCTCGACCTCGTTGGAGCGCGTGTCGGTCGCCGCACCCGGACGCTGGCGCACGAGCTCGTGGCGCAGGCAGTCGGCGCCGCGGGCGCCGGGGAAGGTGATGAGCCGACCGTCGTAGGTGTGCTGGTTGGCGAACGCGATCAGCGGTTCGGCCTGCGAGCGGTAGTGCCAGGTGAGCACGTACCGGCGCAGCACGGTGTCGAGCACGTCGAGGATCGACTCGAACCCGACGGTCAGTCCACCGGCGTCGCGCTCGTCGGTGTCGGCAGTGTCGACGTCGTCGACCCCGGTCTCGAAGAACGTGGTGGGCGGCAGCTGGCGGCGGTCGCCCGCGATCACCGCCTGCGGCGCCCGCAGCAGCGCCGGCACGGCGTCGGCGGGCAGCACCTGGCTGGCCTCGTCGAAGATCACCACGTCGAACAGCTGCGTCGGCGGCAGGGTCTGCGACACCACGAGCGGCGACATGGCCCAGCACGGCCGCAGTGCGGTCAACACGTCCGGGGCCTGTTCGAACAGCTCTCGCAGCGGCAGGTGCCCACGTTTGCGCCGGACCTGCCGCGCGATGAGGTCGTCCTGGTCGCCGTGGCGGTCGCGGACACGGGTGGCGTGCTCGGCGACCGCGCGACGCACCCGGCTGGCGGTCGACGCGATGTGCCGCCGGTCGACCGCCCGGAAGCGTTCGGCGTGGTCGTGCTGCAGCGCGCCGTCGAAGTCGGACAGACGGGGGTCCTGGGCGGTCAGCGTTGCGCGGACCGACTGCAACCACGCGTGATCGAACACCATGCCGGCGTGCCGCCCGTCGACCTCACCGTCGGCGATCGACCGCAGCAACCGATCGAGGTGGTGGTCGGTCAACCAGGTCTCGAGCTCGAAGACCCGCGGCAAGCGGAACAGCATGATCTGGTCGGCCAGCAGGGCATCGAAGTCGTCGGCCAGCTTGCCGTGGGGGCGCACGGTCAGCTCGCGACGACCCATGTGCGCGCCGAGCGCGCCGAGCTGCTGCCGCAGGTCGTCGTAGGCGTCGATGGCGTCGACGAGGTCACGCGGCGGGGTCGGCGGCGCGACCCCACCGAGCTGTCGCCACTGTGCCAGCTGGTCTCTGGCCGCCATCGCGCCGGCGCGCAGCCGGCGCGGGGTGGGTTCCTCGGCGCCGGTCCACAGGTCCCCCAGGGTGCGGCGCGCCTCGCGGAAGCGCGCATCGAACAGCGTGGCCGCCATCCGCTTCGGCCACCCGCCCGCCGCCGGTGCGAGCGCCTCGATCAGATCCTCGAGATGGAGGTCGAACACCGCCTGGTCGAACCGGTCCGCCGTGTCGGCGAACCCCCGCAGCACGGCCAGCGGTTGCCGCCACGCGTCGATGGTCGGCGGTGCCGGAAGGTCGGTGGCGGCCAGAATGCCGTCGAGGTGGGCGACGGCCCGTGGGATGGCGGTGTGGGACAGCTCGGTGACCAGCTCGAGCGCGGCGCGGGCGTCGCCGCGGGTGGGCACGACCGCACCGGTCCATGCCGACTCCTGGCAGATCAGCGGCGCAGCCAGGGTGGCCCACTCGGTGAGCGCGTCCCGTGCCTGTCGGGCGGTCTCGGCGTCGAGCGCCTCGAGCTGCGCGCCGGTGAAGCGCAACGTCGTGTCGGCGTCACCGGGCAGCTCCAGCAGCCGCTCGTTGATCTCGAACATCGACGCACCCCACGGCGGGCGCGGCTCGTGCATCGCGGCGGCGTGGCGGATCAGCACCGCCCGGCTGGTCGCCAGCTCGTGGTGCAGCTCGGCGTGGTCAGGCGCGGGCACCCTGCCGATGCGCTCCAGCGTCGCGCCGAGCTCCGCTGCAAGGTGCTGCTTGGACGTCACCCCGCCGTGCAGGTCCATGACGAGGTCGCCGAGGCCCGCCCGGTCCAGGCGGCTGGTGACGGCCTCGATCGCCGCACGCTTCTCGGCGACGAACAGGACCCGCCGTCCGTGGGCGGACAGCGACGCGATGAGGTTGGCGATCGTCTGGGACTTGCCGGTGCCCGGCGGTCCCTGGACGATCAGCGGCTGCCCGTCGAGGGCGGCGTTGATCGCCGCGTGCTGCGAGGCGTCGGCGTCGAGGATCAGGAACTCGTCGGCCGGTGCGGTGCGGTCGGGACGTGCCGGGTCGACCTCGTGCGCCCGCAGCTCACGCAGCGCCTGCTGCGCGCCGTCGGAGCCGGCGACCGCGGCGATCAGGTCGTTGCCGGCGAGTTCGTCGATGTGGTCTCGAAGGTCGACGACCATCGGCAGCTTGGTGTAGGCGAACGTCCCGATGCGCGTGCTGGCACGCACCTCGAAGCCGGGCACGTGTGCCGCTGCTGCGCACAGCTGCGTGTAGAGCTCGGTCGGGTCGAGGTCGACGCCGACGGCGGTGTCGACCGCCGCCAGCAGCTCGTCACCATCGACCGATGTGGCGAACTCGGTGCGTAGCAGGTGCAGCAGCGTCCCGTTGACCTGCCAGTCGCCGTGCAGGCGTACGTCGAAGTCGGCGCGCGCGGCGCCGCGGGGGACGAGCCGCACGGGGCGCAGTAGCACCGGAGCCGCGGGCGTCGCCGTGCTGGAGGTCGGCTGCCATGACGCGAGGCCGAGTGCCAGGAACAGCGTCTCGATGCCCCGCTCCTCGAAGTACGCACGGGCGCGGGCATGGATCGTCCGCGCCCGGGCGACCTCGTCGTCGCCGTCCTGGTCATGTGCGAACAGCTGTGACAGCCGCACCGGCATCTCCGACAGCAGCGCCGCCACCGATGGCGGTGACGCCAGGTCCAGGTCGAGGGTCCCGCGGGCCTGCGTCCGGTGGTACAGCAGCTGGTTGCGCCCCGACAGATCGACGAGCTGATCGGTCCACGCCTTGACCGCGCGGGCCACCGTCACACGACGTCGGTCGCCCGCTGTGGCAGCGCCGCCAGGGTGCTGCCCAGTGAGATCACCGGCACGCAGCTGTTCTACGGCCACCACGCATCACCTTCTCCCGCCGGCGCAAGAACTCCTCTGAGTTATCGAATGGGTACGCTACGTCAGCAGCTCGCGAACATCGTCGAGGCGGACCCCCGGCGAGCGACGGCGCTCCCACCGATACGGCGACGCGATCTCTTGTCTCGCGGGCCACCCGGGTGCATCGTGTCGAGCAGGTGCTACGGCTACGACCCACGGCAGACCGTGCCCAGCGTGGACGCCCATCGCACGGCGGCTGCCCTGGACGGCGGTGAGCATGCCAGGTGCACCTCGACCCGTCCGCGATCGCCGCACTTGTCGGCGACGAGCCCGCGGTGCGGACGACGTCGATGTGCGGACTGATCGACCTCGACTTCCAGCGGTCACGGTGTCTGAGCGTCGTCGACTACCGCGGCAACGTTCGTCTGTCCCTGTGGAGCGGTTGGGCACGCGGACGCACGCTGCCCGATCCACCGACCGCGGCCCAGCACGCCGTGCTCGACGACATCACCGACGAGCTGCTCGTCCAGTTCCGCGACAGCACCGACCTGGTACTCGAGAAGTTCTCCACGCTGCTGCGCGAGTGCTTCGACGAGCAGGAGCTGCACATCTTCGGTCGGCGGTACCTACCGCCGCAGTTCTTCGTCGCCGTTCCAACCGGCGACGTATCGCTTCCAAGCCTGCTCGACGGTGGCGGCTCTGACCCGTCGTTGCTGACGATGGCGAGGCGGTTCCTCGACGCGGGCCACGTCGACGACACCACCGTGGCGATCAGCGTCGTGAAGGGAGAGCTCATCGCGCTCCGGCGGTTCGTCCCCGGCCGGCGATCCCGAACCGGCGACCCGTCGTATCTGATCGTGCAGACGTGGCCCGGCGGTCTGCAGCTGGCCGAGCGGGGCCCGGTGCTCGTCTGGCGCGGCGCCCATGGCGCGACCGAGGGCACCGACACCGCAGAAGACGACGAGCACGTGCATCCGGTGGTCCGGTCGTTCACCGAGCTCGAACGGCACGTCGCTGACAGCCTGCTGCAGCTGACGGCGGACACGCGGCTGTACCAGCACCACGTCGAGGTGTACGGAGCCATCGCCCGACGGGTCGGTCATCTGTGGGGACGGCCTCGCGTGGCACATGCCGACAGGCAAGGGCGCCACGCTTGAGGGGTGCTCTCTGTCGGCCGGTCGTACCGCCGGGCCCGCATCGCCGGCCGCGTCATGCAACCCGTTTCGCGCGTACGTTTCGCGACCTGCAGCTGTTCCTGCGCAGCGTATCGACACCCACCTCACCGCATTCGGCCAAGAGGTCACGGCGATGGCCGCCGGCGAGCCCGAGCGGCGAAGACCACGGAGACGACTGCGGCGGACCACCACGCTGTCCGCGGAAGAGCGCTGGCGGCGCAAGGACACACAACTGGCGACCGAGTTCGCGCAGCTGTGGGATCGCGCTGTGATGACCACGGACCGCCCGCGGTGGCGTCAGCTGCTGGCACGACTCCGTGGTGGGCAGGCCCGCCGACTCGAGGCCGACCTCATCCAGATCGAGGATGCGATCCGGGCCTGGACCATTCGTTGCCTGCTGGCCAGCGAGCGCCCGCGGGCCCTGCACGACTTCCCGCTGCTGCGATTGGCCTGCATGTACCGGCTCGTCCACCGCTGCCGCGACGGCTCCGCTTCGGCGACCTGTCGCTGCTGTCACCCGGGGAGTGGTCACAGATCACCCGGTCGTTCGGCATCGTCGATCACGAGCGGGCACTCGACTGGTGGGCGCGGAACCACGCGCCCTGGAGGTCGGCACGGGAGCTGTTGCGCGGACGTGCAAACACGGCTCAGCGAACTCGACGTCACGCCCGCGCGGACCACCGGTGCGTAGCGGCCGATCAGCGGTACACGGTGTCGACGCTGTCGAACGCGCCCAGCTCGTGGTCGGCGATGAAGAACCCGTGGTCGCGACGGACCCGCTGCGCGGCCTCGTCGGCGAACCGGACGATGTCGTCGACGAACAGGTCGTGCGGACCGATGGCTTCGACGATCTTGGGCTCGATGTCGTGGTCGAGCTCGCCGATCTCGTCGGACAGCGCGTGCGCGTGGGCCAGCGTGCGTCCGCAGATCTCCGCGTACTTGCGCCACTGCTTCTTCGACAGGTCGTCGAGGTCGATGTCGTCCCGGTACGGCGCCCGTTCGCGGGTCATGAAGCTGAGGCCTTCGAACTCGATCCCGCCGTAGAACACGTCGCCGCGCACGAGCTGCACGCCGTGTGCGTGGGCGATGCGCTCGCCCTGCCCGTCGAACCCGAAGTCCGACGGGGGCACCAGACCGGCGAGCGCCGAGCGGCGCGCCTGCTTGAACTCGATGATCAGGTCGTCGGTCGCGTCGGCGCGCTCGCCTTCGATGAGGATGTAGTAGCGCGCGAGCCCGAGTGACGCCGTGCCCTGGCCGCGACGGATCGCGACGTCCTTGACGTGCATGTCGCCGGCACGACGCGGCACGTCTATGCCGTTGTCCTCGACGAACCGGTCGATCAACCGCTGGAACTCATCGCGGCGGCTGCTGATCGGCACCAGCTCGTCGTCGGCGCGGAAGCCACGGCCGAACTCGTCGTGGTAGTCCGACTGCAGCCACTCGTTGCGGTGCTCCTGGGCATTCTCGATCAGCTTGCGGATGAGCTTGGGCGCGTTGTCGATGCGCAGCTGATGGTCCTGCTCGGTCTCGTCCGTCGCGAACTCGGCGATCCCGTCGATGTATCCGCGGACGAACCGCTTGGCGATCTTGCGTTGCTTGGAGCGGCCGTAGCCGCCTTCCTCGTCGGCGGCGATCATGAACCCGACCGCGCCACGCTTGAGATCCCAGGTGAACGGTGCGTAGTAGGCCTCGTCGAAGTCGTTGACGCCGAAGATGGGCACGTTGTCGGCGCTGGGCATCACACCGAAGTTCTCGGGGTGCACGTCGCCCAGCGTCAGCACGGTCGGCATCCACGCGTCCTCGCCGGCGAGATCCCGGTAGAACAACAGGCAGGTGCCACGGAAGAACGAGTACAGCGAGCCAGCGAGCTTGTCGAACTTGGCCCTGGCGTCCTCGCTGCGTTGCGCGATCCGCGTCTGGTGGTCCTCCCGCAGCGTCTGGCGTACATGCATCCGCCGGTCGTTGCCCGTCAGCGAACGCGGCAGCATGACCATCTCGCCGCCGGCGCGGGCCTGGGCGACCCGTTGGAACGCGTCGAACCGTGAGGCGACCGGCTCCCGCACGCCCGGGATGTCACTGCCACCGGCGTCGCGCGCTGCGGTGTCGTCTGCATTCTCGCCTCCATCCCAGGCGCCGCCGTCGTCGCTGTCGTCGCCGCCGTGCGGCCGCAACGCGGCGATGAGCTCGTCGCGGCTCATGTTCGAACGTCCCTCGACGTCTCGCTGCTTGGCCAGCTCGTACAGCTGCGTGCGTGATGCGTCGCCCAGGGATGGGATGTCCGAAGTCATGGGTAGGTGCTACCCCGCCGTTCGGCGATGCAACATGGCCGGCGGCGCGTGGCCGTCACGACGACAGGTGCCGCAGCGCCTCGACGGTGCGCGCCTCGTCCAGGAGGCGGGCGGCCTGGCGTCGGCGCCGATCTGCGTAGCCCTCCAACTCGGCGACCGGGCTGCCGCCGACCCGCATGACCGTTGCCCACAGACTCCACCGCAGGTGCGCGACCGGGCGCCACAACGCGACGCGCGCAACGATCGATCGTGGTGGCGTTCCGTGGTACCACGACGCCAGCAGCACCTGCATGCTGTCGTCGTCGAGGTCGGCCTCGACCGCGAAGTGGGTGAGATCCCACAAGGGGTCCCCCACGCCCGAGTACTCCCAGTCCACCAGCAGCAGGCGATCGCCGTCGTCCACGATGTTCGTCGGCCACGGGTCGTGGTGGCAGGGCACCAGCCCGGGGGACGTCGCAGCCAGCGCGTCGCGGACCGGCTGCACCCGTGCGATGAGGTCATCGAACGGACCCAGCGCGACGTCGGTGTCGGCGAGCTCCGCGCGATACCGGTCGATCGCGGCGAACGGCGCACAGCGACCACGGAAGCTGCGCGGATCGAGGTCGTGCATACGGCGCAACAGTCGCGCGACCCGCCGCAGCGTCGCGTGATCGTGGGCCGCGTCCGCCGTCAGCGCGGCGCCGTCGACGAAGTCGGTGATCAACACCTCGTGCGCGGGCTCGACGGACACGACCCGGGGCGCGAGTCCGAACGCGGCCGCCACGTGGCAGTTGTGCGCCTCGGTCGCCCGGTCGATCACGGGGTCGTCACCGGGCGTCGGAACCCGCACCACGACGCCGCGACCCGCCACCGTCACGCGGTATGTGGCATTCGACATCCCGTCCATGCGGACCAGATCGGTGACCCCGCCGGCCGTACGCAGCACCGGGCTGCGACGGACGGCCTCGAGGACGGCAGCCCGCGTCCGCGCATCGTCACGCTGGCCGGCGACCGCGCCGCCCGTCACGACGCGTCACGCCGCGCACCCAGGACGGTGATCTGACCGACGTCGCGTCGGCGGGCGTCTCGGGCGGCGACCGAGGCCGCCAGCTCACCCCGGTCGTCGAGGGCGACGATCTCGGCCTGGGCGGCGGCCAGTTCCTCGTCATCGACCAGCGCCCAGGTCGATTCGGCGGCGCGCCAGTCATCGTGCAGCGGACCGCGAGGATCGAAGTACGCCTCGCCCTGGATGACGCCGTCGGCGGGCACGAATCTGCCGAGCAGCCCCAGCCGGTGGTCGGTCAGGAAGGCCTCGAGCACGTCGAGCGGGGCGACGCGCCGGCGCAGTGCCTGGGCCGCACGCGGGATGAGCGAGTAGTACCAGTAGCCCTCGCGCAGCTGGACCTGGCTGCACGTGTTGATGACCAGGGCACCGCCAGGGCGCAGCACCCGGACCAGCTCGGCGATGACGCGGCGATGCGCCGGCCACCCCGCGTCCGGCACGTCGTGGAGGTGGTGCAGGACCTGGTTGACCATGACCGCGTCGACCGCCGCATCGGGCAGCGGCAGGTCGTCGATCGACGCCTGCGCGAAGCGGATCCCTCCCGCGTCCCGTTCGGCCGCCAGCTTGCGTCCGGCGACGTCGAGCATCGCCGGGCTGGCGTCGATCGCCACGACGCGGCCGACCTTCGGCAGTACCGCGGCGGCGTAGTTGCCGGTACCGCACCCGGCGTCGAGCACGACCAGCTCGTGCAGGGGTGTCGACCCGCTCGCGAGGCACCCGAGCACCAGCTCGACGCCCAGTGCCCACCGGCTGTCGTCATAGGTGGCCGACCGGATCGTGTAGTTCTCGTAGGTGCTCATCGCCGCTGCTCCCCGTCGTCACCACACGGCGCAGGGCGGTGTCGCCGATCCCGGCCTACCGTGCCTCGATCTGTCAGCATGGTGGAGAACCGGCCACGCACCGGATGCGGAAACCCGTCGTGTGGACCAGATACCAACCATTGCACCGTACACCCGTCGGACGGCGACAGCTCTTGGCGCTCACCGCGGCGACGGTCTGCGTCGCCGTGGGCCGCGATGTCCGACGCGCCGGGTCACACGACCCGACCCCCCGCCCCGCTCAGGGGAACAATCTCACCGTAGAGCGCCGGTTCGTTCCCCAGGAACCTGACCGACGCCGAGTGCCGCGAGCACCTGCACGTCGACGCCTTCCCGGCCGTATGTCACGACTCCGCGGTGGGGTCGGCGAGCAGGCGCGTCATCGACGCGACGAACCAGCGGAGCTCGTCGCGTTCGTCGAGGTGGTCGACGACGAGGCGATCGTCCACCTCGGCGTACCCATGGACCAGTACGTTGCGGAACCCGACCGCGCCAGCCATGCGGGTCGCCAGGCCCTGATCGAGCAGCTCCGCGTCGGCGAGCGAGCGGAACGCCGCCGCGTTGGACGTCGGCACGCCGAGGCCCTCATCGGCGACGACGTGGTGGGCCGCGTCGATGCAGGCCTCGATCGCGGTCTGGAACGTGTACTTGAGGTCTCCGAGGCGAACCCGGTCGCCGAGCAGATCGTCGCGATCCTGGGACGCGTAGTCGTCCAGGATCACCAGCCGGGCGGTGACGCGCCCGAGCAGCGTCAGCAGCCGCTCGGCGTCAACCATGGGCTGCGACGAAGTCCCGGCGGAACCGGTCGCGGCGGAACGCCTCGTCGAGATGACGCTTGCGCGTGTCGGCCTGCCAGCGGATCCGCGCGCTGGGATCGTCGTCGAGCACGACCCGGCCCTCGAGCGCCACCCGGCCCGCAAGCCCCTCCGGCGCCGTCCGCAGATCGAGCAGATCCACCGCGTCGGCCAGCGCGCCGCGCAGTCCCCAGTCGTCGAGTGGGCGGTCCGACCACACCGCCACGTCGACGTCGGACCTGTCCCCGGCGGTGCCCGTCGCATGGCTGCCGAACACCAGCGCGAACCTGACGTCGTGGGCCCGCAGCATGGCGCGGAGGTGGTCGAGATCGATCGGCAGGTCCATCCCAGACAGCATAGTGAGGGCGACGATGATCAGCCCGCAGCCGCGTATCGCCGGCGACCATCACGCGGCACAAGCTGCCCTCGACCGTACTGTGCTCTTCACGGCGCTGCGACCCGAGCTGCCCGGCGTGGCAGCCGGTCAGCAGGTCGAGCCGCCGCGTAGGCGCCAGGCGGCCAGGGCCGGCAGGCCGCGGGCGAAGTCGCGGACCGCCTGCCACCCACCAGTCAGCAGCGCGGCGAACGCGACTCGCGGCGTCGGCGGTCGGAACCGGACCCGCGCACCGATGTCCCGCTCGCCGGCGCGGATCTGATCCAGCAGCTCGGCGACGGCAGCGGGATCCGCGTCGTGGATGTAGGCGAGCACGGTGCCGGACGCGTCGAGGATGGTCGCCGAATCGGGAGCGCCCTCCAGCCGGCGGTGCAGCGTGCCGTCGAGGTCGTCGATGAGGATCTCGCGCCACTCCCCCGCCGCATCGGGCAGGCTCGCGGCCGCCAACCGCTTGTCGGGCATGTCCACGTGCGCGCCGCGACGCTCCCCCGGATGCGCCTCCCGCGTGTAGAGCAGCACGAACGTGACCTCGGGACGCCGTTCGGCGACGGCACGCATCTTCGGGATGTTGCGCCGGTACAGCGGGCACGTCGTGCTACCGGTCTCGAGCACCATGACGCCGTCGGCCAGTGCGTCCAGCGTGGTCACGGTCCCGTCGAGGCGCTCGACCTCGATCCGGGCCAGCGATGTGCCGGGCGTGGGGCCGGTGCAGTCGGATCGGACGTACGGGGCCGGCTCGAAGATGTCGTAGTTGTAGGCGTCCGCGGGTGTGGTCCTCATGACTGGTCCTCCCATGACTCGTCTTCCATTGGGTCGGTCGTGGTGGGGTCGCCGATCGCCAGCCGCCACAACGCCCGCGCCAGCTCATCGCTCGCGGACCGGGGCACCGCGCCACGCGCGATGCGGCGGGCGACCAGGCCGCCGAGTGCGAGCTCGCCGATCATGCGGGGGTCGAGGCGAACCGTCTGTCCGGTGCCGGCGAGCACCCGACCGATGACGCGCACCCGGGGCGCGACGACCCGGCGGCGCCACAGCTCGAGCAGCTCACCGTGACGGGTCTCCTCGACCAGCAGCGTGGCAAGCAGGCGCAGCCCGCCGGACTCGAGCAGCGCGCGGCGAAGATCCTCGACGATCGCTGCGAGCGCCGGGGCACCGACCAGATCAGTCGGCGGCTGCGAGAGCGGCAGGACGGCGGCCACCGCGCCGGCGACCAGGTCCTCCTTGGACCGGTAGCGACGGTAGATGGCCGCCTTGCCGACACCGGCGACGGATGCGACCTCACCGATGGCGAGACCGGCCAGCCCGTCTCTCGTGAGCAGCGCGACGGTCGCCTCGTGGATCCGACGGTCGACATCGGGGTCACGCGTGCGCGCCACGGTTGCTCCTGCCATCGCGATCGACGCCTTTCATAACGAAACTATATCGTTCCGTT
>JAHWKT010000212.1 GCA_019347695.1 Actinomycetota bacterium | reverse complement strand
GTCAGAGGTGCTCGAGGAAGGCTAGGAGTTCGTCGTCGGGTTGGAAGCGCGCTCGGGCGGCGCGGTTGGGGGCGGTGCGGGCGAGCGCTTGTTCTTTCAGCTTCAGGTCGGCGTGCAGGTAGGGCTGGGTCGACTTGGTGGTGGCGTGGCCGAGCCAGAGCGCGATGACGGAGGTATCGACGCCGGCGTGCAGCAGGTTCATTGCGGTGGTGTGGCGAAGCGTGTGCGGTGTGACGCGCTTGGCGCCGATGGACGGGCAGGTCCGGGCGGCGGTGGCGACGTGCTTGTCGAGGAGGTCGGCGACGGCGTCGGTGCTGAGGTGGCCGCCGAAGCGGGTGGGGAACAGCGGGTCGGTGGGTTGGGCGTCCCGCTCGCGGATCCAGGCTTGCAGCGCCCGCGCGGTGGTTGCGGTGAGCGGGGTGGAGCGCTGTTTGCGGCCTTTGCCGTGGCAGTGCACGACGGCGGCGGGCCCGGGGGTGGCGTCGCCGCAGGTCAGCGCGGTGAGTTCGGAGACGCGCAGGCCGGTCTCGACGGCGACGAGCAGCAGCAGGTGGTCGCGTCGACCCAGCGGGCTGGTCGGGTCGGGGCTGGCGAGCAGCGCGTCGGTCTCGGTGTGGGTGAGGAAGGTGACCGTTGTGCAGTCGGGTCGTTTGGTGGGGATGGCCAGGACCTGCTGGATCACCGCGGCGTGCTCGGGGCAGCGAAGCGCTGCGTAGGAGAAGAAGGAGTCCACCGCGGTCAGCCGCAGGTTGCGCGTCGCGACACCGTTGCCGCGGGTGTGCTCGAGGTCGTCGAGGAACGCGCCGATGAGCGCGGCGTTGAGATCGGCGAGGTCCAGCGACGCGGGAGGTTTGCGGAGCCGCTGTTGAGCGAAGCGCAGCAGCAGCGTGAAGGCGTCGCGGTAAGCGGCGATGGTGTGGCGGCTCGCGCGGCGCTGGGCGAGCCGCTGGGTGAAGTAGCCCTCCAGGACGGGCGCCAGCGCGCTCACCGGTGCGCTCCGGCGGCGCGTTCGACGCGGCGGGCGACGACGCGAGCAGCTCCGGAGCGGCCTGCAGATACCAGTAGGTCGACGCCGGGTTGAGATGCCCAAGGTAGGTGGACAGCACCGGCAGGCGGGCTTGCACGTCGACGCCGGCGGCGTGCCAGTCGATGAGGGTGGCGACCGCGAAGCTGTGTCGCAGGTCGTAAAGGCGTGGTGGCCGCCGGAACGGTGGCGCGTGGATGCCGAGGTCGTTGCGCAGCCGCCGGAACCGTCGGGTCAGCTCGGCCGCGGTCGACCGACGCCCGGAGGTGGAGACGAAGAATGCGTCCGCGGTTGCATCGCACAGCGTGGTGTCGCGGAGCTGGCGGTAGTCGTCCAGCGCTGCGGCGACGGTCACGTGGATTGGCACCTGGCGGGTCTTGCGCCACTTCGCGTCGCGGATGGTGAGCATCCCGGCGGCCAGGTCGACGTCGTCGCGGTCCAGCGCGACGGCCTCGCCGGTGCGCAGCCCGGTCGCGGCCATCAACCCGACGACGGTCGCGATCGTTGTGCCCCGCAGCGCCGGTTGCACGCGACGGGCG
Organism: Actinomycetota bacterium; assembly: GCA_019347695.1. Classification (GTDB taxonomy): domain Bacteria; phylum Actinomycetota; class Nitriliruptoria; order Euzebyales; family JAHELV01; genus JAHELV01. The sequence goes on along the minus strand of JAHWKT010000212.1, from coordinate 1,593 downwards.
GCCGCGAGCAGCGCGGCGATCTCCTCGGATGAGTACAGGTACGGGGTGGTGCGCCCGTGTCCTGCCCGTAGCAGGTCGGCGGGTGGGACCTCGGTGTGCTCGTCGAAGGCGGCCAGGTAGCCGGCGAAGCGGCGGACAGCTGACAGCCGCCGCGCCGTCTGCCCGTCGCTGGCGCCGGCCGCCGACGCCCACGCCAACGCCGCGGTGACCGTCACGGTTTGCTCGCCGCGCTCGTCGAGGAAGTCCACAAAGCCGGCGAGCTGGCGGCCATGGTCGACGAGGCGGTAGCCCAACGCCCGACGAAGGGCGAGGTAGTCAGCGAGTCGCTGCCCCAGCGCGCTCATCGTGCCGGCTCCGGCCAGACGCGCACGACCAGGTCAAGCGTTTCACGGTCGACCTTGGCGTAGATTGAGGTGGTGACGTCGTCGCGGTGGCGCAGCACCTGGCCGACCTCCCGCAGCGACGCGCCGGCGCCGAGCATGGCGGTGGCAGCGCTGTGACGCAGCCGGTGCGCGCCGATCACGGGCAGCCCCAGCCGCGCCGACCGCGTGCGGGGCACGAACAGCACCGCGTTCGGGGTCATCGCCGCCACCGGCGGCTGCACCCGCAAGAACACCGCTCGGCTGGCAGATCGCGGCCGGCCGTGGCGCAGGTAGTCCGCGACGGCAGCGCCGGCGTCGCCGGGTAGCGGCAGCTGCTCGAGGCGGCCGCCCTTACCGCGGACCAGCACCTGCCCGACGCGCCAGTCGATGTCCTCCAGACGCATGGCCGCGACCTCGGCGGCGCGCAACCCCATGCGCGACAGCAGCACCAAGATGGCGTAGTCACGGCGGCCGGCAGCAGTGGTCCGGTCACACGAGTCCAGCAGCACATGCACCGCCGCGGGGTCGGCGGCCTTGGGCAGCGACGCGAGCCGGGAGCCGGCGACACTGGGCACCGCCCCCGACAGGTCGTGCGACAGCCGGCCGGTGGCGAACAGGAACCGCAGGAACGGCCGCAACGCTCCCACGAACGCTCTGGTGGCACCGGGACTGACACGGTCCGCCACGCCGAGCACGACCCGGTGGACCTCAGCGACATCCAGCGTGCGCAGATCAGCCTTGTCCTCGCGTCCAGCGAGGAACCTTCGCACCACCCCTGAAGTGTTGTGCACGGTGATCGGCGCGAGACGCCGTTGCACCCGCATGTACTCGCCGTACGCCGCGACCAGCTCGGCCACCGCATCGCCGGACAGAACCGACGCCGCCGGGATCACCCCGACGCCGCGCAGATACCCCACGATCGAGTCCAAACCGCGCCGCGTCGCCGGTCCCGAACGCCCAGACGCCCGCCGAGCCGCCACGAACCCGTCGATCACCTCCTCGGTGACGTCGCTCGCCGCGATCGCCTCCGCGGCCAGCCACCCATCGAACTCGACGAGCAGCCGGACCCCCGCCGCCGCTCCGCTCGCAGCGAACCCCACACCGACCAGATGCTCGCGCAACGCCTGCCGATGCGACGACAACGCCGCCGATTCCCCGCACCGCTCGGACCCGTTCATACGCACTCCTCTTCGGTTGATTCCGAAGCGAAGTGTCGCTGTGAGCCCTGCGA
>JAHWKT010000006.1 GCA_019347695.1 Actinomycetota bacterium | reverse complement strand
GGGTAGCTGCGCATGAAGCTCACGTGGCGGTCCTTCACCACCGTAGCGGTGTCGCCGACGAACACCGCGCCACGGCCATCGGCCGCCACGTCGACCACCAGCACAGCGCTGCCGTCGAAGTGGCCGCCACACTGCACCAGGTGCACGCCCGGCAGCGGCTCGATCTCATCGTCCCACCAGCGGATCCGGGTGTCGTCACGCAGCACCCAGCTGCGGTCGGCGGTGGGCAGCAGCAGCGCAGCGTCGTCGAACGCGTGACTCCACTCGACCATCGCGCCGTGGAAGTGCGGGTGTGACACGGCGATCGCGGTGATCCCCCCGCGCTCGGCGACGGCCTCGACGCCCGCCTCGTCGATGAGTCCGACGCAGTCCCACAGGATGTTGCCGGCGTCGGTCTGCACGAGGCACGCGCGTTGTCCGATGCCCAGGTCCGGTGTGACCCCGATACCGGTCACGCCCGGGGCCAGCTCGCGGACCTCGATGCGGTGACCTTCGGCGCGCAGTGCGGCAATCGACGTCCACCGCTGGCCGCCGGCCGGCACCCACTGCCGTTCGTCGGCACAGATCATGCAGACCGCCGGTGGCCGCCCCGGTGGGTACTGGACCGCACAGGTCCGACACACCGGCGCCCGCTCCTCGACCACCATGATCACCTGTCCCACTCCGAGCTCCTGTGATCGTACGCACCGCCCGGTGGTGTCGTCATGGACAGGTGTCCGGTATGGTCCAGTCGTGGCCGTGGAGACGGGAGGCAGCATGGCAACGCACGAGATCCGCGTCGACTACTCGGTGGCGCTGGCGGGACAACCCGACCGTGGACACAACCGTTGGCACCCCGACATCGCACCGGTGGTGCGGTGCGAACCCGGCGACGAGGTCGTCATGGAGACCCGCGACGCCCTTGACGGACAGATCACCCGCGACGCGACGGTCGACGACGTGGCCAACGCCGACCTTGGGCCTGTGCATCCGCTGACGGGCCCCGTGTACGTCGACGGCGCCGAACCGGGAGACCTCCTGGTGGTCGATGTGGTGGACGTCACGCCGGCCGACTTCGGGTTCACGGTGCAGATCCCCGGCTTCGGGTTCCTACGAGACGACTTTCCCGACCCGCACCTCATCCGCTGGGACCTCGCCGATGGCTGGGCGACGTCGGACGATCTGCCCGGGGTGCGGATCCCCGCGGCGCCGTTCCTCGGGACCTTCGGGGTGGGCCCGTCGCGCGAGCTGCTGCGTGACATCACCGCCCGCGAGCAGGATCTGCTCGAGCGGGGTGGCATGGTGCTGCCGCCCGACCCGGCCGGCGCGGTGCCACGGGATCCGGCCATCGCCGACGAGGCGCTGCGCACCGTGCCGCCCCGCGAGAACGCCGGCAACGTCGACATCCGCCAGTGTGGTGTCGGTGCCCGCCTGTACCTGCCGGTCTGGACCGACGGCGGGCTGTTCTCCGGCGGCGACGCGCACTACGCCCAGGGTGACAACGAGAGCTGCGGGACGGCGATCGAGATGCGATCGACGTTCCGGTTCCGCTTCGACCTGCGCAAGGGTATGGCGGCCGAGCGCAACATCCGCCGCCTGCGGTTCGAACGCAGCGACTACTTCGTCGCGCCGGAGTTCGCCGCGCCACGCGCCTTCTACGCCACCACCGGGCTGTCGATCGATGCCGACGGGGTCAACCACTCCGAGGATGTCACCGTCGCGACCCGCGAGGCGCTGCATGAAATGATCGACCACCTGACAGGCGACCGCGGCTTCGACCGGCAGCAGGCGTACGCGATCTGCAGCGTCGCCGTGGACCTGCGGATCGCGGCGCTGCCCGACGTGCCCAACATGGTGGTCACCGCCCTGCTGCCCACGGACATCTTCACCGACTGATCCGACGAAGGGGAGCGCGGATGAGCGACGAGACGTCGACCGACGCCTGGCCAGGTGGCGCGCCGGCGGTCGGTGACACGGCGCGGATGGAGCGTGTGGTCGGCCGGCGTGACATCGAGCTGTTCACCGAGATCAGCGGCGACCGCAACCCGTTGCACTACGACGAACAGTACGCGGCGTCGACCCCGTTCGGCGGACTGGTGGTGCAGGGCGGTGTGTCGACGGCAATCCTGAATGCGGTCGTCGCCGAGCAGCTGCCCGGTCCCGGCAGCGTCTTCCTGAACCTCACCGTCGACTTCCGTGCGCCGGTTCGGCCGGGCGACACGATCACCGGCGAGGTCGAGGTGCTCGAGGTGCGTGACGACAAGCCGATCATGCGGTGTCGCATGTCGGTGACCCGTGGTGACGGTGTGGTGGCGGTCGAAGGCACAGCGGTCACCTACACGATGCCGCCGCCATGACCGGCGCGCGTTGCGCTGCGGCGGCACGTCGGCGTTGCGCGTAGAGTCTGGGCCGGAGGGGGCGCTGACGTCCGCGGGGGGACCACGATCTCGGAGGCTGCATGACCAACGTCGCACTCGTCGTCAAGCTCAGCGCGCGGTCCGGCATGGAGGACGAGGTGGCCGACTTCCTCACCGGCGCCGTCGACCTCGCGAATGACGAGGAGGGAACCCCCGTGTGGTTTGCGCTGCGGACCGACCAGTCCACCTTCTGGATCGTCGACGCCTTCCCCGGCGAGCAGGAGCGCAAGGCCCACCTCGACGGTCCGATCGCGGCAGCGCTCATGGAGAACGCCGACCGGCTGCTCAGCGCGCCCCCCGAGATCAACGAGGCGGACCTGCTGGCGTCCAAGACGCCGTAGCCCGGAGCCCGGTCTGGGGGTCTCTGCCACGCGGGGTCGATGCATGCTCCCTGTTGCGGCGATGCCGCGCGGTGTGGGGAGTCCCCCGACACGGAATTCGCGAACCTTCGCCACATGCAATGTCAGGCGATACCGGTCGGCATGAGGTGAACGGTGCCGTCGGCGGTCGCGATGGCGACCCGGCGCGGGCCGGCGTGGTCCTCCACGCTGCGGATCGGCAGGGAGTGGTCGCCCAACCACTCGGCCAGCCGCTGCGGGTCGCCCCCGTACTCGATCCAGTGGATGCCACTCGGTTCGACGCGGTGCTCGACCGGCATGCGTCCGGGGTACTGCTCCTCGTCGTCGAGGTCCCACTGGATGTAGAACGGCAGCCCCTCGTCGGACATCGCCGCCGCGAGCCCGGTGAGCTGCCAGCGCAGGATGGTCCCGTCGTCCGTGGTGCGGCTCATGGCCTCCGGTTCGTCGCCGATTCGGGCGGCGATGCCGCCGATGTCGTCGGTGCGCAGGCACAGCGCTGCAAGGCGGTCGCCGTTGCGTGTCTGATCGCTCACCCAGCGGCCCAGCGTGCTGGACTCCGCCTCGCTGTGGTCGACGACGGTCATCAGCTCCACGTAGGAGCCGCCCAGCGGGACGATCCAGTTGCCCGTCCCCGTGCCCTCATGGCGGCCGCCGGGCACGGCGGTCAGCCCTGATCGGTCGTCCAGCTGCACCGCCCACGCGTCGGGGTCGGCGACGGCGATGATGACGTGGTCGATCTGCAGCATCAGCGGGTGCAAGCGTAGCGCACTGCTGGTGGTCGAACGCACGTTCGGCTACGCTTGGACGCATGAGCGACACGCTGACGTTCCAGGCCTCACTGCTGGATCAGACGACCGCGGAACCCACGTTCGACCCGACGTTCGCCCACCTGCGCCGCCATCGCCTGCCCGACGCGGCGTGGATCGACCGGCAGCCGGGGTGGGTCAGTGGCGCCGACCAGCTGTACCAGGCTGCCGAGGCACACCTGCCGTGGCGCACCGGTACCGAGCGCATCCGTGGCAGCGAGGTCGCGCGGCCCCGGCTGGTCGCGAGCGTCGATCGTGATGCGCTGCCGCCCGACCTGCGGTTGCTCGGGCTGCTGTCCGACGCACTCAGCCATCGCTACGGTGTGCGGCTCGACGCCATCACGTGCAACCTGTACCGCAACGGCCGCGACAGCGTCGCATGGCACGGCGACCGTGTGGCCCGCGACCTGCCCGAGGCGATCGTCGCCATCGTGTCGTTGGGCGAGCCTCGGCCGTTCCGCGTGCGCCCACGTGGTGGAGGGTCGAGCCTGTCGTGGTCGGCCGGGCACGGCGACCTGCTCGTCATGGGAGGATCGTGCCAGCGGACCTGCGAGCACAGCGTGCCCAAGGTCGCCGCCGCCGGCCCGCGCATCGCCCTCATGTATCGCGTCCGACGCTAGCCTCTCCGGGGTCAGTGGCCGCGGGCGATCCACTCGTCGAGATCGACGGCCTCGTCGCCGATCCGCGTCGACTCGCCGTGGCCGGTGTGCACGGTCGTGTCGTCGGGCAGCACGAGCAGACGATCCCGGATCGACGCGATGATCGTGTCGAAGTCCGAGTAGGAGCGACCGGTCGCGCCAGGCCCACCCTGGAACAGCGTGTCGCCGGAGAACAGCACGCCGTCGCCGTACAGACAGACACCGCCGGGGGAGTGCCCGGGCGTGTGCAGCACCTGCAGATCGGCGCCGCCGACCGACAACACCTGACCGTCGCTCAGGTCAAGGTCGGGCGCACGGTCGAGATGCACGGCGTCCCACAGCCTGCGGTCGTTGGGGTGCAGGGCGATCGGCGCGTCGACCAGCCCGGCGAGCTCGACCGCCGCGTTGATGTGGTCGTTGTGGCCGTGGGTGCAGACGATCATCGCCACGCGCCGGTCGCCCACGGCATCGGCGATCGCCGCGGCGTCATGTGCCGCGTCGATCACGAGCACCTCGCGGTCGTCGCCGACGAGCCACACGTTGTTGGTGACGTCGAACGACTGTCCGTCAATGGTGAATACGCCGTCGGTGGTGAGCTGCTCGATCGTCACCGCCCAACCTCCCCGCTGGCGCGGGAAGCTTGCCCCCCGGCCGGTCTGGTGACCGCTGACGCGCTCACCAGACCACCACCACCGAGCGCAGCACGTCGCCGGACTCCAACCTCGATCTCCTCGACGCTGACCGGTTCGCCCTTCGCCCGTGCCACCACGCCTGCGCCGTCGTCGCCATCGGTGTCCGTCCTCTGCTCGTGGGTGTCAGACGGCCATGATCGTAGTCGCCACCCGGGCCGATCGGCGCATCGGGGCCCGCCGCGGCGGTCCGCCGGCAGGTCCGCCGCGACTGCACGACGGGTCAGCAGGGCCGCACACGCACGCCCGGCCAACGGCTGGCGGGTGCGGCCCGGGACGATTGCGTCCCGGGCCGCGTGCAGGTCGTGATGGATCGCGGGATCAGCTGCCGGGCATCAGCACGCCGTCGATGACGTGCACGACGCCGTTGCCGACCTGGACGTCGGCCGCGACGACGCTCGCGGTGCCGTCGTTGAGCGTCAGGGTGTCGCCCTCCGCGGCGAGCATGACGTCGTCGCCCTGCACGGTGGTCACGCTGTCCATGCCGGCGAGCTCGTCAGCGCTCAGCGCCTCGCCCTGCACGACGTGGTAGGTCAGCACGGTCGTCAGCTGGTCGGTGTCCTCGAGCAGCGCGTTGAGGTCCTCCTCGGGGATCTCCTCGAACGCACAGTTCGCCGGCGCGAAGATCGTGAACGGGCCGTCGCTGTTGAGCGTGTCGACCAGACCGGCGGCATCCACGGCCTGCACCAGCGTGGTCAGGTTCGGGTTGCCCGAAGCGGCGGTCGCCGCCGGCTGCTGTGCCATCGTGTCGACGCTGCCGTCACCCTCCTCTGGCAGCGGCTCGAGCTGACACTCCGACATCGCCATCTCGGATGACAAGTCGCTGGCCATCTCCGACGACATGTCGTCCGACATCTCCGATTCCATCGGCTCGCTGGCCATCTCGGAGCTGCCGCTGTCGGCCGCCGCGGCCGCCGACTCGTCACTGGACGTCTCGTCGCTACCGCACGCCGCGAGGGTGAGCACCAGGACGACGAGCAGCCCGGTGACGCGGAAGAGTCGTGCACGAATCACGTTGAGTCCTTGGATCGTTGCGTTGGGTCATACCGTGATTCACTACGACAACGATCGTGGATTGGTCGGGAGGCAGAATCGACGCGGGTCGTTGAGCGGCGCGCGTCCGCCGGCTGCTACGTCAGCTGTCGGCGACCGTGACGATGATGTGATGGCGTCCGGTGGCGCCATCCGGCCGTGGCGGTTCGCGGTCGGCGGTCTGCGGCTCGCCGGTCGCATCGGTGGCCCGCACCCGCAGGTCGTGACGTCCCGGCGTGGCCTGCCACTCGTACACCCACTGCCGCCAGGTGTCGTCGTCGACCGCCGCGGCCAGGCGCGCCTGCTCCCACGGTCCGTCGTCGACCTTGACCTCGACCTTCGTGATCCCACGGGTCGGTGCCCACGCGACTCCGGCCACGGCGACCGTGCCGGGCGACACCGTCGACAACGCCCGCGGCACGTCGATGCGCGACTGGGTCTTGATCGGAGCCCGCTCCGCCCACCCGCGCGGGATCCAGTAGGCGTCGAACGCGTCGAACGTGGTCAGCTCGAGCTCCGTCAGCCACTTCGTCGCCGACACGTAGCCGTACAGCCCGGGCACCACGAGCCGTGCGGGGTACCCGTGGATGCGGGGCAGCGGCGCCCCGTTCATGCCGATCGCCACGAGCGACTCGCGGCCGTCGAGCACCGTGGCCAACGGCGATCCCGCGGTGAAGCCGTCCACCGAGCGGCCCACCAGCTGATCAGCGCCGGGCTGCAAGCCGGCATCGGCGAGCACATCGGCCAGCCGGATCCCGCGCCACCGCGCGTTGCCCACGAGCTCGCCGCCCACCTCGTTGGACACGCACGCCAGCGTGATGTCCGCCTCGACGATCTGATGGTCGAGCAGTTCGTCGTAGGTCAGCTCGATCGGGTTGTCGACCATCCCGTGGATGCGCAGCGTCCAATGGTCAACATCGACGGTCGGCACGCGCAGCGCCGTGTCGATGCGGTAGAAGTCGTCGTTGGGTGTGATGAACGACGTCAACCCGTCGATGGCCAGCGAGGCGTCGGCGGGGATGGGGGCCAGCTCGACGTCGGGTGACGGAAACGGCGCTGTGGCCGGCGCCGTCGACGACTCCGCCTGCGTGGTGAGCCACCGTCCGAGCGCGCCGGCACCGAGCGCCGCGCCACCGACCGTGGTCGCCGCCTGCAGGAACGCGCGACGGCTGTCGCCGTCCGCCGCGTCGTCGTCAGCTGTGGCGCCGCGGCTGTCCAGCGTCCGCACCAGCCACCACAACGCGCCCACGCCAACGATCACTGCCGCCGTCGCAGGCAGCGCCGCGACCACGCCCGTGGCGCTGGGATCCGCCCACGCGGCGGCCAGGCCCACCACGCCCAGCCCCACGACGCCGAGCACGCCCCACCACAACCGGCGGACGGCGGCGATGCCCGCGGCCATCGCCGCACCGGCGAGGACGACCAGCACCGTGGCGATGAGCACCGGCTTGTCCGCGGTGCCCAGCGTCTCGATCGCCAGATCCTTCAGTGCCGGCGGCGCCAGGTCGATCACGACCGTACCGATCGACGTGACCGCCGACCGGGCGCCGTCGATGAGGGCGGCGACCAGCTCCCCGGCCGCCAGGGCGGCACCGGCCGCCAGCAGTCCGGCGACGGCGGCCATCCACCGTGGCGGGGACGTGACGACCGCCGGCTCCGTCGTGTCCTGCGGTGCAACGGTGGTCATCGTGTGGGCGTGTCCTGTGTCATCCGGCGTCTCCGGCCGCTTCCAGTGTGCATCAGATCAGGCATTCGTAGCGGGCGGTGCCATGGACGGGCCGGCGCTTCGCGGACGTCTACCGTGCGTAGTGCACGGTAGCCGTCCACCGCAGGTGCCACCGACCGATGGGTGTCACGGTGCTCATGCTCGAGGACCACCCACGATCACCGCGTGGTGTGACGACACCCCGGTGGTGCCTACCTACGGTCATGGCACCCAGTACCGGAGGTCGTCATGGTCAGCGCAGTGATCCGCCAGCTTCGCCCGCGGAGCCGGGCATCGCGCGTGGTCATGGTGACCGCGCTCGGCTGGGCCGCCTCCGCGGTGTTCCACATCGGCGTGTTCGCCGTCGACGGCGGCAGTCTGTCGGGCGCCGTGTCGTGGCGCAAGCCGATCGTCTTCTCGATCTCGATCAGCCTGACGCTGTGGGCCGTGGGGTGGGTGCTCGACCGCATGCCGACCGTACGCCCGCGGCTGGCCGGTGCCATCGCCTGGGTGTTCGCGGTGGCGTCGACGATCGAGACGGCACTCATTGTGCTGCAGACATGGCGTGGACGGGCCTCCCACTTCAACGTGTTCGAGCCGGGCGACGCCGCGATCTTCGGGCTGATGGGGATCGGGATCATCGTGATGTCGGCAGCGCTTCTCACGCTGTTCGTGTGGACGCTGGTCGAACGCCCGGCTGACGCAGCCACCAGGTGGGCGGTGATCGGCGGCATGGCCGCGATCATCGCGGGCCTGGGTATCGGCCAGTGGCTCGTCGATCTTGGGTTCCAGCACGTCGCGCGGTTCGGCGCCGTGCCCGAGGTGGTGACCAACGGTGACGCGGTCGCCAAGTTCCCGCACGCGGTCTCCTTCCACGGCATACAGCTCTTCGCGCTGCTGCTCGCCATGGCCGACGGGGCGGGCTCCGACGCGACCCGCCGCGCCACCGTCATGCGGGTGGCGGTCACCGGCTACCTCGGCCTGCTGACGTTCGCCACGATCCAGAGCGTCGCGGGGCTGGCGCCGTTGGCACTGCGGCCCTGGTCGATCGCGCTGATCGCGGCGTCCGTTGCGGCGTTGGGCTGGGCGACCGCGACCGTAGCGCGTGCCGCCCGCCGCAGCCGGCACGTGCCCGTTACGCTACGGGCATGACCACGGCCGTCCCGGTTCGCAGGACCTGGGTCCTCGACACCGCCGTCGCTGTCGTGTTCGCCGGACTGACCCAGGTCGAGATCTGGGTGTTCCGGGCAGACGAGGTGAGCCAGGGTGCCCAGGTGGCCGCCATGGCGCTGGTGGCCGTGATGGCGGCGACGCTGGCGCTGCGCTCGACCGCGCCGGTCCCCGCCTACTTCGTCAACGGTCTCGCGGTCGTCGCCACGACGCTGGTCGGTGTGCCTAGCGACGTCTACCCGTTCTCCAACCTCGCGCTGCTGTTCACGATGGCCACCGTGGCATCGACCCAGGTGGCGGTCCTCGGCTTGGCGACGGGGCTCGTCGGCGTCGCCTACTACTTCTGGACGTTCGGTCAGCAGCCGCTGTTCGGCGCGTTCACCATGGTGCTGTGGGCGCTGGGCTGGGCGGCCGGCCGTTCGACGCTCGCCCGTCGTGCGCGCATCGCGGTCGAGCACGAGCGCGACCTGTCCGTCGCGACGGCCGAGGCACGCGACGCCCGGCTCGCCCTGGAGGCGCAACGGCAGGGACTGGCACGCGAGATCCACGATCTGGTCGGCCACACCATCAACGTGATGGTGGTGCACGCCGGCGCCGGTCGGCGCGCGACCTCCCCCGACGACGCCCGCCGGGCCCTGGAGACCATCGAGCAGATCGGCAGGTCGGCGCTCGACGAGCTCGATGACCTGCTCGGCATGCTCGGCGAGGGACCGGCCCAGCGCAGCCCGCTGCCCGGGGTCGACGACATCCCAGGCCTCATCGGACGCGTCGCGGACGCCGGCCTGGACGTCGAGTTGCGCTCGGACGTCAACCGCGGCGACCTCAGCGGCGCGCAGGGTGTGACCGTCTACCGGATCGTGCAGGAGGCGTTGACCAACACGCTCAAGCACGCCGAGGCGACCGCTGCGCTCGTCGAGCTGCAGCGCAACAGCACCGAGGTGGTGGTCACCGTGACCGATGACGGGCACGGTGCCAGGGGTCCGTCGGGACGCGGTCTTGCCGGCATGTCCAGTCGGGTCGCGGTGCACGGCGGGTCGCTGGAGCACGGCGACCGTCCCGAGGGCGGCTTCCGCGTGACAGCACGGCTCCCGATGGGAGGGTCGGCGTGATCGGCGTGGCACTCGTCGACGACGACGCGTTGATGCGGGCGGGCTTGCGGATGATCCTCGAGCAGACCGACGACATCACGGTGGTCGGCGAGGCAGCGGACGGCGCCGAGGCGATGGGCTTGGTGCATCGCACGCAACCCGACGTCGTGCTCATGGACGTGCGCATGCCCGAGCTCGACGGCATCTCGGCAACCGCGCGCATCCTCGATGCGCCGTCGCCGCCACGCGTGATCGTGCTGACGACCTTCGAGCTCGACGACTACGTGTTCGACGCCCTGGCCGCCGGTGCGAGCGGGTTCCTGCTCAAGCGGACCCGCCCGGAGCAGTTGGTCGAGGCGATCCGCGTGGTCGTCGACGGCGGTTCCATGCTGTCACCGACGGTCACCACACGGGTGATCGAACGGTTCACGCACACGCAGCCCCAGACACCGGCACCGGCGTGGGTCGGCCAGCTCACCGATCGCGAACGCGAGGTGCTGCGGGCCATGGCCCGGGGGCTGTCGAACGCCGAGATCGCCGAGCACCTGTACATCGGCGAGAACACCGTCAAGACCCACGTCAGCCGGGTCTTCGCCAAGCTCGGTGCTCGCGACCGTGCACAGGCGGTGGTCCTGGCCTTCCACGCGGGACTCGTCGAGTGAGCGGCCGCGGATGCGGTCGGGCGCGTCGCCGCGGTCCGCCAGGCCCGCGCCCCGCGCCGGTCGACGTGGCAACCGCTCGGCGGGCTCAGCTGGCGTCGCGCAGCACAAGCGACATGACGCGGGCCAGCGGCAGGTATGGCTCGAGATCGTCGCTGCGCTCGTCGGCGTACAGCTCCAGCAGCCACCCGCCGTCGCTGTCCTGGCCACCCAGGCCGACCACGGCCGTCATGCCGTCGTTGTCGAGCACCGCACGCTCCGCGGGGTCGTGGTCGTCGCGGTCGACGTGGACCCAGAACGGCGCACCGCGTTCGATCGCCGCCCTGGTGAGCGGGTAGTCGTCGAGCAGGTAGAACTCGTCCTCGGGCGGCACGACGTTGCGATGGTAAGAGACCGGCCGGACGCGCCGCACGCGGAGTCGCTGGGTGCGGATCCCCCCGTCGTCGTCGACCCGTGACAGCGACCAGCGGCTCAGGTCGCAGGCGTCGGCCATCACGTCGGCGACCGCTTCCAGCACATCGAAGACCGGCGTGGTGCCACGTCGGCCGAGCCTGTCCACCACCCGGCCCGAAACGATCTCCACAGGGGTGCCGCTGGTGTCGGCCGCGTCGGTGCGCGGTCCACCTCGGTGGTCGGGATCCTTCGAACGCCCCGCTGGGCGCTCGGCGACGTCGACGAACTGCAGTAGACGACCGGAACGCTTCGCCTCGTACTGGGCCTTGTCGGCCGTGGTGAACAGCGCGCGCACCGTCCGGCCCACACCTCCCGACGTCGCCACGCCGGCGGAGATCGTCACCTGCGGTGCCGGCGCTTCGCGCAGCTGCTCGCCCGTCCGTCGGATGATGCGCTCTGCGGCGCTGCCGTCGTCGCCGAACACGACGACGCAGAACTCGTCGCCTCCGAGCCGCGCGCTCGTGGCATCCGACTCCTCCAGTGTCGCGGTGCTCAGCGCGTCGGCCACCGCGCACAGCGCGCGATCGCCGGTCGGGTGTCCGTACTCGTCGTTGACCTGCTTGAGGCCGTTGACGTCGAGCATCACGACCGTCACCGGCGCGTCGGTGGTGCGCAGCACCTGCTCGAGCCGGTCGTCGATCGCCCGGCGGTTGGCCAGGCCCGTCAGCGGATCCTCGAATGCCAGCCGCGCCATCCGGTCGAGCTGCTCGCCGTGCGCGAGCGCCCCACCCAGGATGTCGGCGACGGTCGTCAACAGCTCGGTGTCACGCGCCGTGAACGGCGGCTCGTCGACCTCGGTCGTGACGTACAGCTCCCCCCACAGCCGATCCGCGGTGTAGACCGGAACCGCGACGCACGAGCCCCTCCCTCGCTCGGCCAGCCGGGCATGCACGGCCGGATCGCCGTCAGCGTCGGACAGGCGCTCGAGGCGCGGCAGCCCCGCCGCCAGCATGCGACTGGCCGTCACGTACTCGGCCATCGCATGGACCTCGTCGTCCGGAAAGCGCTCCTGGGTGGCGCTGTGGTGGCCGACGTTGACCAGCACACGCAGGACGCCCTCGTCACGTTCCCAGCGGCCGAGCGACAGCGAGGCGGCGCCGATGATCCCGCAGGCCTCGTCGGCGAGCACCCCGACCAGATCGCGGAAGCCACCGCCAGGGTCGATCGCGTACGACAGCGAGCGCAGCGTGTGCAGACGAGCGTCGACCGACTGTACCGGGTCCGACAGTGTTGACTGCAGGCGCGCCAGGTCCCGCATCGCGGGAGACAGGGTGGGCAGGTCGCCGGCGAGCTGGCGCATGGCCTGGGCGATACCGCGCGGTTCGTCGAGCGCCGCAGCGCCCAGCGCCTCGGCGAGCCGCTCTGGGCCGCCGGTGGGACGCGCGCCCGCCGCGGTGACGACGGTGGTGGCGACGGTGACCACGTGTGCCGCCAACCCATGGTCGTCGGGTTCCCACTGCCGGTCGATCAGGGGCCGCAGCACCGCTGGCAGCACCGTGCCGTCATCGCGCTCCGGCCACAGCGGCTGCAGCCGCGCGACGTCATGGCACAGCGCGATCAGGCCGATCTCGTCGACCGTGAGTGCCGGCAACCGCATCGCCTTGCCGATCCCGGTCGCCACCGCGTGCACGAGCGCCCGCTGTTCGCCGTCGTCCTCGTCGGTCAGTGCCAGCACGTGCGCGATCGCGGCGATCGCCGCGCGCTCGGCGTGCTGCGCGTGGCGTGGCGTGACCGCCGTCGGACCGTTGGCGGTCTCCGCGGGCACGGTCACCCGGTCGGCGGGCGCGGGCCTGCCGAACAGCCAGCCCTGTGCGGCGGCGCAGCCCCAGGCGGCCAGGCTCGCAGCCTGGGCGTGGGTCTCGACACCCTCGGCGACCACCAACAGGTCGAGCTCGTAGGCGAGGTCGAGCACGTTGCGCACGATCACCCGGTCCGGCCCGCCGTCGCCGATGCCGCTGACGAAGGTGCGGTCGAGCTTGAGGATCTGGACCGGAAGGCGCTTGAGGCTGTCGAGCGTGGCGAAGCCGGTGCCGAAGTCGTCCAGCGCGAGGCGGACGCCCGTCGCCTCGACGACGCCCATCGCCTCGACGGCGTCGCTGTCGGCGATGCTGCTCTCGGTCACCTCGAGCACCATCGCCGAAGCCGGCAGCGCGTAGGTGCGCAGGACGTCGCCGACCGCGGTGGTGAACGCAGCGTCGGTCAACTGGACGGGCGACACGTTGATGCTGACATACAAGCCCGCGAACGCCGGCTCACGGCGCCACTGCGCCAACGTCGCCGTGGCGGCCGCCAGCACCTCCAGGCCGAGGGGGACCATCAGGCCCGACGACTCCGCCAGCGTGATGAATCGGTCAGGTGCCACGACCCCGCCGTCGCTGGTCCGCAGCCTGGCGAGCGCCTCGAAGCCGAGCAGGCGTGCATCCGGCAGCGAGACGATCGGCTGGTAGTGGATCTGGAGGCCGCCGGCGCACAGGCCGTCCCGCAGGTGTGCGGCGGCGCCGGTCAGGGCACGAGCGGCCGGGCTCGTGTAGCCGCGGTGCACCAGGTCGGCCAGCGGCGTGCCCCGGCAGGCGCCGTCGGCGTCCGGCGCTCGTCGCGCGCCGGCGCCGCATTCTGGTGTCGCGATGATGCCGACCATCAGGTGCTGTCTCTCGTCCTCCCGTCAAGGCCGTCTGCCGACGGCACCCGCGGCTGCCCGCATGGCATCGGTTCGCGCATGCGCATTCCATGTCTGTCGGCGTCGGCCACGTGACCATGAGCGCCGTTCGGCCGCACGTCGGGGCCGAGTTTCTCTTAGCTTAGAGCTCGCGCCGGTAGGGCTGCTCGGCTCGCGCGTGACCTCGGGGGACTGCATCCCCTCACGTCGTTGCCGTCGTCGCACGTACAACCCCGGTACGTGCTCCTCCGCCGCCTCGCGACGCATCCACCTGGTCACGCTCACTCATCGAGCCTCCTACCGGCGCAAGCTCTTACACACCTGCCGCGTCCGCGAACGCAGCCATCGACTCGAACCGCCAGTCGGGTTCCACGTCGTGCTGTGGCGGCGGGGTCGCACCGAATCCGTCGAGCGCGTGACGGCGGTGGATCCACACCGACCGCAGCCCCACGGCGTGGGCCGGTGCGTGATCGTGGTAGAGGCTCTCGGCGACGTGGAGCAGTTGGTCGGGCTGCACCTCCAGGTCGGTGAGGTGCTCGAGCAGCGCCTCGAAGTTGCGAGGTGCCGGCTTGTACGAGCCGACGTCCTCAGCGGTGATCACCCGATCGAAGTCGACGCCGAGCCGGCGGCTCGAGCTTGCAAAGGACCGCCGGTCCACGTTGGACAGGACGATCAGCATGAAACGTGACTGCAGACGGCGGAGCGCGTTCGACGAGTCGGTGAACGCCGGCCAGTCACCGGCCGACGCTCCAAAGGTCGCGGCCTCGGTCGCCGACACGCCCACGCCGAGCTGCGCGCCGATGCGACGCAGCACCTCGGCGAGAATGTCCGGGTACCGGGCTGTCGGCTGCTCGGACTGCACGACCGTCTCGGTGGCCGAGAACGCCGCGAGCAGCTGTTCGCGCGACACCTCCAGACCGTGCCGGCTCGCCCACGGGCGAAGCGCGCCGGCGATCCCGCTCTCCCAGTCGATCAGGGTGCCGTAGCAGTCGAAGCTCAGTGCGCGATAGGACGCGAACTCATCGGCAATCCGCAGCGTCATGCCGGGGTGGATCCCAACGGGAGGCTGCGCTCGAGTCGCCACACATCGTCATCGCGGGTGTGGAACTCGACCCGGTCGAGCCGCGCACGCAGCGGCAGTCGCTGATGAACCAGCCGCTCGAGCGGACCCGGTTCGATTCCGGCCTGCAGGCGGACGAGGCTGCAGTGTGGTGTGAAGTCATCGACGTCGTGGCCGGACGCGTCGGCGATCACCCAGTTGAGCGCATGGATCGCCGCCGCCGGATAGGGCTCCAGCCACACCGTGACCCGACCCTTGGGATCCGGGTCGAAGCGGCGTGGACCCGCGAGCTCGATGTCGAACGGTGCCTCACGGGCCAGCGCCTCGGCGACGTCGTCGATCACTGCCCTTCCTGCGGACGGTTCCATCCACGGGTAGCCGAACGAGATGTGGGCGGGTTCGAGCACGGCCGAGCCCGCTGGCACCATGGTCCGCAGGTCGTCGAGCAGCGGATCCACGGCCGATACGGCAAGTTGGAGTGCGCTGATCCCGGCCATGTCCGCGCTGCTCGAACGGTCTAGCGGCTGCGCGAGTCGTCGTCGCTCGTCAGGGCGTCCTTGACACGGTCCGCGGCGTCGCTGACCTTGTCCTTGACCGTTGCGCTCTTCTGGTCGACCTTGCCCTCACGCTTGAGGTCCTCGTCGCCCGTCAGCGAGCCCGCGGCCTCCTTCGTGCGGCCCTTCATCTCTTCGCTCTTGTGGTCATGCTGGTCAGCCATGGCGTACTCCTCAATAGTGATGATGCGCCGGACCTTCTTACCCGACAGCTGGTTGCGCACACGTCGGTGCGGCGTCGGGCGCACTTGCCCGGGCGGTCGAGCCAGTGGAGTCGCTTCGTGTCATGGTCTCCTGTAAGCTGCCATGCCAATTCGCCGCAGCACGGCACGCGGGAGCGCGGCGGACGGGAGGGGCGAGACCGCGTGACGGGAGGGTGGAGCTCCGTGACGACGAGGTTCCGCCTTGCGCTGCTGGTCGCGGTGGTGGTGATCGCTGCCGCCTGCACGTCCGGGGCGTCCCAGGTAGTGGCACCCACACCGTCGGATCGTGTGTCACCCCTCCCGTCAGTGCCGCCGGTCGCGACGTCGGCGCCCGCGACACCGCGGCAGGCGGCGCTCGACGCGTACGAGCGGTACCTGTCGACGACGGTCGATGCGATGTCGGAAGGCAGGGCGGATGACGGGCAGCTTACAGCGGTGGCCAGCGATCAGGCCTTGGAGCACGCGAGGCGGCGGCTGCGGGCGAACCGCGAGGACGACGTGGTCGTGAGCGGCGGTCTGGTGCCGTCCGCGACCACTGCGGACGTCGAGATCGACGGCGATGGCTCGGTCGCCACCGTGTCCGATTGCGTGCTCAACGATCTCGAGCAGGTCGCCGCGGACGATCCCGACCGCGTGATCACCGAACGCACCGGGTGGCGCCAGCCGGTCACAGCGACGGTCGAGCAGCGCGACGGCGAGTGGATCGTCAGCAACCTCAAGGTGCCGCTGCGCGACGGCAGCGGGTCGGTCCCGCCCCCACCCGACGATCCGCCCTTCCTCCGCGGCCCCGCCCAGGGCCCCGCCCCACCGAGCTGCGTCCCCGACGACCTCGCCCAACAGGCCGTCGCCGCCTACGAAGCCTTCCGCGAGGCGTACGACACGGCGCTGGGTCTCGGTCGGACGGGCCCGGCCGATCCGGACCTTCCCGCACTCGCTGCTACCGCCGTCGACCCACAGTTGTCCGCCGCCCGCGAGTTCGCATCCGAACTGGCCGCCGAGGGCAAGGCCTTCCGCGGCGAACCAAGTTCACGCGATCCATGGGCTATCTCGACACTGGACTCGGACGAGTCGGTATTCGTCTACGACTGCGTGACAGTCGGCGCCAACGCGATGGTCGACGCAAACCTGGATGCACCGGCGTCACCTAACTCGGACGCCGGAACCTACCGACTCGACGCCGCCGACGTTGTACATCGTGGCGGCAAGTGGAGGGTCGCGAGCGTTTCGGTGATCGAAGAGAGACTGAACGAATGCACGTCACCCGAATAGCAGTACTGGTAACCGCACTCATAGGCTTGGCTGCGCCAGGGTCTGTCTCCGCCCAGGTAGCGGAGACATCCGCGGAAACAAGCGGCTTTGTCGCAGCTGGAGCCAGGCCGTCGGCGCAGGCGGCGTACAAGCGGCAGGTCGAGGCTGTTGAGTTTGGTACACGGGGGGTCTCGCAGCAGCTGGTGTCGGCTGCCGAGAGCCAGCGGGGGAGTCCCGCGGCGGCCGTGTCGGAGCGCCGCGCGCGGTCGAGTCGGTCGGCGTTGCCCGGGTGCTACAACCACATCGTCGCGAGCGCCAGCGGGCAACTTCGCTACGGCCACGTCTGCCCGGGCTACGGCGGATACGAAGGCGGACAGACCGCCGAGTTGTTCGGCACCGGCGAGATCGTCGTGCGGGACCCGGTGACCGGGGAGGTCACCGGCACCATTCCCGCCGATGAGCTGACCACCGGGGCGACGACCACCATCACCGTGTCGTCCGCGACGCTCGCCGAGTTCGCGCTCGCGGAACTGACGCTGCCGTCACCGTTGATCGGCATGAGCCCGGGCGATGACCACGTCGTGCAGTTGCCATCGTGGATGTGGATCGACCGGTCGCAGTGGGGACCGCAGGACCGCACCGCGGCAGCAGGACCGGTGTCGGCGACCGTCACGGCGAGGCCGGTCCGGGTGGAGTGGGACATGGGCAACGGCAGCGTCGTGACGTGCGACGGTCCCGGTCGCGTGTACCGCCCGCGGTTCGCCGGACAGCCCGAGGCGACCGACTGCAAGTACACCTACCGCCACTCATCGGCCAGCCAGCCCGACGAGGCGTACGACATCACCGTCACCGTCGTCTGGGATGCGTCGTGGACGGGATCCGACGGCGACGGGGGAGCGCTCGGCGAGCTGACCAGTCAGGCGACCGAGGCGGTCCGTGTCGCCGAGGTACAGGCGCTCGTTCAGTAGCCCGGCCACCCCCGCAGCGCCAGCACGTCCGCGCCGATGCGTGGTATCGGTCTCCGATATCGGGGACCGAGCTACACACCGGACGCCAGCGCCGGCAGCCTTGCGCTTCCCCGCGTGAGGCCTTGACAGACCGGGCCTGCCAGCCAAGGCTTGCAGAAAATGGCATCTTCGGCGTGCCTTTCAGGGGATCGGAGCCGGCGATGAGCGCAACCGAGCAGCACACGCCGCAGGACGAGTCGACTGCGACCCAGGGCGTCAAGTGGGGCGTGTTCGTCACGATCGTCGTGCTGGCGATCGGCTACATCATCCTGCGCGACACCGACATCCAGTGGGGCGGGTTCATCGCCATGCTGGTGTTCTACGCGATCTTCTACTACATCGGCGCAGTCACCGCGGGCAAACGCTCGGGCACGCTCGAGGACACGATGGTGGCAGGGCGGTCGCTGCCGTTGTGGATCGCTGCGCTGACGATGACTGCGACGTGGGTGGGCGGCGGCTACATCGCGGGCACCGCAGAGTCCGTCTTCTCGTTCGGGCTCGCGTGGGCCCAGGCGCCGTGGGGTTACGCGCTCAGCCTGATCGTCGGTGGCATCTTCTTCGCGCCGAAGATGCGGCGCGGCGAGTTCATGACGATGATCGACCCCATCGACATCCGCTTCGGCAAGAACACCGCGGGCGTCATGTACCTGCCGGCGTTGCTCGGCGAGGTGTTCTGGAGCGCGGCGATCCTCACCGCGCTGGGAACGACGTTCGGCACGATCCTCGGCCTGGACTTCCAGAGCTCCATCGTCCTGTCGGCGGCGGTTGCCATCGCCTACACCGTGGTCGGCGGCATGTACTCGGTCGCCTACACCGACGTCATCCAGGTCGTGCTGATCATCGGCGGGTTGTTCCTGGTCCTGCCCTTCGCTTTCGGGGAGGTCGGTGGGTTCGCGCCGGCCTGGGAGGCGTACCGCGAGGGCATGGGCACCTACGCAGCGCTGTTCCCGCCACTGGCCGGCTGGAACCACCCCGACTGGGGCACCTTCTACTGGAACTGGTGGGATTTCGCGCTGCTGCTGATCTTCGGTGGCATCCCGTGGCAGGTCTACTTCCAGCGGGTGCTGTCGGCCAAGGACGAGAGTACTGCGCGGTGGCTGTCGATCGGTGCAGGGTTCCTGGCGATGATCGCGGCGGTCCCGGCCGTGATGATCGGCATCATCGCGTTCAACGTGGACTGGGTGGCGCTCGGTGCGCCGCCGCTGGACAACCCGGCGCTCGTGCTGCCCTACGCGCTGCGCTACCTCACCCCGCCGGTGCTGGGCGCGATCGGGCTCGGCGCGGTGGCCGCGGCGGTCATGTCGTCGGTCGACTCGTCGATCCTGTCGGCGTCGTCGATGGGCGGGTGGAACATCTACCGCCGCATGATCAAGCCCGACGCCAGCGACGCGCAGGTCAAGAAGGTCATCCAGCGGCTGATCGTGATCGTCGGTGTGGCCGCGACCGTCATGGCGCTCAACGTGCAGAGCGTCTACGAGCTGTGGTTCCTGTGCTCGGACTTCGTCTACGTCCTGCTGTTCCCGCAGCTGACGTGCGCGATGTTCTACAAGTACGCCAACCGCTGGGGTGCCATCGCCGGGCTGTGGGTGGCGGTGATTCTCCGGTTCGGCGGTGGAGAGCCGACGCTGGGCCTGCCGATGTTCCTGCCGTACCCATGGGTCGAGGACGGCGCGTCGCTGTTCCCGTTCCGGACCCTGGCGATGGTCGCGAGCCTCGCGACGATCCTGATCGTCAGCTACGTGTCCCGGCACCGCTGCGAGCCGGTGCCGCTGAGCATGCTCGAGCCGGAGAACCGCGAGCACCGCAAGCTGTCGGTCGCGCCGGACAGCGACTAGCGACTGACGAGGCCAGGTATCGGCATCCGTCGCACGTGCTTGCTGACACGACTCCGGACAACCGTGCCTCAGCGCCGCACGTCCGTGGCCACCTCGTACCACCGTGTCTCGTCGGGCTGTTCCTGCAGACCCTGGAGCCGTTCACGGGTCTCGGTGAAGGTCTCGTCGTCGTGCCACGCCTCCCAGTCGGCGCGGGAGTCCCACACCCCAACGATCATGCGCTCGTTGGGGGCGTCGAGGGGTATGAGCAACTGTCCGCCGATCCAGCCGTCGTGCGCGATGGCGCCGTCGAGCCGTGCACGCATCGCGTCGTCCCACTCGGACGCCGCGCCGTCGCGTAGCGTCACATGGGTGATGACCGTCATCATGTCGGTGCCTTCCTCGTCGCTGGTGGGAAACCGTTGTGTCGACCTTGCCCGCCGCGACGGACATCACTCCACAACCTGCACGTCGGCCCGCGGACGAGTGCGGTGGAACCCGCTGCCGGGTGTGCGCTGAGGCGTGCGAGCATGGGCGACATGGAGCGCACGTCCCGCCGGCTCGTCGACCTCAGCCACCCGATCGCCGAAGGCATGGTCACCTATCCCGGTCTGCCGGGGCCCGAGCTCAGTGATCATCTGACCAGAGCGGAGGCCGAAGCGCGCTACGGCGCGGGCGTGACCTTCCACATCGGCCGCATCTCCATGGTGGCCAACACCGGCACCTACGTCGACAGCCCGTTCCACCGCTACGCCGAGGGCGCCGACCTGGCCGGTCTGCAGCTCGACCGGCTCGTCGACCTCGACGGCGTCGTCATCGACCGCAGCGGGAGCGGTTGGCGCGACGTGGTGGTCGACGACCTCGCGGCGGCCGACGTGTCCGGCCGCGCCGTGCTGATCCGGACGGGCTGGGACCGCCACTGGGGCAGCGACGCGTACGGGACCGATGCGCCGTTCGTCTCCCGAGCCGCGGCGCAGTGGCTGGTCGACCAGCGGGTGGCGCTCGTCGGCATCGACTCGGTCAACATCGACGACACCGCCGATCTCAGCCGACCGGCGCACTCGCTGCTGCTCGGCGCGAACACCCCGGTGGTCGAGCATCTGCGCGGGCTGGAACAGCTGCCGCGCGACGGCTTCCGGTTCCATGCCGCGCCGGCCCCGATCCAGCGGTTCGGAACCTTCCCGGTCCGCGCGTACGCGGTGATCGGCTGATGCAGCGGCGCGTCGTGCATCGGGCGGGGCGGGCGCTGCGGCTGCTCGGGGTGCCGCTCGGCACGCTGGCGTTGGCGGTCGAGGGGCGCGTGCGGCGGTTGCTCGGCCAGGACGCCGACGTCGTCCGCCGCGATCTGCGCCACCGCAACGCCGCGCGCACCCGCTGCGTGCTCGGCGACCTGAAGGGCGGCGCGCTGAAGGCCGGCCAGCTGCTCGCAACCCTCGACGCGCTGTTCCCGACCGACGCCGAGGCCACCTGGCAGCGCACACTCGCCGACGTTCCCGAGCACAACGCCGCGGTGGTGTTCGCGCAACTCGAACCTGTGCTGCGGGCGGAGCTGGGACCCGGGTGGCCTGCCCGGTTCGCGATCTTCGACGAACGCTTCGCGGCGGCGGCGTCGATCGGGCAGGTGCATCGCGCCGTCTGGAGCGACGGTCGTCCCGTCGCGGTCAAGATCCAGTACCCCGACATAGCCGACGCGCTGCGCTCGGACCTGCGCGTGGTGTCGCTGATGACCCGCACTGCCGCTCTGGTCGCGCCGGGCCTGGCGTTGCCGCCGCTGGTCGCCGAGATGCGCGCCCGGCTGGCCGAGGAACTGGACTACCACGCCGAGGCGGCGGCGCAGCGGGCGTTCGCCGACGCGTACCGTGACGATCCCGAGGTCGTGATCCCTGAGGTGGTGCACGCAACACCGCGGGTGCTGGTGACCGAGTGGCTGCATGCCACGCCGTTCGTCGTGGTCGCCAGCGAAGGCACGGCGGCGCAGCGCGACCGGGCGGCCGAGCTGTACATGCGCTTCCTGCTGTCGGGGCCGGAGCGGGCGGGGCGGCTGCACACGGATCCGCATCCGGGCAACTTCCGGCTGACCGACGACGGCCGCCTCGGCGTGCTCGACTTCGGGTCGACGCTGGCGATGCCCGACGGCATGCCCAAGACCTTCGGCCGGCTGCTGACGGTGCTGCGGCGCGGCGACACCGCCGAGGTCCTCGCCGGGCTGCGCGACGAGGGCTTCGTGCGCCCGGGCGCCACCGTCGACGCCGACAAGCTCGCCGACTATCTCGCGCCGTTCACCGTGCCGGCCGGCCACGAGACGTTCACGTTCACCCGCGAGTGGCTGCGGAGCCAGTTCTCACGGGTCAACGACCCGCGCGATCCGGACTTCGCCGTTGCGCTGCAGCTGACCATGCCGCCCGAGCACCTGTTCACCCACCGGGTGTGGCTCGGCTGCGTGGGCGTGCTGTGCCAGCTCGGCGCCACCGTGCCGGTCCGCGCCGAGATCGAACGCTGGCTCCCCGGCTTCGACCCGACCTGACACGATCGCGATCTGGGGAAGATCACCGAACGATCTGTTCGGCATCTTCCCCGATCCGGGGCGGCCGCATCCTGGGAAAGATTCCGGCGGTGATGCGTTGTGGAGTTCCCCACATTGGTGGTCGAAGGCTACGGCGACGGAGGTGTCGGGAAGCCGCCGTCGACGGTCTCGAGGGCCTGCGCTACCCGCAGGCACGTCGCGTCGTCGAAGTGCCTGCCGATCATCATGATCCCGGCGGGCAGGCCGTCGACGAGGCCGGCGGGCACCGACGTCGCCGGGTGGCCGGTGACGTCGAACGGGGCGGTGTTGCCGATCATCTCGAGCGCCCGGGCGATGTACTCCTCCCGTGGCGCGTCGGCGTCGGGAATCACCGTGGCGGTCAGCGGCAGCGTCGGCATGACGAGCAGGTCGTACTCGGTGAGGGCGTCGTCGTACGCGCCACGCAGCTCGTAGGCGAGGTTGCGCGCCATCGCATAGTGGCGGGTGTGGCCGCTGTCGATGGCGTGGCGTCCGGCGAGCAGCACCAGCTTGACGGTCTCGGAGAACCTGGCGGCCTCGCGGGGCCACTGCGCGCCGTAGTGTGCAACCAGCTCGGGTTCGTACCGTCCCTTGTAGTTCATGCCGTAGGCGTTGCCGTCGACCATCTGCGCCGTGGCGCCCTCGGTGGCGATCACGTTCCACACGTGCATGGCGTCGGCGTGCCACGGGATCGAGACCTCCGCGGACTCGATGCCCGCCTCGCCGAGCCGTTCGATGGCGGCTCTGACCGCATCGTCGACGCCGGGCTGTGACACCTCCGGGATCCCGAACCCCTCGGTGACCACACCGACACGCAGGCCGGCGGGATCGGCCTGGAGCGCGGCGACGTGGTCGACCGGGTCGATGTGGGTGGGCTGGCGGGGATCGAGCCCGTCGGGTCCGGCCATCACCTCGAGCATCAGCGCGGCGTCGGCGACCGTTCGGGTCATCGGCCCCACGTGGTCGATGGTCAGCTCGATGGGAAACGCGCCCGTGTAGGGCACCAGCCCGTGCGTCGGTTTGTGCCCGACGATGCCGCTGTAGGCGCTGGGGATGCGCACCGAGCCGCCCTGGTCACCGCCGGTCGCCAGGTCGACCGCGCCCGAGGCGACCAGTGCCGCGCTGCCGCTGGACGAGCCACCGGCGCTGCGTTCGGGGTCCCACGGGTTGCGCACGGGTCCGGTGGCCGATGTGTGGCTGCCACCCGAGAAGCAGAGGTCCTCACAGACCGCCTTGCCGGTGATCGTGGCGCCGGTGTCGAGCAGGCGGCTGACGATGGTCGCGTCGCGTGTCGGCACGAAGCCTTCGACGGTGTGCGAGCCGTTCATCATCGGCACGCCCGCGACCATGGTGTTGTCCTTGATCGCGACGGTGCGCCCGGCCAGTGGCCCCTGTGACGATCCGGCGATGTCGGTGCGCACGTACCAGGCGCCCAAGGGGTTGTCCTCATCGGACGGGTACTGCCACCCACGGTCGGTGGGTGCCGCCGGGGCGGACTTCGAGTACAGCTGCTCGACCTCATCCCACGAGCCGAGCAGCCCCTCGACCAACGGGCCGAACGATGTCAGATCGCCGTTGTCGAGCTGCAGTCCGTAGCGTTGGGCGATCGCAGCGAGCTGCTGCTGGTCGGGCATCTGGAAGGCCATCGGATCCCCTTCGTCGCCGTGTTCGTACCGTAGGTATGGGGCTCTGAGGTGTCAACGGCTCGCCCGAGCGCGGAGCTACGACCCTGCGAGCCGGAGGCCGGCGAAACGTCGAGAACGTGGTGAAGGCGCCACAGAACCCGACGCCCACGAGCACACGGACCGTATCGGGCAGCCCGGTGCTGCCCATGCCGGTCCACTCCCGCCGTCGGGTGTCAGTCGACCAGCAGCACCGCCTTGCCGCGGATCTTGCGGTCGCGCAGGTCCGCGAGGACCTGGCTGGTCTGGGTCCACGACTCCTCGCGACCGATCTCGACGTGGAGTCGGCCGTCGGCGACGAGTCGCACCAGCGTGGCGACGTCGTCGTCGCGCGCGGCCGGCGTGGAGTGATGGCTGAACACCTCGATCCGCACGCCGTGGGAGGCCATCGCATCACCGAACGGCACCGTGATCGTCGGGCCGCTCGCGCGTCCGTACCACAGGATCAGCCCGTGGGTCGCCGTCTTGCGCAGCGCGGCGGTGAAGTCGTCGCCGGCCACCGACTCCAGCACGACCTCGAACGGGCCCTCGGCGTCGTCGACGTCGTGCACCACCGCCGTGGCACCCAACTCGCGCAACACCGCACCGCGTTCCTCGGAGCGGGTGACCACCGTGACCTGCGCGCCAGCGTTGGCAGCGAGCTCCGTGACGAGGTGGCCGACCCCACCGGAGGCACCGGTGACGAGCAGGCGCACGCCGAGCATCGAGCCGGCACGGCGCAGCAGCCGCAGCGCAGTGACACCGGCGAGCGGCAACGCGGCGGCCTGCGAGGCGGTCATCTCGTCGGGGATCACCGCGACCCGCGAGGCCGGTACCACGGCCTGTTCGGCCCAGCCCTCCCAGTCGGCGAGCGCGACCACCCGCGTGCCGGGTGCGAGACCGTCGACCTTCGAGGTGACCACGGTGCCGGCGATGTCCTGACCCGGCCGCCAGTCCGGTCGCGGCTCGGCGAGCAACGCCAGCTCGCCGCGGTTGACCGAGAAGGCCTCGACGTCGATCAGCACCTCACCGCGCCCGGCGGATGGTGCGTCGACGTCGGCCATCTCGACCAGCGCCTCGTCGTTGCTGGGAACCAGTGCCCGCATGCTCAGCCTTCACCGAACGGGTTGATCTCATCGATCAGGTCTCGGATACGGTCGGCGACACCATCGCTGATCGCCTCGTTGTCCGCAAGCTGATCGAGACGTTCGCGGAGCTGGTCCAGGCGGGTGTCCTCGCTGGCTGACAGATCCCCGTCGCCGTCGCCGTCCTGCGGTCCCTGCTCGAGAGCCTCCTCGAGCTCACGCTGCAGTTCGTCGATCCGGTCCTGCGTCGCCTCATCGGCCGCGCGGCCGCGTTCGAGCAGGCGCTGGAGTCGGTTGGTCAGCCGGTTCAACCGGTCGATCTCGCGCTCGGCGTCGCCGTCGCCGCCCTGGTCCTGGTTGGACTGGTCCCCGTCGGGCTGGTCGTCGTTGGCTGCCGCCTCCTGATCCGGCTCGGCGGGTTCCTCGCTGGCGACGGGATCGGGGTCCGCGGTCTGGCGCCCCTGGTTGTCGGCCCACGCCATCGCCAGCACCACCAGCAGCAGGATCGCCGCGAGCGCGATCGCGATGGCACGCGCGGACACGCCGCGACGCCGCCGGTCTCGATCGTCGTAGGGACGGGTGGGCTCCGGCGGCGGCTCGTGCCACTGGTCGTCCAGCGTCATCGTGGCGTCCTGGGGCATCGCCCGGGTCGACGACACGATGGTCGCATCGGACGGCAGACCGCTGGCCACACGGGTGAGCGCCGCCCGCATCGCGGCCGGCGAGTCGAACCGCTGGTCGGGATCCTTGTCCAACGCCCGCGTGACGATCGTCTCCAGCTCGCGTGGCACGCCGGGTCGGAGACTGGACAGCCGGGGGACGGGTTCGTCGATGTGGGCCATGATGACGGCCGACGAGCTGTCACCCTCGAAGGGCGGTCGGCCGGCGAGCATCTCGAACAGCACGCAGCCGAGCGCGTAGATGTCGCTGCGTCGATCTGACTGGCCGCCACGCGCCTGCTCGGGGGCGAGGTACGGCGGCGACCCCTGTACGGTCGTGATGTCGCTGCTGGCGGCACGCGCGATGCCGAAGTCGGTGACCTTCAGGCTGCCGTCGTTGTCGAACAGCACGTTGCGCGGCTTCACGTCGTGGTGGACCAGACCTCGGTCGTGGGCAGCCTGCAGCGCGTCGGCGATGCCGATGCCGATGCGTACGGCCTCGGCCGGCTCGAGGGGTCCGTCGCGTTCGATCACATCCGCAAGGGTCGGGCCCTGCATCAGCTCCATGACGATGGCGTGGGTATCACCGTCGGAGATCGCGTCGTAGACGTTGACGATGTTCGGATGGTTCAGCGACGCCGCAGACCGTGCCTCCCGGTCGAAGCGGTCGACGGACCGTGCGTCGGCGAGCAGATCATCGGCCAGCACCTTGACCGCCACCTCACGGGACAGCCGGTGGTCGTACGCGCGAAAGACTTCAGCCATGCCGCCGCGTCCGAGCCGTGAGCGCAGCTCGTAGCGGTCGACCAGCATGTCACCTGGGGCAGCCATCACCCAATGATCACCGGTGTAGGGCCCCGATGCCAACCGTCCGGCCGTCCTCCGCGCCGATTGTGGCGTGGTCGTTACATCATCGCGGCGATCCTGCGGTCCGCCGCGGGCGTGCGGTCACCGCTGTCGTGGATGGCGGCCGGTCCCGGCCGGGTCACCGCACCGTGTCGTCGTCTTCACGGTCGATCGTGGCGCGAAGGTCGTCGAGGGTGGCCGCCAGGTCCTCGGTGATGAGCAGCGGCACCATGTGCGGATGTGACATTGGCGTGTCATCTTTCGCGTCGTTGGTCGCGATGACCACCATGACGGACGCCTGCTGACAGCTTCGTGTCAGCAGGCGCGAGGCTGCTGACACCGCTGTGGCGGTAGCGTCGTTCGCGCGGGCAGCGACAGGAGGCGAACGGTGCGTGGACTGGTGCTCGAAGCCGTGGGCTGCGTGCGGTTCCGCGACGATCTGGCGGATCCCGTGGTCGAGGCGCCCACCGACGCCGTGGTGGCGGTCACCCAGGCGGGCCTGTGCGGCTCGGATCTGCACCCCTATGAGGGTCGAGAGGCGGTCCGGTTCGGTGTGGTCCCCGGACACGAGGCGGTCGGTCGGATCGTGTCGGTCGGTGACGATGTCAGCGACCTCACGGTCGGGGCGCGGGTGGTCGTGCCGTTCACGACCTCGTGCAGTCGGTGCGAACCTTGTCGGCGGCGCCTCACGGCGCGCTGTGCCAATGGCGCGCTGTTCGGATTCGGCTCGCCACACGATGCGTCGGCACCGCCGCTGCACGGTGGGCAGGCCCAGCTGGTACGGGTGCCGTGGGCCGACGGCACCCTCGTCGAGGTTCCCGACGACGTCGACGACCGCTCCGCGGTGCTGCTCACCGACAACCTGCCGACGGCCTGGTGCGCCGTACGCCGCGCCGACCTGACGCCCGGCGACGCGGTGGTCGTGGTGGGCCTCGGCGCAGTGGGGCTGTGCGCCGTCGCCGCCGCGCGCTGGGGCGGTGCGGGCACGGTGCTCGCGGTCGACCCGGTCGCCGCACGGCGGGAGCGCGCCGTGAGGCTCGGCGCCGTTGCGGCCGCGCCCGCGGCGGCGCTGCAGCGGCTCGCAGAGGTGTGCGGGTCCGGTCAGGCGGCGCCGGCGGTCATCGAGGCGGCCGGCACGCCGACGGCGCAGGCGCTGGCGTTCTCGATGGTCAGGCCCGGCGGGACCCTGTCGGTGATCGCCGTGCAGACCGCCGAGCAGTTCGGGTTCACACCCGTCGAGGCGTACGACGCGAACATCACCATGCGGTTCGGGCGGGCCTCGGTCCGTGCAGCGATGGACCAACTGCTGGCGCCGGCCGGTGCTACCTCACCGCTGGCAGGTGACGCACTGCGGTCGCTGGCCGAGGTGGTGATCACCGATCCCGATGTGCCGCTGGCCGACGGACCGGCGGTCTACGACCGCTTCGCGCGTCGCACCGGGGGCATCGTCAAGGCGGTGTTCACCCCGTAGGTCCGTGGAGCGCGGTGGTGTGTGCGGTCAGCGGATCGGGTCGCCGGTCGTCGAGGCCGGTCCCGACCGGCGCGACCCATCGGGCGGCGCGACGCGCATCCGGGTGCCTGCGGGATGATGCCGTCGCCCCGAGGCGGTGAGTTCCCACACGGACCGATGGCCTGCTCCGTCGGCGCCATCGCCCCCGCGCTGCAGCCGGCCAGCGCGGTGCCGGCGCGCCACGCCTGCTCGATCGCGTCCCACACCCGCGTGCCTCGCAGCGTCGCCGCGAGGAACCGGGGGTTGCCGTCGGACAGGTAGACCAGGCCGACGTCGTCGATCAGCGCCGCGATCCGCGGGTCCTGGGCGCTGGCGCGATCGACGACGGGCACGACGATCTGCTCCACGCCGAGGCGGTCAGCGGCGTCGCGGCCGAGACCGTGCCAGTAGCGCAGTCGCTCGTGGCCCTCCGGTGCGGCGGCCGTCGCCAGCTGTGCCATGCGCGGCCGTCGTCCCGCCAGCAGGCCGCGTTCGACCGCCTGCATCGTCGACAGGTACTCACCACTGCCGAGCAGCGCGACGGGCCCGGCATTGGCCGCGGTCACGCAGACCCCGCCACGGTGGCGCGCACGAGCACGTCACCTCAGGTCGCATTCTCGTTACACGTGGTTGACGTCACGCCGGATTCACCAATCTGGATGACGACCCAGCGTCTCAGGAATAACACGCTTGGTATTCTTCGTGGGGCTCCACGAGACGTCCAGCGGACCGTCGCACGACGCCCGCAGCGGCCGATGGGCCCGCCACGAGACGCAGGTGGGTCGTCGGTCGACGGCCGGACATTCGCTCGGCGCGAAAGGCACACAATGCAGTCAGCACGGCAGGATATCAACACGGTGGAGAGCTGGGGGTACAGCCGCCAGGAGGCGCTGGAGTTCGTGACGCGACGGGCGATCGCCGAGGCACAGCGGGCCACGGACCGGCGCGAACAGGCCCTCGACCGCGACACCCTCGAACGGCATCTCGCGTATCTCGGGGAGCTGCGGGCCATCTGCCTCGCGTCGCTGCGGCACGGTCGCATGGTGCGTCACACATGAGCGCGGAAGGCCACACACGCCCGACCGCCGACGAGAGCAGCGAGGTCTTGAGTCCTCTGCGCCTCTGCTGGCGTCACGCCGGCGGCCTTGGACCATGCAGCGTACCCCCGATTGCCAGCGCGGTCGAGGGCGATGTGCAATATCCGCGCTGTCAGCGTGACGGCGGTTCCAAGCCGGCGATCGCGCGCTCGAGCCGCTCGCTGACGGCGGTCGGACCGCGGACGGCCAACGCAGTGCCAGGCACGCGTCCCATCAGGAACAACCACAGCCGGGCGGACGTGCCGGTGACGACCACGTCGCCCGCGTGGTCGGCGCTGACGACCTCGATCGCGTCGGAGTGGAGGCGCACCGCCCACGCCCGCGTCCCATCGGCGGCGCGCAGCACCACCACCTCGCCTCCGCCACCGACCGCGGTGTCGCGCGAGCGGGGTCCGAGGTAGACCTCGAGCGCCTCGGTGACTCCGGCCGCAGCGACGTCATCGGCGATCGGCGCGGGGCGGTCGACCGCCTGCTGGACGTCCCACCGGTGGATGGTCGTCTCCAACGCCATGCGGCGACGCCAGAACCGCGCGGTCCGCTCGCCAGCGAACGTCCAGACGTCGGTCGACGGCGGGCACGCCGCCAGCACGTCGGCAACGCCGCGTGCGCCGGCCTCGAACCACGCGATCAGGTCGTCGGGACGCCGGTCGATGTCGGGCTGTGACGGCCGCTGGGTCGCTCGGGTCTCGACGATGTGCGTGACCCAGCGGTGGATGCCGCCCGTGTGCACCACGAGATCCGCGACCGACCATTCCGGATAGGCGGGCACGGCGCGGTGCAGTTCGCCGGCTGCGTCCCGCGCGAGGGTGTCAGCGGCGCCGCGGAGGACATCGAGCGCCGAGTCGTCGTCCATACCGGGACCATAACGGACCGGCCCTGATTCAGCGGGTGGTCGACGCCGATGGCTGTCGTCTACTCCAACGCCTCGATACGCTCCTCGAGACCCTCGATCGTCTGCTCGAGCTGCTCCACCGTGTCCTGCAGGGCCTCCAGCTCGTCTGCCGGCGCGGCGACCGGCTCGTTGTCGTCGACCTCGCCGAGCAGCCTCCCGGCCAGCGTGGCGAACTCCGCACGGGTGACGGGCTTGTTCGGACAGAACTTGCCCTGTCTACAGCCTTTGGTCACTCCGGTCGCCGACAGCCAGGAGATGCCCTCGACGTGCGGCAGGTTGTCGGGGACGTCGGTGAACTCGTTGGCGTCGTCGTCCTCGCAGTCGTCAGCGGTGTCGGTGGTCACATCGCCGCCATCGCTGTCTTCGTCGCTGTCGTCCGGGGCGCACGTCGTGTCCTTGTCGGGTGCGTCGTCGGTCGCGACGGCGGCGTTGCCGCCCAGCACCGACAGCAGCAGTGCGAGCAGTACGATGAGCGCTAGCACCATGGCCGGCGTGGTCGTGCGGGTGGTGGTGGTCATGCAGCTCTCCCCTCGACGGTGTCGACGTCACCGTCGGCGTTCGGCCCCGGCGGCAAAGGCAGCGCGCGACCGCGACGTGCCGCGTGAGTGTCCCGCGCACAGCTGATCGCTGCAGCCTTCGAACGTTGCCGGATCCATCGCGCGCCCGCCGCGCGGACCGGCCCGGCGAGCGTGGGAGGATGGGGTGCATGCGCATCCGCCCCTACCGCGCCGAGCACGCCGAGCAGGCGTTCCAGCTGCGGGTCACCGCCTTCAGCGG
This sequence comes from Actinomycetota bacterium, assembly GCA_019347695.1. Lineage (GTDB taxonomy): Bacteria > Actinomycetota > Nitriliruptoria > Euzebyales > JAHELV01 > JAHELV01. The sequence goes on along the minus strand of JAHWKT010000006.1, from coordinate 15,422 downwards.
GGCCACGCACGTCGAGTACGACGCCGACGAGATCTACATCCCCGACGAGCACCGGCTCGTCGCGGTCGACGACGGCGAGGTGGTCGGCCACCTCGGGGTCTGGCCGTTCAATCAGGCGTTCCACCGGCACGCCGTGCCGATGGGCGGCGTCGGCGCGGTCGTCGTCGCCGACCATCGCCGGGGTGAGGGGATCGCGACCCGGCTGCTCGAGGCGGGCCTGGCGCACATGGCCGACGCCGGCATGGCGATCTCGACGCTGTATCCGAGCACCCCGGTGCCGTATCGCCGCTGGGGCTGGGCGTACGCGGGTGTCCGGATGCGTCGCCGGATCGCCACGCGCGACCTGCTCGACGTGCCGCCGGCGGTCACTCACGTCACGCTGCGGCCGTATGCGGCCAGCGACCTGGATGCCGTGGTCGCGGTGCACGACGCGGTGACGACCACCGAGCCCGGTGGGCTGGTGTGCGGCACACGGTGGCTGCAGCGTGCCCTGCAGCCGGACCCCGACGACCCCGAGATCGCCCATGTGGCGGTTCGCGACCACCGCGTCGTCGGACTGCTGCTGCTGGCAAAGACGGCGCCGTCGGAGGCCCACGGCAGCTACGACGTCGACGTGCTCCGCCTGTTCGGCGTCGACCGCGACGTCGAACGGGCGCTGTGGCGGGCCGTTGCCCACCACCACACGACCGCGCCGCGCACCGCGTTCGTGTCGCGCCCCGCCGACCCGCTGTTGTTCGACCTCCGGCACGGCCTCGAGATGACGGACCCGTCGACCGCACACTTCATGACCCGGCTGGTCGACGTGCAGGCGGCGATCGGCGCGCGGGGCTGGCCGCCGGGCTCGGCCACCGTGCATCTCGACATCGTCGACCCGCAGCATCCGACCAACGCGGGGCGGTACGTGCTGGAGCTCGACGACCGCACTGCGGTGCTCACCGCGGGCGGCACCGGGCGGGTCACCATCGACATCGCGGTGCTGTCGAGCCTGTACACCGGGTTCCTGACGGCCACCGACGCGGCGCGCGACGGCAGGTTGCCCGGAGCGACCACCGCCGACGTGATCGCGCTGACCGACGCCTTCGCCGGCCCGACGCCGTTCCTGCGCGACTTCTTCTGATCCGCCTGGGCCACCCAGCGCGGCGCCTTGACGACGGTGACGGGTGTGTGCGATGGTGGCCAACGACGCGATGTTGCGCGTCCCGCAGCAGCCTGTCCAGGAGGATCTCCCGACGAGGTGGACCGCCCGTGGCCGATCTCCCAACCACGACGGACAGCGGCGCGATCGCTCGGGCGCGGGCCGCGGCCGAGCGCCGCGCGTGGGACGAGGCGTTCGCGGCCTTCTCGATCGCCGACGCCGCCGCACCGCTGCAGGCCGACGATCTCGAAGTGTGGGCGACCGCCGCCTACCTGCTCGGACACGTCGACACCGCGGTCGACGCGCAGGCGCGGGCGTTCCAAGGCCACGGTGACGATGTCGCCGCAGCCGTCCGGTGTGGCTTCTGGATCGCGTTCATCTCGCTGAACCGCGGGGAGGTGGCGCAGGCCGGTGGCTGGCTGGCGCGGTCCGCCCACCTGCTGGAACAGCTGCCCGCCGACTGCCCGGAGCACGGCTACCTGCAGTGCGTCACCGCGTTTCGCCTCCTGACCGTGGAGCGCCAGTTCGCCGCCGCCCAGACGACAGCCGACCAGGTGGTCGCCATCGGGCGTCAGGGCCGCGACGAGGATCTGGTCGCCCTCGGGCTCAACATCGCGGGTCGTGCCGCGATCATGGATGGACGCCCCGCCGAAGGGTTGTCCCGGCTCGACGAGGCGATGGTCTCGGTCGTCTCCGGAGCGCTGTCGCCGCCGGTCGCCGGCACCGTGTACTGCTCGCTGATCGAGGCGTGCGAGCAGATCGCCGAGCTCCGCCGCGCGCGGGAGTGGACCGACGCACTCGCGCGCTGGTGCGGGCAGCAGCGGGGGATGGTCACGTTCACCGGCCAGTGTCTGACCCATCGAGCGACGATCCTGCGCCGCCACGGGAGATGGCAGGCCGCCGCACGCGAGGCGACGCGGGCGTGCGAGCGGTTCGCCGGCGCCGCCGACGAGGCCGCGACCGGGATGGCGCTGTACGAACTGGGTGAGGTCCACCGTGTCCGCGGCGACCTGACTGCGGCCGAGGACGCCTTCCGCGAGGCCGGCGAGTGGGGCCACGACCCGCAGCCGGGGCTGGCGCTGGTGCGTCTGGCACAGGGCCGCGTTGCCACCGCCGCGGCGACCTTGCGCCGGCTGATGACAGAGCGCAGCGACACAGTCGAGCGCGTCAAGCTGCTGCCCGCGCACGTCGAGGTGTTGCTGGCCGCGGGCGACCGGGCATCGGCGGCGGACGCGTCGACGGAGCTCGCGGCCCACGCCGCCACGTACGGCACAGCTGCGCTGCACGCCGCGGCCGACCGGGCCCGTGGCGCGGTGCTCCTGGCCGAGGGCGACGCCACCACCGCTTCCGCCCCACTGCGCCGGGCGCTCGCGGCGTGGCGATCCCTCGACGCGCCGTACGAGGTCGCCCGCACGCGGGTGTTGATCAGTCGCGCTTGTCGGGCCCTGGGTGATCGCGACACGGCCCAAGTGGAGCTCGACGCGGCACGCCGGGTCTTCCGCGAGCTGGGCGCGGCGTCAGATCTGGCGCGTCTGGCTGTCCGCGACGACGAGCAGGGCCACGAGCTCACCCCACGGGAGCTGGAGGTGCTGCGCCTGGTTGCCACCGGCATGACCAATCAGACGATCGCCGAGGAGTTGTACGTGGCCGTCAAGACGGTCGATCGTCACGTCGCCAGCATCCTCGCGAAGCTGGGTGTCCCGTCGCGGACCGCCGCGGCCGCGTTCGCGTACGAGCACGACCTTCTCTGAGTCGTCGCGTGGGTGGTTTCACCCATGTCCACCTTCGCAGCGATCTCGGGAATCCTCCCGACGACGCGCAGCGGGGCGGTTCCTACGGTGTCGCCAGGACCCCGGACACCAACGGGAGCGGACAGATGCCGGATGCACAACGGGTACGCGAGCGGAGCAGGCAGGTGCAGCCATGACCGCGTCCGAGCGCGAACGCGTCGAGACCGTCGTGATCGGTGGCGGCCAGGCCGGGCTGTCGGTCGGCTACCACCTGGCCCGCCGCGACCTGCCGTTCGTGATCCTCGACGCCAACGATCGTATCGGCGACGCCTGGCGCCACCGCTGGGCCTCGCTGCGGCTGTTCACCCCCGCCCGCCACGACGGGCTCGACGGCATGGCGTTTCCCGCTCCGGGTGCGACCTACCCGACCAAAGACGAGATGGCCGACTACCTGCAGGCGTACGCGGACCGGTTCGACCTGCCGGTCCGTCTCGGCGTCGAAGTGGACCGTCTGTCGTACGACGGTACCCGGTTCCGGGTCGCCGCTGGCGAACGCGTCATCGAAGCCGACAACGTTGTGGTCGCGGTGGGCACGGATCAGCGTGGACGCATACCCGCCTACGCCCCGCAGCTCGCTGCGGACATCGTGCAGCTGCACTCCGTGGACTACCGGCGACCCTCGCAGCTCAAGGACGGCGATGTGCTGGTCGTCGGCGCCGCCAACTCAGGCGTGGAGATCGCCCTCGATGTCGCCGGCGGCCGCCGGGTGTGGCTGTCGGGCCGTCATCCCGGCCATGTGCCGATCGACATCGACGGGGTCGCCTACCGGTACGTGCTGTCACGGCTGGTGCTGCGGGTGCTGTTCCACCGGGTGCTCACCGTCGACACGGCGATCGGACGGAGGGCCCGGCGCCACGTCGACCGGTTGCGCACGACGGTGGTCCGCACCAGGCCCAGGGATCTTGGCGCGGCGGGCATCGAGCGTGTGGCCCGCGTCTCGGGCGTCCGCGACGGCCTGCCGCTGCTCACCGACGGCCGCGTGCTCGAGGTGGCCAACGTGATCTGGTGCACCGGATACCACCCCGGCTTCTCGTGGGTCGACCTCGACGTGTTCGAGGGTCAGGAGCCCCGCCACCGTTCCGGCCTCGTCGACGAGCTGCCCGGCCTGTACTTCGTCGGCCTGGACTTCCTGCACTCGGTGTCGTCGGGCATGGTCCACGGCGTGGGCCGCGACGCCGCCCGCGTCGCCGACGCCATCGCCACGCGGATGGCTACCAGACCGCACGCCAGCCCCGACGCGTCGATACCGTCGGCCATCTGATCTCGAGACGTGCGCCGGCCAGTCCATGGCGGTACCTCGACGACGCGCAGTACCGCTGGCTGGGGCGCGGCCTTCCGTGCGGGACGACCATCGATCTGCTGCGCGTCAACGAGGACGCGGACGACCGGGCATGGCAGATCCTCGAGGCGCATGACGACAAGGAGTGGAGCTACGTCGACGCGACATCGTTCGCCTTGATCGAGCAGGAGCAGACGAACGGAGGCGTTCGCCTTCGACCGCGACTTCGCGCAACGGGGACTGCTGACGGTGCCGAACGCGAGCCAGCGGTAGGGCGGCGACGGACGACCTCACTGTGAATCGCCTGGGCCGGCGAGGATCTGCCAGGCGAGGGCGGCGGCGTCGGTGGCGAGATCGTGGAGGTCGGCCTCGACGGCGGTGGCGGCGGGTGGGGGCCCGAGGCGGCGCAGGGTCGCGGTCGGGTCGCTCGCCGGGCGGGGCCGCAGGTCGATCTCGTCGAGCGGTCCGCGGGCGGTGAACAGGTCGCGGGCGATCAGATCCGAGACGGCGATCTGGGCGTCATCGGCTGCGGCGTCGGCTGTTGGTTCGTCGGCGCCGGCCCGCTGGGCGCGCAGCCCTGCGAGCAGCTGGTCGCGGTCGCGACCGCGCAGCCGGGGCAGCAGGAACGGGTCGTCGTCGAAGGTCTGGGCCAACGTGTAGTGCACGGCGGCGACGTGCTTGCAGGGGTTGGCAGCGTCGGGGCACGAGCACGATGTCGACAGCTCCCGCGCGCGGGGGAACAGCGACACGCCGCAGGTCTGGAGCACGTCGTCGACGTCGTCGGGCATGCGGCCGTCGAGCAGCGCGGCGGTGTGGCGCACCTCGCCGGCCAGGGCCCCGAGCACGCTGTCCCAGGTGGCGTCGTCGAAGACGGGCAGCGTCAGTGTCACGCGGTACGGGCGGGCGCGCCGGCCCTGGACCCGCGCGGTCACCCGGCCGGCAGCAACGGTCAGGTTGGTCACGCGGCCCTGCCGCGCGTAGGTCCGGCCCCGTGGCAGGCGGTTGGCGTAGACGGCGCCGAGTGCCTCCAGCGCGCCGATCCACCGCTTGCCCCACCAGGTCAGCCCGAAGCGCGTCACCATGCGCGGCCCTCTCTGGCATGCCGCCGCGGCGTGTGGATCGTCATGCGGCCTCGCCCTCCTCGTCGGCGACGTCGGCGGTCGACAGCGACACCAGCTCGTGCAGCGCGTCGTCGTCGAGCTCGGTGATCCAGGTCTCGCCGGTGCCCACGACGGCGTCGGCCAGGGCGCGCTTGCGCTCGAGCAGGTCGGCGACACGCTCCTCGACCGTGCCGGCGGTGACCAGCTTGTGGACGGTCACCGACCGCGTCTGGCCGATGCGGTAGGCGCGGTCGGTCGCCTGGTCCTCGACGGCGGGGTTCCACCAGCGGTCGTAGTGCACGACGTGGGTCGCCGCGGTCAGGTTCAACCCTGTGCCGCCGGCCTTGATCGACACCAGCAGCACGGGCGAGGGGTCCTCGCCCGACTGGAAGGCCGCCACCATCGCGTCGCGCGCCGCGGCGGTGACACCGCCGTGCAGGAACGGAACCTCGGCGACATCGAGCCGGTCGGCGAGGTGGCGGGCAAGCAGGTCGCCCATGCCGCGGTACTGGGTGAACACCAGCGCGCGGTCGCCGGCGGCGGCGACCTCGGCCAGCATCTCCGCGGTGCGGGCCAGCTTGCCAGAGCGCCCCGGCAGCGGTCCCCGCTCGCGCAGGTACTGGGCGGGGTGGTTGCAGATCTGCTTGAGCGCGGTCAGCAGCGCCAGGATCTGGCCGCGCCGGTCGATGCCGTCGTCGGCGAGCCCCTCGTCGAAGACGCGGTCGACGGCCGCCTGGTACAGCGTGGCCTGCTCGCGCGTGAGGTTGCACACGACCGTGCCCTCCTGCTTGGGAGGCAGGTCGGTCGCCACCTCCGACTTGGTGCGGCGCAGCAGGAACGGCGCGACGATGCGGCGCAGGCGGGCGGCGGCGTCGGTGTCGCCCCAGCGCTCGACGGGCACCGCGTAGTGCTCGCGGAAACGCGTGAATGGCCCCAGCAGGCCCGGATCGGCGAAGTCGACGATCGCCCAGAGCTCGGCGAGGCGGTTCTCGACCGGCGTGCCGGTAAGCGCCACGCGGGCCTGGGCGGGCAACCGGCGCACGGCGCGCGCGGCCTTCGACGCGTGGTTCTTGACCTGCTGGGCCTCGTCGAGCACCACGGTGTCCCAGTCGACGTCGGCGAGCAGGTCCACGTCGCGGCGGACCAGCCCGTAGCTGGTCACCGCGACCGAGCCCGGCACGAACGCGTCGCGCTCGGTCGCGCGCTCCGGGCCGTGGTGGCGCAACACGGGCAGGTCGGGTGCGAACCGTGCCAGCTCGCGCTCCCAGTTGCCGACCACCGATGTCGGGCACACCACCAGGTGGGGGCGGTCCTGCGCCCGCGACGCCAGCAGCGCGATGGACTGCAGCGTCTTGCCCAGGCCCATGTCGTCGGCCAGCACGGTGCCGAGGCCCAGGCCTGCCATCGCCTGGAGCCAGGCCACGCCGCGGTGCTGGTAGTCGCGCAGGGTGGCGACGATGCCGGTGAGATCGGGTGTGTCGCGGGCGGCGCCGTCGCGCAGCCGCGTGACGAGGTCGGCCAGGTGGCCGTCGGCGACCGTCTCGACCCGGCCCAGGTGGGGGTCGTCACGCTCGCCGGCCAGCGCCCCCGCCAGCGCCTCGCCGGGCGCCAGCCGGCCGGTCGTGGCGGCCAGGTCGGCCAGCCGCAACGCCTCGTCGGGGTCGACACGTACCCACCGGCCGCGCCACGAGACCAGCGGCTGCTTGAGCGCGACGATCTCGGCGAACTCGTCGGCGTCGAGCGTGTCGTCGCCCAACGCCACCTCCCAGGTGAACGCGCCCAACGTCTCGGCGTCGAGTCCCGCGCCCGAGAGGCCCGCGCCGGGCGTCTCGGTCGTCGCGCCGACCCGCATCCGCGCGCGCAGGCGCCGTTGCCCGTCGCTGGTCAGCTCGGTCGGCAACAGCACGCCGAGCCCGGCGGCGGCGAGGTCGCCCGATGCGTCCAGCAGGTCGGCGGCGGTGTCGGTGTCGAGATCGACGCCCGCCGGCCGGGCCAGCGACAGGCTGGGGCGCAGGGGATCGAACAGGCGGGCGGCCTCGGCCAGCCCGCGGATCAGCGCCTCGTGCGCGTCGCCGACCCGCAGGCCGCCGAGATCGACGCGGGCGTCGGCGGCGTCCCACACGCGGTCGGCCTCGACGATCAGGCTCGGGTCGTCGGCCGCCTGCAACAGGTAGTCGACGCGCCACCACGGCTCGTCGCTGGGCCCCACCGGCGGCGGCGTGGCCAGTCGCAGGCACAGCCGCGCGCCGCCGTCGCGGCGGGTGCGGACCGGCGCGCTCCACTGGGCGAGCTGCTCGGCATGCAGCGTCGCGTCACCGTCGAGGCCCCCGACCACGGGGTCGGCCCGGTCCGTCAGACCGCCGACCCAGGTGTGGGGCCACTGGCCACGGCGCCGCGCGACCGCGCCGCTTGTCGTGTCGCTGCGTCGGCGGGCACCCGTCGTGCGGTTCGTCGCCGCCTCGCGGGCGAACGCGTCGGCGACGGCATCCGCGAACGTGGCGACCAGGCCGACCGGCGACCAGACCACGTCCTCGCCGTCGATGCGCACCGCATGCGCCGCCGGAGGCAGCCGTACTGCCAGCGTGGCGAGCCGGTCGTCGCCCGCGCCAGCCAGTGCCCAACTGGCGACACCGACGTCGCCGGCCGCCCGTAGAGTCGGGACGATGCGGCCGACGGCGACGAGCTCGAGCGCGATCTTCGCCGCGGCGCTCCAGGCCAGCAACGAGTCGGACGGCCGGCGACGTCCCGGCCAGCGGTGCGCCGGCGTGGCAGGCGACGGCAGCGCGGCCAGCGCGGCCGCCGCGCCGCGCACCGGCACCAGTCGCGCGGGCACGTCCGCGACGCGGGTGCGCTTGTAGGCCCGTGGGCTACGCGGTAGCACGGTGGGCAGCGTCGCCGGCGTGCCTGTCGAGAACCCGAGGCGCGTCATCTCGCCTACGAGGTCGTCGGTGCCCCACAGCGCCAGGTGCCCGCGCGACGGGACGGGATCGCCCGGCCAGAACGTGGCCTGGAGCGTGCCTGGAAGGGCTGGCGTCGTCGTCGGTTCCATGCGCTCCTGCGGTGTCCGAGGGGTATCGCGCGCATCAGCGACCCGCGACGGGCAGGCCTGACGGCGTGCGGGCCGTGCCGGCCGTCACCGCGGCGAGCGGCGCTGATTCAATCATGTGGGGGCGATGACGCAAAGACGGTCAGACGTCGGCCGTGTCCGACCGGTCCGCCTGCGCGGACATCCAGTCGTCGACCAGATCGCCGAGCACGCCGAGGGTCACCATGCCGGACCCGAGCACGGTGTCGTGGAAGCCGGCGATGTCGAAGGCGTCGCCGAGCGTGGTCTCGGCGTGCTCGCGCAGTCGGCGGATCTCCAGCTGGCCGAGCTTGTACGCCAGCGCCTGACCTGGGATGGCGATGTAGCGGTCGACCTCCGCGTCGATCGTCTCGAACGGCAGCGGCGTGTGGTCGCGCATGTACTCCACGGCGCGCTCGCGCGACCATCCCTTCGCGTGCAGCCCTGTGTCGACGACCAGACGGGCCGCGCGGAACGCGTCGAGCGCGAGCATGCCGAGCAGATCCCGTTCCTGGGAGTACAGGCCCATCTCGTTGGCGAGGCGCTCCGCGTACAACCCCCACCCCTCGGCGTACGCCGTCTGCAGCGAGTGCTGCTGGAACGCCGGTACGCCGTCGAGCTCGCTGGCGATCGCCAGCTGCAGGTGGTGCCCGGGGATGGCCTCGTGGAAGGCCGTGGCCTGGCCCTCGAACCGGAACATCGCCGACGCGTGGCGGGTGTTGAGGAAGTAGGTGCCGCCGCGGCTGCCGTCGGTCGCCGGCTGGATGTAGTAGGCGGGCGGCGCGCTGGACGCCAGGAACTCGGGCACCGGCTTGACCTCGCAGTCGGCGACCGGCAGCCGGCCGAACCAATCGGTCGTCTCGGCGCGAGCCCGTGTCAGCGCCTCCTCGGCGTCGGTGATCATCTGCTCGCCCGACTGGTACCGCAGATCGTCGTCGTTGCGCATGCGCATGAAGATCTCGGTCATGTCGGTGGTGGCGAACAACCGCTCGCCGAGCGCCGAGAATTCCGCCGCCAGGGGCCCGTCGATGTAGTCGCGGCCGACCGCGTGCACATCGTCGGGGTCGATGTCGGTCGAGGTCGAGATCCGCGCCTTGTCGCGGTAGATGGCGTCGCCCCCATCGAGCCAGCACAGCCCCGCGCGCTCGTCGTCACGGCCGTGCGGCACGAGCTCGGCCTCGATCGCGTCGCGGTACCGCTGCATCGCCGGCCGGATCACGTTCGACGCGACCGCCCGCAGGTCGTCGCGCCAGGCCTGCGTGCCGTCCCAGTTTGCGGGCCCCGCCATGGTCAGCAGCGGGTCGGTGTCGAGCGGGGACGCGAGGTAGCCGTCGACCTGCCCAAGGACGTGTCGCAGGTTGCGGGTGACCGGCGGCAACGCGAGCTCGAGGCCCTCGCGGAACCGGTCGACCGCCTGCGCCAGATAGCGGTCGGCCTGCCCGAAGCGCTGGACCGCTGCCGTCGCGTGTGCGGGCTCGGGAAACGTCATCGACGCGGTCGCCTGGAGCAGCAGCAGGTGCGGACCGCCCATCTGGTTGCACGACATCACGACGTGCGACGGTCCGTGACCGATGGCGCCGCCCAGCGCTCGCAGCCGGCCGTCCAGCTCGGCGCGCAGCATGCTGTGCGTGACCCGCTCGCTGTGCCCCTCGGGTTCACGCTGTTCGACGTCGTCGACGAAGCGGGCCAGCCGCGCCCGCTGGTCGTCTTCGGCGTCGCGGGACAGATCCTCGAGCTCGGCGTCGTGGTCGTGGATGCCCAGCAGCGTCGCCCATGACGGCGCGATCGACAGCAGGTAGGTCCAGTACTGCTCGGCCAGGGTGTGGATCGACACGTCGGGTCCTTGTGACGGGAGTGTGATGCTATCGGTGCGACGCGCCGCGGGGCGATCGGGCGGCGGTGTGGCGTGCGAGGATGGTGGTCAGGCAGTGTCGGAGCCGACGGCAGAGCGATGACCGAAGAGCTGAGACAGGACATCCAACGGCGGGTGCACGCGGTCCAGCGGCACTACCACGATCACGGCCGCGCGTTTCGGGTGTTGTGGCTCGTGGCCGCGTTCGGTGTCATCGTCGCCGGCGTCGCCATGACCGTGCTGCCGGGTCCCGCCATCCTCGTGATCCCAGTTGGGCTGGCGATGCTGGCCGTGCGGTTCCGCTGGGCGCAGTGGGCGCTGCGCACCGCGATCGACCGGGGTGTGCGGGTCCAGCGGCACTTCGCCAAGGCGAGCGCCGGCGTCCGCCTGGCCTGGAGTGCGGCGACGCTGAGCGCGGTCGTGCTGGTCGTCGCGGTGCTGCTGCGCTGAACGGTCGTTCGCGAGCTGCTGCCGGCTACGCCTGTGTCGCCTCCTTGAACTCCTGCCACCGGCCGTCGGCGAGCAGGGCGGCCTGGCGGGGCCAGTGCGACGGGTCGTGCATGCGGTAGCGCGGGCCCGCGTCGTCGAGCACCGCACGCAGCCGCTCGACATCGGTGTCGGCCAACGCCCGCCACGTGTCGATGCCCGCGTTTACCAGCAGACCGGCGATCTTGGGGCCCACCCCGTCGATGGCGGTCAGGTCGTCGTGTGCGATCGACGAGCCCAGCACCGCCTTCGCCTCGGACATGTCGGCAGTGGTGGACGCGGCCTCCGGCGCGGCGTCCTCCACCTCGGCACCGGTCCCGTGCGCCTCCAGTTCCGCGACGCGGGCGCGCAGCTGCGCCACCTCGGCCCGGGCCTGGTCGAGCGCTGCCCGCAGCCGGTCGGTCTCGGCGCTCGCCGCCGTGAGCGTGGCCACCTGACCTCGCAGCTGCTCGAGCTCACCGTTGCGGTCGTACGGTGGCGGGGGTAGCCCGGCCGACCCGGTGCGCTCGTCGTCGGACACGTTTCTGGCCGTGCTCGGCTGGCGATCGCGGTTGGGATCCAGCCCCATCCACCAGCGCCACCACCACATCACCGGACCCATTGCCTCACCAATCGTCGTGACTCGACGTGTCGTCTCCGCGTGGCGTCCACCGTAGTGCGCGGCACGATCGCCGCACACCGGTCGAGCGGTCACGGTCGCGCCCCGGCACCGCCATGCCGTGCAGTGACTGGTCCCACCGGTGCGCGGGCGGGAACGACGGGGTGGCGGGTGCGATGCGACGCAGGACTGCGCTGTCGGCGATGATGGTCGGGGCCGCCCGTGCCCGGACTGGTGGTGACCGAGACGAGGACGCCGCGGGCGACGTGTTCATCACCTGGAACGCCCCCCGCTACGTCGCCCGACGCCACCACGTGCGCGGCGAACGCGACACGCTGCGGGCGATCGCGACCGCCCTGCGCAACCTGGCGACCGCGGCCGAGCAGGTCGGTAGTCGAAACAGGTCCGCCGACGGCGTCGTCGCGGTTCGTCGAGGCGGTGCGGCGTACGATCGCGTTGTGACATGACCGACGACCGCGCTCGACCCGAGCGCCGTCGGGACGGGCAGGAGGCCGATGCAGGTCCGGGTGCTCGGCACGCTCGAGATCGTCGCTGACGACCGGGCGCCTGTGTCGCTGGCCTCACCGAAGCTGCGGCGCCTGCTCGCCGCGCTGGTCGTCGACGCCACTCGGGTGGTCTCGGCCGACCGCCTGGCCGACGTGGTCTGGGGCGACGACCAGCCCGAGCACAGCACCGGCGCGTTGCACAACCTCGTGTCGCGCCTTCGTCGTCTGCTGCGGTCCGCCGCCGCGTCCGAGGACCACGCGGTCACCCTGCTGACCCGCGCACCCGGCTATGTGCTGGCGCTCGATGACGACCAGCTCGACGCCCGCCGGTTCGAACGGCTCGTGCAGGAGGCGCGAACGGTGCTCGACGACGACCCGGCCCGAGCAGCGGCCGATCTCGACCGTGCGCTCGATCTGTGGCGTGGTGACGCGTACGCCGAGTTCGGCGACGAGACGTTCGCCCGGTTCGAGGCCGCGCGGCTCGGGGAGCTGCGGGTCGGCGCACACGAAGCGCGGGTCGAGGCCGCGCTCGCACAGGGCCACACCGACGACGCGATCGCCCGGCTCGAGCCGCTGATCGGACGGCAGGCGCTGCGGGAGCGCCCGCACGCACAGCTGATGGTCGCGTTGCACCTGGCCGGGCGGCAGGCCGAGGCGCTGGCGGTCTACCGGCGGTACCGGGCACGTCTCGGCGACGAGCTCGGCCTCGAACCGTCGACCGCGCTGCAGGACCTCGAGCGGCGGGTGCTGCGCGGCGACCCGACCCTGATCCGCTGTACCCGGTGCCGTCCGCGACCCCCGCGCCGCGGCCGTCGCGCCCGCTTGCCGGCGACGGCGTGTCGCCGCTGTCGCCCATCGATGTCGACGCCGGTGGACGACCGGGCAACCTGCCGGCGCCCACGGAGCTCATCGGACGCGCGTCGCTGGTCGCGCAGATCACCGAGACGGTCGGCGATGCCCCGGTCGTGACGCTCATCGGACCCGGCGGCGTCGGCAAGACCAGCGTCGCGATGGCGGCCGCCAGCGGGCTCGCCCCCGGCTACCGCGACGGCGCCTGGTGGTGTGAGCTCGCGTCACTCGATGCCGGCGGCGCGGTCACCGAGATGGTCATGACGGTGCTCGACGCGCAGCTGCGGCCAGGCATGGCGCCCGTGTCGGGTGTCGTCGACTACCTGCGGCACCAGCGGGCGTTGCTGGTGCTCGACAACGCCGAACACGTCGTCGACAACGTCGGCGCGCTGGTCACCGCGCTCGTCCGGGACTGCCCCGGAGTCCGGGTGCTGGTGACCAGCCGGGAACGGATCGGTGCGCCGAGCGAGCAGGTGATCGCCGTGCCCCCGCTGGCCGTCCCACCGCCCGGCACGATCCCCGATGCCGCGCGGGCCGAGGCCGTGCCCGCCATCGCGTTGTTCACCCGTCGCGCCGCGGCGGCGGGTCCGTTCACGCTCACCGACGCCAACTACGAGACGGTCGCGGACATCTGCAGGCGGCTCGACGGTGTGCCGCTCGCGCTGGAGCTGGCGGCCACGCGGATGCGGTCGATGGGACCGGATGACCTCGTCGACCGGCTCACCTGGCGGTTCCGGGTGCTGCGTGGGGCGCGCGGCGGCGGTGTCGAACGGCATCGGACGTTGCGCGCCGTGGTCGACTGGTCCTACGACCTGCTCGATCCGCGTGCGCAGCGGGTGTTCGAGCGGTTGTCGGTCTTCGCGGGCGACGTCACCCTCGCCGCGGTCGAGCAGGTCGTCGCCATGGCCGGCGATGACGTCGAGCTGCCCGACGTCGCCGACGTGATCGCGGACCTGGTCGACGCATCGATGGTGGTGGCCTCGACGGGCGACGGTGCGGCGCGGTACTCGCTGCTCGAGACGCTCCGCGCGTACGGCCGCGAGCGTCTGGCGGCCAGCGGACACGAGCCGGCCACGCGACGCGCCCACGCCCGGTACTTCGTCGAGCTCGCCGAGTCGACCGCCGATGGCCTGTACGACGCCGACAACCCCGCGCGCGTGGCGGTGCTCGACCAGGTCATCGACGAGCTGCGCGCCGCACACGCGTGGGCGTGCGCGAACGATCTCGATCTGGCACTGCGGCTGGTCTCCGCGCTGCCGATCTACGCCGAGCAGCGTGCGCACGGCGAGGCGTTCAGTTGGGCGGAACGCACGATCGAGCGGGCCGAGCAGGTGGCCAGCAGGTCCGCGTGGCTGGTCGACGCCTACGGTGCCGCCGCGCTCAGCGCGCGGTTCCGGGGCGACCTCGCGCAGGCCACGACCTATGCCGATCGTGGCCTCGCCGGCGCCACCGGGCCGCGCGACCCCGGTGGCGCGATCGCGCTGTACACCCTGGCCGAGATCGCGTTGTACGAGGGCCGCCTCGAGGACGTCAGGTGGCTCAGCACCCGGCTCCGCCGCCTGCCCCTGCGTCGCGGCCATCGCGCGCTACTGACCTGGTCCCGGGTCAGCGAGCTGCTGGTGCAGGCCTACCAGGGCGCCGGGCCGGTCGCCGTGGCCGCCGCCGAGCAGATGCTGGCGACAGCCCATCGCGACGACGACCACGCCGCCACCGCGTGGGCGCTGTACTGCCTGGCCGAGGCCCTGGCCGACATCGACCCACCGCGGGCCATGGCGATCGCCGAGCAGACGTTGACGCGGAGCCGCGCGCTCGACGAGCGCTTCCTCACCGGCGTGGCGCTGGTGACGGTCGCCTCGCTGCATGCACGGCATGGCGACGCGACGCTCGCCGTCCCGCTGTTCCGCGAGATTGTCGACCGCTGGCACCGAGCTGGCAACTGGACGCAGCAGTGGATCGCGGCCCGCAGCATCGTGGGCCTGCTGGTGCGCCTCGGCGCGAACGAGCAGGCCGCCACACTGCACGGCGCGCTGTCGGCCCGGACCACCGCCACCGAACCCTGGGGTGCGGACGCCGACCGCCTGGCCGCGGCCGACGCCACCCTGGCCGAACGGCTGCCGCCGGGGCAGCGTGCGGCCGCTCGCGAGCGCGGGGCGGCGATGCGCGACGACGAGGTGATCGCGTGGATGCGCACGGTTCTCGACGACCTCGGCGACCGCTGACCGACGTGCGCGTCCAGGCGTCGTCAGACGTGCAGCTGGTAGAAGCGCCAGAACCCGAAGTCAGTGATGGGCAGCACCTCGATGTCGGTGAAGCCCGCGTCCTGCGCGTAGCGGCGCAGCGTGCTCGGGCGAAAGACGGTGCCGGTGCCCGCCGACGGCTGGTGGGACATACCGTCGGGCAGGCAGATCAGCAGGCTGAGCCCGTACATGAGGCGCTCGACCTCGTCGCCTGGCGCGGTGAACTCGTCGCCGACAGCCTCGTCCATGACCACGACGATTCCGCCCGGCCGCAGGATGCGACGTGCGGCGGACAGTACCTCGACCGGGCGTGGCATGTCGTGCACACACTCGAAGAAGCACACCGCGTCGTACTCGCCGTCGATCTCGCCGGCGTCCGCGTGGATGAACCGTACCCGGTCGTCGACGCCGGCCTCGGCGGCGTTGCGTCGTGCCATCTCGACCGACGCCTCGTCGACGTCGAAGCCGTCGGCCGTCGCCTCCGGGTAGGCCCGTGCGACGGCGATGCTCGACCAGCCGCCGCCGA